>NZ_JBFTJJ010000002.1:0-490261 GCF_056395365.1 Variovorax sp. 10L421
TTCTTGACGATCTCCTCGAGCGTCATCGATTCGAACTCGGTGCCCTTCTGCAGGTTGTTGAGGTTCACCACGTAGGCGTTGTGGTGCTTGCCGTAGTGGTATTCGAGGGTTTCCTTCGAATACTCGGGCGCCAGTGCGTCGAGGGCGTAAGGCAGGGGTGGGAGCACATGTTCCATGATTTTTTTCTCGCGGGTTGGTTGTAGGAATCAGCGATTCTAGGAAGTAATTAGCGAGGCAGCGTCGGACGTGTGCCCGTTGCATCGCCCGGCGTGACGGTCAGGTCGACTTCGCCATCAGCAAGCCGCGCCTTGACGGCGTCGCCCGCCGCCAGTTGCGTTGCGCTGACGATCGCATGACCGTCTGTGTCGGTCAGCCACGCATAGCCGCGTTGCAAGACCAGGGCCGGGTCGAGCAGCCGCAAACGCAAGGCCATGCTCTCCAGGCGCTCGCGACGCTGAACCAGTGCGCGCCCCAGCCGCAAGGGAAAGTCGGCCGCGATCGACCGCGGCGTCTGCGACAGGCGCTCCCGTCTCGACAGCACCGCATACCGCAGGCGCTGCGCATGATGCGCCAATCGGAGCTGCTGCCGCGCCACGAGGTTCGAGGGGCGGCCCAGGCGTCCCGCGGCTTGGTCGATGCGCTGCCCGAGCGCGTCGAGGCGCCCATCCAGCGCATCGCCGAGCCGCTCGTCGAGCAGATCGAGTGCACCGAGCCACAGGTCGCGCGGCGCGCTCACCAGTTCTGCCGCGGCCGTGGGCGTGGGCGCGCGCAGGTCGGCGCAGAAATCGGCGATGGTGAAGTCGGTTTCGTGGCCCACGCCGCTGATCAGCGGCACCGGGCTCTGCACGATGGTGCGCGCCAGCGTCTCGTCGTTGAAAGCCCAAAGGTCTTCGATGGAGCCACCGCCACGCACCAGCAGGATCACGTCGACGGCAGGTTCGAGGCGGTAGAGCGACTGCAACGCCCGCACCAGCTCGGCTGGTGCGCCGACTCCCTGCACTGCCGCCGGTGCGAGCACGACCGGGATGTGCGGAACACGCCTTCGCAGCGCCGTCACTACATCGTGCAAGGCCGCCGCGCCCAACGACGTGACGATGCCGACCGCCCGCGGCATGGCCGGCAACGCCCGCTTGCGCGCTGGATCGAACAGGCCTTCGGCTTCCAGGCGTGCCTTGCGCTGCATGAACTGCTCGAACAGGGCGCCCTGCCCGGCCCGCCGCAAGCTCTCGACCACCAGTTGCAGATCGCCGCGAGGCTCATACACCGCAAGGCGCCCACGCACTTCGACCTGATCGCCATCGCGCGGCGAAAAGTCGAGCAAACCGGCAGCGCGGCGGAACATCGCGCAGCGCAGCTGGCCGGACTCGTCCTTGAGCGAGAAGTAACAATGTCCGCTTGAGGCTCGCGAGAAGCCGGAAATTTCGCCCCGCACCGCGACCGGATTGAAGCGCGCGTCGAGTGCGTCGGCCACCGCCCGGCACAACGCGCCGACGGCCCAGACGCGCGGCCCCGGCGCGGAGTTCGATTCACGCAAGTTCACAGAATGCACGCTCGGCCAGATGCCACTCGTCCACAACAGGCCGCATGCGGCCCCGCGTCAGCCCCTGGAGCGAGGCAAACGCACGGTTTCTCGTGCAAGCCGTTGATTTCATTAAAAAAAGTGCTGCTCAAAATTCAGTCGATCTAGCAGAAAGGCCGCCCCATGCGGGCCCGGACGAGTTGCGTAGCAGGTTAATCACAAAGTTATCCACAGAATCTGTGCGTCCTTGCCGACACAAAAACAAGGTGCGTGCCGATGGTGGGCTCGGTGGATAATCGCCGCGCATTTGCAGTCTACGGGCCGGAGGATTTTTTCTTGTTTTCCATCATAGTTGCCGCGGGTTGGCCAATCTGGCCCTTGCTCGCTTGTTCGGTCATTGCGCTCGCGCTGGTTATAGAACGTTTCACGAGTCTGAAGACCGTGAGGGTACTTCCGCCGAAGCTGCTCGACGAAACCATCACCGTGTCGCACGGGGCCATTCCCGGCCCGGACATCGTGACCAAACTTGAACGCAACTCGATGCTCGGCCAGGTGCTGGCCGCCGGCCTGCGTGCGCTGAACGCCAACCCGCGCTGTACCGAAGACGATCTGCGTGYCGCCATGGAGGCCTCGGGCCGCACGGTGGCGCACAAGCTGGAGCGCTACCTGCCGGCGCTGGCCACCATCGCCTCGGCAGCCCCGCTGCTGGGGTTGCTGGGCACGGTGATCGGCATGATCGAGATCTTCGGTTCGCAGTCGCCGGGCAGCGGCGCTGTCGGCTCGGGTAATCCTGCCCAGCTGGCGCACGGCATCTCGATCGCGCTCTACAACACGGCCTTCGGCCTGATCGTGGCCATTCCGACGCTGATCTTCTGGCGCTACTTCCGCAGCCGCGTCGACGAATACCTGCTGAACCTCGAACTGTCCGGCGAGCGCTTCGCCCGCCACCTGAACGCACTGCGCAAATGATGACCCCCACGCTTGCCACTGCGTGTGCTGCGCTGCCCCCCGAGGGGGCCGCCGCCTCCTTGGGGCGGCCCGGCGGAGGCTTGTCATGACCCGCGCCCGCATGCAGTTCCGCCATGGTGCGCGCGACGAGCCGGAGATCAACCTGATCCCGTTCATCGACGTGCTGCTGGTGATCCTCATCTTCCTGATGCTGTCGACCACCTACAGCAAGTTCACCGAAATGCAGCTGAGGTTGCCGACGGCAGACGTCGACGCGCAGCGTGACTATCCGAAGGAAGTGATCGTGGCGGTGTCGGCCGACGGCCGCTACTCGATCAACAAGAGCCCGGTGGCCGACCGCAGCGTGGAAACCGTGACGGCAGCCCTCGCCGCCGCGGCCACCGGCGGCAAGGACAGCGTGGTGATCATCAGCGCCGACGCGACCAGCCCGCACCAGGCCGTGGTGACGGTGATGGAGGCCGCGCGCCGCGCCGGCATGATGCAGATCACCTTCGCCGCCCAGTCGACGGCACAAGCCGGGCACTGAGTGCCTTCCGACGGCCGCAGCAGCAGCAAGGCGGGTTCGCCGTCCGCCTCGCGGCTGCAGCGTGCCTGGCTGCGCCGAGGCCCGCTGGCTTGCCTGCTGTGGCCATTGTCGTTGCTATATGCCGCGCTCTTCGCGGTGCGGGGCTGGCTCTATCGGCTGGGATGGCTGCGGACCGAGCGGGTGCCCGTCCCGGTGATCGTGGTCGGCAACGTGATCGCGGGTGGAGCGGGGAAAACACCGGTCGTGATGGCCGTCGTCCAGCATCTGCAGGCGCGAGGACTGACGGTCGGCGTGGTGTCGCGCGGCTACGGCCGGCGCACCGACGATTGCCGCGAGGTGCTCGGCGACAGCGATCCACAGGATGTCGGCGACGAACCTGCGCTGATTCACCATGCCACGAAGGCGCCGGTGTTCGTGGCGCGCAAACGCATCGATGCGGCGCGCGCCCTGCTCGCCAGCCACCCGGCCACGCAGGTCGTCGTGAGCGACGACGGCCTGCAGCATCTGGCACTGGGTCGCGATATCGAGATCTGCGTGTTCGACGACCGCGGCATCGGCAACGGCTGGCGACTGCCTGCAGGCCCGTTGCGCGAAGCCTGGCCGCGGCCATGCGATCTGGTGTTGCACAGCGGCGCACGGCCCGCGTTCGCCGGCGGCTACACCGCTACCCGCGCGCTCGCATACGACGCCTTGACCGGCAGCGGACAACGCGTGCCCCTGGCAACCCTTGCAGGCCGGCCCCTGGTGGCACTGGCAGCCATTGCGCGGCCGGAGGCCTTCTTCGACATGCTGCGCGCACGCGGCCTGATGCTCGCCGAAACCATCGCACTGCCCGACCACTTTGACTTCGGGAGTTGGCAGCGCCCTGCCGCCACCGAACGCACCATCGTCTGCACGGAAAAAGATGCCGTCAAGGTGTGGCGCAAGGCGCCCGATGCGCTGGCAGTGCCATTGCACTTCGCGCCCTCGCCGGAATTCTTCACCGCACTCGACGCAAAGCTATCATCGCTCGATGGATACCAAGCTGCTTGAACTGCTCGTCTGCCCCGTCACCAAGGGTCCGCTAACCTGGAACCCCGAGAAGCAGGAGCTCTGCTCGCGCAGCGCGCGCCTCGCCTATCCGGTGCGCGACGGCATTCCAGTGCTGCTCGAGAACGAAGCGCGCACGCTCTCCGACGAAGAGCTCGGGCTGTGAGCTTCACCGTTCTGGTGCCGGCGCGCCTGGCGTCGACACGGCTTCCCAACAAACCGCTGGCCGACATCGCTGGCTTGCCTATGGTGGTGCGCGTGGCGCAGCGCGCCGGCGAATCCAGCGCGGCGCGTGTGGTGGTCGCCGGCGACGATCCTTCGATCGTTGCGGCGTGCAAGGCGCACGGCGTCGAAGCCATCCTGACGCGCCAGGACCACCCCAGCGGCACCGACCGGCTGGCCGAAGCCTGTGAGCAGCTTGGCCTGGACGGCGACGACATCGTTGTCAACGTACAGGGCGACGAGCCACTGATCGATCCCGCGCTGATCGACGCCGTGGCATCAACGCTGGCCACCCATGCGGAAGCAGCGATGAGCACAGCGGCCCACGAGATCGACTCGATCGGCGACTTCATGAACCCCAACGTGGTGAAGGCCGTGCTCGACACGCAAGGCAACGCCATGTACTTCAGCCGCGCACCGATCCCGTGGTGGCGCGACGGCTCCGCAAACGGCGCGGCCCCCGCGGTGCTGCCCACGCCCGCCCCGCTGCGCCACATCGGCATCTACGGCTATCGCGCGGGCTTCGTGCGGAAGTTTCCGTCGCTGCCGCCGGCGCCTGTCGAGGCCACCGAAGCACTCGAACAGCTGCGCGCGCTATGGCACGGCCATCGCATCGCGGTGCATGTGAGCCATGTCGCCCCCGGACCGGGCATCGACACGCCCGAAGATCTGGCGCGCGTGCGTGCCGTCTTTGCCGCCGCACCCCCCGCCTGAGACGCTCCGCAGCCTGCCCGGCAGCGGAAATTCTTCGCGGGCACGCGTGCTATCCTCGAAGCAACTCCGCCTAGCCCAGCCCTGGGGCCGACGCTTGGTGCGACACAAAATCCAAGAACCGTCCGAGGAAACCATGAGACTAATTTTGCTGGGCGCGCCCGGGGCGGGCAAAGGCACGCAAGCGGCTTTCATCTGCCAGAAATACAGCATTCCCCAAATCTCGACCGGCGACATGCTGCGCGCCGCCGTCAAGGCCGGCACGCCGCTCGGCCTGCAGGCCAAGGCCGTCATGGACGCCGGCGCACTGGTCAGCGATGACCTGATCATCAATCTTGTGAAGGAACGCATTGCGCAACCCGATTGCGCCGGCGGCTTCCTGTTCGACGGCTTTCCCCGCACCATTCCCCAGGCCGATGCCATGAAGGCAGCGGGGGTCAAGCTCGACTACGTGCTCGAGATCGACGTGCCCTTCGGCGACATCATCGAACGCATGAGCGGCCGCCGCTCGCACCCGGCCTCGGGCCGCACCTATCACGTCAAGTTCAATCCGCCCAAGGTTGAAGGCAAGGACGACGTGACCGGCGAGGAACTGATTCAGCGCGAGGACGACAAGGAAGAAACCGTGCGCAAACGGCTCGACGTGTACAGCCAGCAGACGCGTCCGCTGGTCGACTACTACTCGGCCTGGGCCGAGGCCGACCCGGCCGCCGCCCCGAAATACCGCGCCATCAAGGGTGTGGGCACGGTGGACGAAATCACGCAACGTGCATTGGCTGCCCTGAACAGCTGATCCTCCCAACCGCCCCTGTACGGGGCGGTTTTGCTTTCACCCCAGCAGTTCCAGCATCAGCGCGATGCGCGCCTTCACGGGCGTCAATGCGCCAGCATCGCGCAGCTCGTCCCCGGCCTTCGGCAGGATGCGCCCGTTGGCGCAACGCGTGGCGCGAACAACCGCAACGCCTGCGTCCTGCGCCTTGAGCGCAGCCGCTTCCAGCGCGTGGTGCAGGGTGCCGTTGCCAGTGGCGGCAAGCACCAGTCCTCGCACGGGATCGGCACCGCCGAACTGCAGCAGCGCATCGATCACAGCACCGCTGGCGCCGGCATGGCTCATGACGATCTCGACGCGGGGCCACTGAACCGCAGCCTCCAGGAAGACCTTCGACGCGTGTGATGCAGCGCCTTCCGGCCAAGACCGGACAAGGCGAACCTCCCCTTCCTCGACATAACCGACGGGCCCAGCATCGCCTGAAGCAAAGGCGTCAGGCCGATAGGTGTGCACCTTCTGGATGTCGATGCCGCTGTGGATCGTGCCGGCGCACACCACCGCTACGCCTCGCGCGCCCTGCGTCGCGGCAACGCTGATGGCGTCGCGCACGTTCTGTGGTCCGTCGGGCGCCAGCGCGGTCGCCGGGCGCATCGCGCAGGTCAGTACCACGGGCTTGGAGGGCGCCAGCACCGAGTGCAGGAAGAATGCGGTCTCTTCGAGCGTGTCGGTGCCGTGCGTGATCACGACGCCTGCCACGTCGGCCTGCGCCAGCCAGTGCGCACTGCGCCGGGCCAGTTGCTGCCAGATGGCGAACGACATGTCCTTGCTGTCCACCTGCGCGACCTGCTCCGCTTCCAGCAACACGCCCTCAGGCGCCTCGATGCCGCCCAACAGGTCGGCCACGCCGACCTGTCCCGCGGTGTAGCCGATGTTGTCGCCGCTACTGGCGGCCCGGCCGGCAATGGTGCCGCCCGTGCCCAAAACCACGACACGGCGGCGCGATTCAGGCGAAGAGGAATTGACCATAGCTTGTCAACTTTTAAAAACTGGTTAAAAATACAGCTACTGGATATCTAGCCAGTGCCGCAAGGAACCACATATGCAGTTCGCCGTGAAGCTTACAGCCCGCCAGCAGCAGATCCTGGACCTGATCCAGAGCGCCATAGCACGCACCGGTGCGCCGCCCACGCGCGCCGAAATCGCCACCGAGCTCGGGTTCAAGTCGGCCAACGCCGCCGAAGAGCATTTGCAGGCGCTGGCGCGCAAGGGTGTCATCGAGCTCGTGAGCGGCACCTCGCGCGGCATCCGCCTCAAGGGCGACGCCCTGCGTTCGCTCAATGAAACACGCCACCGCGAAGGTGGCCAGTTCTCGCTCTCGCTGCCCGGCATGGCCCAACTGGCATTGCCGCTCATCGGCCGCGTCGCAGCCGGCTCGCCCATCCTCGCGCAGGAGCACGTCGACCAGACCTACTACGTCGAGAACACGCTGTTCCAGCGCCAGCCCGACTACCTGCTCAAGGTGCGCGGCATGTCGATGCGCGACGCCGGCATCATGGACGGCGACCTGCTCGCGGTGCAGGCCACCAAGGAAGCGCGCAATGGCCAGATCGTGGTTGCGCGCCTGGGCGACGAAGTGACCGTCAAGCGCCTGAAGCGCAACAAGCAGGTCATCGAGCTGCACGCCGAGAACCCCGACTACCCGACCATCATCGTCCAGCCCGGCGAGCCCTTCGAAATCGAAGGCCTCGCAGTCGGGCTCATCCGCAACACCATGCTGATGTAGGCCCCGCGGCCTGCTTTTTGCAGCACCCCATCCGGCAGCGACAGGTGGCGGGCGTATGGCGAAGAGTCGCCATCACCCTGTCGCAGCCGACTCAAGAAATCCTGCCTGTGTTCAACCTCATACTTTTTTGGAGTTCACATGGGAATCGCCCTCCTCGCCATCGCTGATTTCTGGATGCCGCTGCAATCGCTGGCCAGCCGCCTGATGCCGGCACACCGTCCTCGCCGCAGGGATCGCCTCGACGCTGCCGAATCCTCGACCGGACTTCGCTACGTGGCGGTGCGCCCTGCCTGCACCGCCCGCGCCGGCGGCGGTGCAACACCCACAGCAGCCAGCGCCGCGCCGGCGCGTCCGTTGCGCGTGGTTCGCGTGGTCGACGGCATGGGCCAGCAGCGCAGCAACCGCGTCGTGATCTCGGGCCGCATGGCCGATGTCTGCGCCGAACTCGACCGGCTGGCCGCACTCGAAACCGCCGAGACCGCGGCCGCGGCCCCTCGTTCGACCCGCCTTCACTGAGCCAGAACACCCCTGCGAGCGGCTGTGGGGTGGGTATCCAAACGTTCACTGGCACGACATTCCAATGCTGCGAGGCACAATGGCACGCCATGAACATTGTGATCCTCGACGATTACCAGGACGCCGTGCGCAAACTGCGCTGCGCCGCCAAGCTGGACGCGTACGCGGCCAAGGTCTATACCAATACGGTGAAGGGTATCGGGCAGCTTTCGGTTCGCCTCAAGGATGCCGACGTGATCGTGCTGATCCGCGAGCGCACCCAGATCTCGCGCCAGCTGATCGAAAAGCTGCCGAAGCTCAAGCTCATCTCGCAGACGGGGCGTGTCGCCGGGCACATCGACGTTACTGCCTGCACGGAACGTGGCGTCGCGGTCGCGGAGGGCTCGGGCTCGCCGCAGGCGCCTGCTGAGCTCACCTGGGCGCTCATCATGGCCGCCATGCGCCGGCTGCCGCAGTACATCAGCAACCTCAAGCACGGCGCGTGGCAGCAGTCGGGGCTCAAGTCGGCCTCGATGCCGCCCAACTTCGGGATCGGCTCGGTGCTCAAGGGCAAGACGCTGTGCATCTGGGGTTATGGCCGCATCGGCCAACTGGTGGCGCGCTATGGACAGGCTTTCGGGATGCAGGTCGTGATCTGGGGCCGTGAAGCCAGTTGCGCCAAGGCCCGCTCCGACGGCTTCCAGGTCGCACAGAACCGCCACGAGTTCTTTGCCGCGGCCGACGTGCTGTCGGTGCATCTGCGGCTCAACGAAGAGACCAACGGCCTCATCACGCTGGAAGATCTCTCGCGCATGAAGCCGACGGCGCTGTTCGTCAACACTTCGCGCGCCGAACTGGTCGAAGCCGACGCCCTGCTCGCCGCGCTCAACCGCGGCCGCCCCGGGCTGGCCGCCATCGACGTGTTCGAGAGCGAGCCGCCGCTGCAAGGCCATGCGTTGCTACGGCTCGAGAACTGCATCTGTACGCCGCACATCGGTTACGTCGAGCAGGAGAGCTACGAGAGCTACTTCGGTCAGGCGTTCGACAACGTGGTGAGCTACATCAACGGCAACCCGACGAACATCGTGAATCCCGGCGCGCTGCAGGTTCGCCGGTGAACCGGCCGGCGCCCCGGGGTGCACTCTGGGCGCTGCTCGCCGGCAATTTCGTGATCGGCACGGGCGTGATGGTGGTGCCCGGCACGCTCAATGAAATCAGCACCTCGCTTTCGGTCACGGCCGCCACCGCGGGCCAGCTGATCACGGCCGCAGCGGCAGTGATGTGCGTCGGCGCACCGCTGCTGGCTGCGGCGGTCGCGGGCTGGGACCGCCGCCAATTGCTGGCGCTCAGCCTGCTCTGGTACGCCGCGGGCCACATCCTCTGCGCGCTGATGCCGAGCTTCGGCGCCCTGCTGCCGGTGCGCATGCTCACGGTGGTCGCTCCAGCCATCTTCACGCCCCAGGCCGCGGCCTGCGCCGGCATGCTGGTGCCGCCGGAGCAGCGCGGACGCGCCGTCACTTTCGTCTTCCTGGGCTGGTCCATGGCCTCGGTGCTGGGCCTGCCCATCGGCGCGCTGATCGGCGGCCACCTGGGCTGGCGCATGGCCTTCCTGGCCATTGCGGCGCTCAGTGTCGCAAGCGCGACAGCGGTCTGGCTCACCTTGCCGAACGGCGTCCGCCCCGCCGCTCTGACCGCCGAAGCATGGTCGCGCGTGCTGCGCAGCCCGGTGCTGATGGGCATCGTTTCGGTCACGGCGCTGCAGGGGGCCGGCCAGTTCGTGCTGTTCAGTTATTTCGGCCCGGTCCTCAAGCAAGGCTTCGGCGCGGACGCCACCACGCTGAGCGTGATGTGGGCGCTGTTCGGCGCCTGCGGGCTGGTCGGCAACATGATGGTCAGCCGCTTCATCGACCGTGTGGGCGCCGGCCGCATGGTGCTGATTACCACCGTGCTGATCGCCTCGAGCCTGCTGCTGTGGCCGCTGGCCTCCACGCTCGCCTGGCTGGCTGTCGTGCTCGTTCCGTGGGGGTTGGGCTGCTTCTCCGCCAACTCGGCCCAGCAGGCCCGTCTGGTGGGTCTGGCGCCGGCCCTCGCACCAGGCTCCGTGGCGCTCAACAGCTCCGGCATCTATACCGGGCAGGCCGTGGGCGCCGCGGTCGGCGGCTGGCTGCTTGCCAACGATGCCGGGGCATGGATGAGCTGGGTCGGTTTTGGCCTGCTGCTGGTCGCCATATCGCTCAGCGTGGCCATCGATCGCAGCCGCCGGGCGGCCTGAAAGCGCGCCCCCGCGTTAAACCCGTCACGCCCCACCCGCACGGGGCTGCAAAATCAGAGTCTTCGTCAGCATCAATCTCCAGCAAATGACAGTGAACTACACCCGAATCGGCGTCATCGGCGCAGGCGCCATGGGTCGCGGCATCGCACAGATCGCCGCCCAGGCAGGCAGCGAAGTGCTGCTGCTCGACAGTTTCGCAGGCGCCGCCGAGCGCGGCCGCGAGGCCCTCGTTGCGCAATGGAACAAGCTGCACGAGAAGAACAAGATCGACGCCGCCACGCGCGATGCCCAGATCGCCCGCGTCAAGGCGATCGACAGCATCCAGGCTCTGGCCGGCTGCGACCTGGTGATCGAAGCGGTCATCGAAGACCTCGAAGTCAAGCGCAAGCTGTTCCGCGAGCTCGAAGGCTCGGTGAGCGAGGCCGCCACGCTGGTCACCAACACCTCGTCGCTCTCGGTGACGGCCATCGCCGCCGGCCTCAAGCACCCGGAGCGCTTCGCGGGCTTCCACTTCTTCAACCCCGTGCCGTTGATGAAGGTGGTCGAGGTGGTCGCGGGCTTCAAGACCGCGCCCGAAGTCTGCAAGCAACTGGCCGGCTACGCGGTGCAGATGGGCCACAGCGCCGTGCAGGCACAGGACACGCCGGGCTTCATCGTCAACCACGCGGGCCGCGGCTATGGCACCGAGGCGCTGCGCATCGTCGGCGAAGGAGTGACCGACTTTGCGACCATCGACCGCATCCTCAAGGACCAGGCGGGCTTTCGCCTGGGCCCGTTCGAGCTGCTGGACCTGACGGCTCTCGACGTGTCGCATCCAGTGATGGAGTCGATCTACCACCAGTATTTCGAGGAGCCGCGCTTCCGCCCGAGCGTGATCACCGCGCAGCGCCTGGCAGCCGGCGTGCTGGGTCGCAAGACCAACGAGGGCTTCTACCGCTACAACGACGGCGTGATGCAGCAGACGCCCGAGGCGCCGCCGCCGGTGGTCGAGGGCACGCCTTCGGTCTGGGTGTCGCCGCGCGCAGCACGCCGCGCCGAGTTGCTGCGCCTGGTGAACACGCTGGGCGCGCAGATCGACAGCGGTGCCGCGGCCGCGCCGCATTCGCTGATCCTGGTCGCACCGCTAGGCTTCGACGTGACCACGGTCGCCGCGGTCGAACGCCTGGACGCCACGCGCACCATCGGCATCGACATGCTGATCGATGACGCCGCCACCAAGCGCCGCGTGCTCGCCACCAACCCCGCCACCCGCCGCGACATCCGCGATGCCGCGCACGCCCTCTTCGCGCGCGACGGCAAGGCCGTGAGCGTGATCCGCGACAGCGGCGGCTTCGTCACGCAACGCGTGATCGGCACCATCGTCAACATCGCCACCGACATGTGCCAGCAGCGCGTGTGCACGCCGGCCGACCTCGAAACCGCGGTGCAGCTGGGTCTCGGCTATCCGCGCGGGCCGCTCGCCATGGGCAACCTCTACGGCCCGACCAACATGCTCGAAGTGCTGTTCAACCTGCAGACGGTCTACGGCGACCCGCGCTATCGCCCGAGCCCGTGGCTGCGCCGGCGCGGCGCGCTGGGCCTGAGCCTGCTGCACGAAGAAGAATAGACAGACATGACCGCCGAACTCAAGAGCACAAGCGAAGGCAGCACCATGGTGCTGACGATCGCAAACCCCACCCAGCGCAACGCACTGGGTCCGGAAATCTATGCCGCGGGCATCGAGGCGCTCAACGGCGCCGAGAACAGCGCCGAGATCCGCAGTGTCGTCATCGTGGGCGAAGGTGCATGGTTCTGCGCCGGCGGCTCGCTGCAGCGGCTGYTGGCCAACCGGCAGCTCGACCGCTCGGTGCAGGCCGAGAGCATCGAGGGCCTGCACAACTGGATCGATTCGATCCGCACCTTTCCCAAGCCGGTCATCGCAGCGGTCGAAGGCGCGGCTGCCGGTGCCGGCTTCTCGCTCGCGCTGGCTTGCGACTTCGTCGTGTCGGCCCGTGACGCGGTGTTCGCGGCCTCGTACAGCAACGTGGCGCTGTCGCCCGACGGCGGCCTGAGCTGGCACCTGGGACAGCAGTTGCCGCGCCAGCTGGCGAGCGAATGGCTCATGAACGGCGAGCGCATCGGCGCACCGCGTCTGCATGCGCTCGGCCTGGTCAACGAACTCACGGAAAACGGCCAGGCGCTCGCAGGTGCGCTGGCGCTGGCCGCGAAGCTCAATGCACGCGCGCCGAACTCGCTGGCCAGCATCAAGGAACTGCTCAGCGAGGCGCGAGGCGCCACGCTGGCCACGCAGCTCTCGCAGGAGCGCGACCACTTCGTGCGCAACCTGCACCATGCGAACGCAGGCATCGGCATCGCCGCGTTCCTCGAAAAGAAGCCGCCGCAGTACGAGTAACGCCAAACGGCGTCGCTCCCGTGACACCCACCAGCATTCCAGTCGCCGAGAGGACAGACCAATGGACGACCCCATTCTTACCATCGAAGAACGTGAAGCGATCAATAGTGGTCGCTGGTTTTCTTCCCTATCTCCATCGCTACGGCACGACATCCTCCGATGCGCCTTCGTCAAACGCTACAAGGACGGCGACCTGATCGCTGCCCGCGGCGATCCTCCCGAACACTGGATCGCCTGTGCCAAGGGCGCGGTGCGCGTGAGTTCGACGGCCGTCTCCGGCAAGCAGGTGACGCTGACCTACGTGGAGCCGGGCATCTGGTTCGGCGACGTGGCGATGTTCGACGGGGACCGGCGCACGCACGATTCCTACTCGCACGGCGACACCACGATCCTGTGCGTGGCGCGCGCCGACTTCCAGAAGATCCTGGCCTCGCACGTGGAGTTGTACGAGGCGCTGATGCGGCTGCAGGCACGCCGCATCCGCACGCTGTTCGGGCTGGTGGAAGACCTCAACACCCTGCCCCTGCGGGCACGGCTGGCCAAGCAGCTCATTCACCTCGTGCGCAGCTACGGCGTGCCGAACCTGGAAGACGGCAACCAGATGCGCATCGGCCTGCAGCTGGCGCAGGAAGAGCTGGCGCAGCTGCTGGGCGCATCGCGCCAGCGGGTCAACCAGGAACTCAAGACCATGGAGCGCGAGGGCAGCATCCGCATCGAACAGGGCGGCCTGGTCGTGCTGGACCGCGCAGCCTTGAGGCGCATTTCCGAAGCCGAGAACTGAAAAGCCAGACGCAGACATGAGCCAGGACTTCTCCAACTTCATCGGCACCCGTGCCGTCTCGCAACAGCACGCTTTCGACGTCGACGCGCTCGCGGCCTGGCTCGAGAAGAACCTCGAGGGGTTCAAGGGTCCGCTCGCGGTCGAGATGTTCAAGGGCGGCCAGTCGAACCCGACCTACAAGCTCGTCACGCCGTCGCAAAGCTATGTGATGCGCGCCAAGCCGGGTCCGGTCGCCAAGCTGCTGCCCTCGGCCCACGCGGTAGAGCGCGAGTTCAAGGTGATGAGCGGCCTGGCCGGCACCGATGTGCCCGTGCCACGCATGTACTGCCTGTGCGAAGACGAGGCCATCATCGGCCGCGCCTTCTACGTCATGGAGTTCATGCAGGGCCGCGTGCTGTGGGACCAGTCGCTGCCCGGCTTCAGCAATGCCGAACGCGCGGCCCACTACGACGAGATGAACCGCGTCATCGCGGCGCTGCACACGGTCGACTTCGCCGCCCGCGGCCTGGCCGGCTACGGCAAGCCCGGCAACTACTTCGAGCGCCAGATCGGCCGCTGGAGCAAGCAGTACAAGGCCTCGGCCGACGGCACCGGCGAACTCTCCCAGCCCATCGAGGCCATGGAGCGCCTGATCGACTGGCTGCCCGCCCACATGCCGGCGAGCGCGCGCGACGAGAGCAAGGTGTCGATCGTCCATGGCGACTATCGCCTCGACAACGTGATGTTCCACGCCACCGAGCCGCGGATCATCGCGGTGCTCGACTGGGAACTCTCCACGCTGGGCCACCCGCTGGCGGACTTCAGCTACCACTGCATGTCCTGGCACATGCCGCCCACCACGGGCCGCGGCATCGGCGGTGTGGACGTCGCCGCGCTGGGGATTCCCACCGAGAGCGAATACATCCGCCGTTATTGCGAACGCACCCGCATCAGCACACCCGAGGCGCTGGCGCCCGACTGGAATTTCTACCAGGCCTACAACCTGTTCCGCATGGCCGCGATCCTGCAAGGCATTGCCAAGCGGGTCGAGGCCGGCACCGCGTCGAGCGAGCAAGCCGTGGCTTCGGCCCGCGGCGCCCGCCCCATGGCCGAAATGGCCTGGCAGTTTGCCCAAAAGGCATAAGCCGCCCCACACCCACCAGGAGACGAAGATGGATTTCGAATACTCGGCCAAGACCAAAGACCTGCAGAAACGCGTCCAGGCATTCATGGACGACCACATCTATCCGGCCGAAGCCGAGTACCACGCCGAACTGGCCGCCAACACGGTCGCCGGCAAGCGCTGGTCGGCTCTCAAGACCGTCGAGAAGCTCAAGGAAAAGGCCAAGGCCCAGGGCCTGTGGAACCTGTTCCTGCCGGTCGACAGCGCCGCCGCCTCGGGCTATGAAGGCGCGGGGCTGACCAACCAGGAATACGCCCCGCTGGCCGAGATCATGGGCGCGGTGCCATGGGCGAGTGAAGCCTTCAACTGCTCGGCGCCCGACACCGGCAACATGGAGACCATCGCGCGCTACGGCTCGGAAGAAATCAAGGCCCGCTGGCTCAAGCCGTTGCTCGAAGGTCAGATTCGCTCGGCCTTCGCGATGACCGAGCCCGAAGTGGCATCGAGCGATGCCACCAACATCGCCACGCGCATCGAACGCCAGGGCGACGAATACGTGATCAACGGTCACAAATGGTGGATTTCGGGTGCGGCCGACCCGCGCTGCGCCGTCTTCATCACCATGGGCAAGAGCGACCCCGATGCGCCGCGCCACTCGCAGCAGAGCATGGTCATCGTGCCGGCCGATGCCAAGGGCATCCGCATCGTGCGCCCGCTGAACGTGATGGGCTACGACGATGCGCCGCACGGCCACGTCGAGATGTACTTCGAGAACGTGCGCGTGCCCGTCAACAACATTCTGCTCGGCGAAGGCCGTGGCTTCGAAATCGCCCAGGGCCGCCTCGGCCCTGGACGCATCCACCACTGCATGCGCCTGATCGGCCTGGCCGAGCGCGCGCTCGAACTGATGTGCAAGCGCGCCTCGTCGCGCGTGGCCTTCGGCAAGACCGTGGCCTCGCAGACCGTGACGCAGGAACGCATCGCCGAAGCCCGCTGCAAGATCGACATGGCTCGCCTGCTCACGCTGAAGGCCGCCTGGCTGATGGACGTGGCCGGCAACAAGGTCGCCAAGAACGAGATCGCCATGATCAAGGTGGTGGCGCCGTCGATGGCCTGCCAGGTGATCGACTGGGCCATGCAGGTCCACGGCGGCGGCGGCATGTGCGACGACTTCCCGCTTGCGGCCGCCTATGCCGGTGCGCGCACGCTGCGCTTTGCGGACGGCCCGGACGAAGTGCACCGCAATGCAATCGCCAAGTGGGAGCTGGGCAAGTACGCCCCGACCAAGGCGGGCGATGCCGAAATGCCGGTAACACGTTTCTGATCTGACTTGCCCCTCTTCCCGGGGGAGAGGGTTGGGGTGAGGGCCGACGGCGACAGGTACGCCTCGGCCCTTTTTCTTTTCAGAGCTTCTTCTGCAGGAAGACGGCCCTGCCGAACGCCGGATCGAGCTGATAGCTCACGAACCCGTCGCGTTCATAGGCGCGCAGCGCGGGCGCGTTGCCCGACAGCACTTCGAGCGTGAGCTTGCAGGCGCCGCGCCTGCGCGCCTCCTGCTCCACCTGAGCGAACATCTTCTGCGCCACGCGCTGCCCGCGATGGCCGGCCAGCACGACCACATCGTGCACGTTCACCAGCGGCTCGCAGGCAAAGGTCGAGAAGCCTTCGATGCAGTTGATGAGGCCCACGGCCCGCTCACCGTCGTAGGCCAGCACGCTGAAGGCCTGCGGGCGCGCTGCCAGCGCCGCAGGCAAGGCTTCGCGCACGGCCGCGTCGAGCGGCGTGCCGCCACCAGCCGGATCGCGGGCATAGCTGTCCAGCAGGGACACGACAGCCTCGGCGTGCGCGGGATTGCGATAGTCGGCGATCAGGGTCGCGATCGCGGCGTGGCCAGGCGTCGACATGCGATGCGCGCCGATCAGCCCAGCGTGGCCGCCAGGCGCTGGGCGTACGAGTCGGCTTGTGCCGCATCGCGCGCCTCGACCATCACCCGCACCAGCGGCTCGGTGCCGCTCGCACGGATCAGCACGCGGCCGCTGTCGCCAAGTTCCGCCTCGATGCGCTGGGTTTCGCTCGCGAGCGCCTTGTTGGACTTCCAGTCCTGGTCCGGAGACAGGCGCACGTTGATCAGCGTCTGCGGGAACAGCGTGACGCCTTCGAGCAGCTGCGCCACTGTCTTGCCGCTGCGCACGCAGGCCTGCAGCACCTGCAGTGCGCTCACGATGCCATCGCCCGTGGTGTGGCGATCGAGCGCCAGCAGATGGCCGGAACCTTCGCCGCCCAGCAGCCAGCCGCGCTTGTCCAGCTCTTCGAGCACGTAGCGGTCGCCGACCTTGGCACGCACGAACTCGATGCCCTGCCCGCGCAGCGCCACTTCGACGGCCTTGTTGGTCATGAGCGTGCCGACCACGCCCGCCGGCTTCTCGCCGCGCGCGATGCGCTCGGCCACCATGAGGTAGAGCAGCTCGTCGCCATTGAACAGGCGCCCGCTGGCATCCACCAGCTGCAGGCGGTCGGCGTCGCCGTCGAGGGCGATGCCATAGTCGGCCTGCTGCGTCGTCACCGCGGTCACCAAGGCCTGTGGATGCGTGGCGCCGAAGCCCTTGTTGATGTTGAGCCCGTCGGGCGAAACGCCGATGCTGCTGACCTCCGCACCCAGTTCGTGGAACACGTTGGGCGCGACCTGATACGCCGCGCCGTGCGCCGCGTCGACGACCAGCTTCATGTCGCGCAGGGTCAGGTCGTTGGCGAAGGTGCTCTTGCAGAACTCGATGTAGCGCCCCGGCGCGTCGTTGAGGCGGCGGGCCTTGCCCAGGTCGGCGGAGGCTGCCCATACCGGCGCTTCCTCCAATGCCGCCTCGACAGCCAGTTCCCAGGCGTCGTCGAGCTTGGTGCCCTGCGCGCTGAAGAACTTGATGCCGTTATCGGGGTAGGCGTTGTGGCTCGCGCTGATCACCACGCCCAGGCTCGCGCGCTGGGCGCGCGTGAGGTACGCCACGCCGGGCGTCGGCAACGGGCCGAGCAGCACCACATCGACGCCCGCCGAATTGAAGCCCGACTCGAGCGCCGACTCAAGCATGTAGCCCGAGATGCGCGTGTCCTTGCCGATCAGCACCGTGGGACGCGCCTGGGTTCTCTTGAGCACGCGGCCCACGGCATGTGCGAGGCGCAGCACGAAATCGGGCGTGATGGGCGCCTGGCCGACAGTGCCGCGGATGCCGTCGGTGCCGAAATATTTGCGGGTCATGTGGTTTCCTCTTTTCTTTGTTGTGGTTCTTGTGTCGCCTTCATTGCTCGCCACACGGCGAGGGCGGCCACTGTGTCGCGCATGTCATGCACGCGCACCACGGCCGCGCCGCGGTCCACGGCCAGCACCGCCGCGGCGACGCTGGGTACCATGCGCTCGCCCGCCGCCTCGATGCCCGTGACGGCGCCGATGGACGACTTGCGCGACCAGCCCAGCAGCAGCGGGTAACCGCCGGCGAGCAACTCGCGCTGGCGCGCCAGCAAGGCGAAATTCTGCATCACGGTCTTGCCGAACCCAACGCCGGGGTCGAGCATGATGCGCGAAGAATCGACTCCCGCCGCACGAAGAAGTTGCGCCTGCTCCCCGAGGAAAGACAGCACTGCCGGGATCACGTCGCCCGCCATGGGCACGGCCTGCATGGTCTGCGGGTCCCGATGCATGTGCATCAGGCAGATGCCGCACGAAGGGTGCGCCGAGACGGCTTCGCGCGCGCCCGGCTGGCGCAGCGCCCAGATGTCGTTGACGATGTCAGCGCCCAGATCGAGCACGGCGCGCATGACCTCGGGCTTGTAGGTGTCGATGGAGATCGGCGCGTTCAGCTTCACTGCCTCGCGCACCACGGGCAGCACGCGTGCCAGCTCGGCCTCGAGCGGCACCGCGGGGCTCCCTGGGCGGGTCGATTCACCGCCGATGTCGAGGATGTCGGCGCCCTCCTTCAGCAGCTGCTCGCAGTGCTTCAGCGCGCTGCCGGTGGAAGCGTGGGCACCGCCATCGGAGAAGGAGTCGGGCGTGACGTTGACGATGCCCATCACGCGCGGCTGCGCGAGGTCGATGCGAAAGCGTGAGGTCTGCCAGACCTCTCCATGGAAAACGGGGCCAGAGGCCCCGTTGTTGCTTGCTGCCAAGTCCACTTCAAGCCGCAGTGGGCGCCGGGTCGGGATTGACCGCCGGCGTGCCGCCGCTGCCGCCACTGCCCGAAGGCGGGATGCGCGGCGTCCAATCCTTGGGCGGGCGCGGCGCACGGCCGGCCATGATGTCGTCGAGCTGTTCGCTGTCGATGGTTTCCCATTCGAGCAGCGCCTTGGCCATGGCGTGCATCTTGTCGCTGTTCTCTTCGATCAGGCGACGCGCCAGGGCGTACTGCTCGTCGATGATGCGGCGCACCTCGCTGTCGACCTTTTCCATGGTCTGTTCGCTCATGTTCGTGGTCTTGGTGACCGAGCGGCCCAGAAACACTTCGCCTTCGTTCTCGGCGTAGACCATCGGGCCCAGCGCATCGGTCATGCCGTAGCGCGTGACCATGTCGCGGGCAATGGAGGTCGCGCGCTCGAAGTCGTTGCTGGCGCCCGTGGTCATCTGGTGCATGAACACTTCCTCGGCGATGCGGCCGCCGAACAGCATGCTGATCTGGTTGAGCATGTATTCGCGGTCGTAGCTGTAGCGGTCCTGCGAAGGCAGGCTCATGGTCACGCCGAGGGCACGGCCGCGCGGAATGATCGTGACCTTGTGGACCGGGTCGCACTTGGGCAGCAGCTTGCCGATGAGGGCGTGGCCGGACTCGTGGTAGGCCGTGTTGCGGCGCTCTTCCTCGGGCATGACCATGCTCTTGCGCTCGGGGCCCATGAAGATCTTGTCCTTGGCCTTCTCGAAGTCCTGCATCTCGACCACGCGCGCATTGCGGCGTGCGGCCATCAGGGCGGCTTCGTTGCAGAGGTTGGCCAGGTCGGCACCCGACATGCCGGGCGTGCCGCGGGCGATCACGCTCGGGTTCACGTCCTGGCCCAGCGGGACCTTGCGCATGTGCACGCCGAGGATCTGCTCGCGGCCGCGGATGTCGGGCAGCGTGACGTAGACCTGGCGGTCGAAGCGGCCGGGACGCAGCAAAGCGGCGTCCAGGATGTCGGGGCGGTTGGTGGCAGCCACCACGATCACGCCGAGGTTGGTTTCGAAACCGTCCATCTCGACCAGCATCTGATTGAGGGTTTGCTCCCGCTCGTCGTTGCCGCCGCCGAGACCGGCGCCGCGCTGACGGCCCACCGCATCGATTTCGTCGATGAAGATGATGCAGGGCGCGTTCTTCTTGGCGTTCTCGAACATGTCGCGGACACGGGCGGCGCCGACGCCGACGAACATTTCAACGAAGTCGGAACCCGAGATCGAGAAGAAAGGCACCTTGGCTTCACCGGCGATCGACTTGGCCAGCAGCGTCTTGCCGGTGCCTGGGGGACCGACCAGCAGCAGACCACGCGGAATGCGACCGCCGAGCTTCTGGAAGCGTTGCGGGTCTTTCAGGAAGTCGACCACTTCACGGACCTCTTCCTTGGCCTCGTCGCAGCCCGCGACGTCGGCAAAAGTGACCGTGTTGTTGTTCTCGTCCATCATGCGGGCCTTGCTCTTGCCGAAGCTGAACGCCCCGCCCTTGCCGCCGCCCTGCATCTGTCGCATGAAGTAGATCCAGACGCCGATCAGCAGCAGCATCGGCCCCCAGCTGACCAGCAGCGTCATGAGGAGCGAGCCCTCTTCGCGCGGCTTGACGTCGAACTTGACGTTGTGGTCGATCAGATCGCCCACGAGGCCGCGGTCGAGCACCGTGGCGGTCGTGCGGATCTTGCGATCGTCGTTGGTGACGGCGACGATTTCACCGCCGGCAGCGCCTTCAGGAATGATGGCGCTCTTGACCTGATTGTTCCGGACCTGGTCCAGGAACTCGGAATAGCTGACTGTCCCCGAACCGACGCTGCCGCGGGTGTCGAACTGCTTGAACACAGTGAACAACACCATGGCAATGACGAGCCATACGGCAACTTTGGAAAACCACTGATTGTTCAAACGAAGCTCCAGGCTAAAGCGCGTGACAGACAGATGAAAAACGCGCTATGGGTACGCAATTGCGACCCATTTTAGGCTTTTCAAGCTGCGAAAAGCGGGCATTTCCCTAATGCGGCGATAGGCTGGCATGGGTTTGTGCCCCGGACGCGCCCCTGCGCAGCAAGGTATCAAGGCGTATCCGAGGCCTTGAGGCCCACGCCGACCAGGAAGGTTTCAGCCGATTTGTCCCGCGATGCCTTGGGCTTGAAAGGCTTGACGATGCGGAAATTCGCCTTGAAAAGCTTCACCAGGTCGTCGTAGCCGCTGCCGTGGAACAACTTGGCCACCAGCGCTCCTTCAGGCTTCAGATGGTGCTGGGCGAAGTCGATCGCAAGCTCGATCAGGTGAGCCACGCGGGCGGCGTCGGCCGAATGGATGCCTGACAGGTTGGGCGCCATGTCCGACACCACCAGGTCGGCCTTTCGGCCCGCCAGCACGCCCAGCAACTGTTGCAGCAGCGCGTCTTCGCGGAAATCCCCCTGCAGGAAGGTCACGCCCTCGATGGGCTCCATCGGCAGGATGTCGAGCGAAACGATGGTGCCGTTGAGCTCGCCGGCCGCCGCCCCGCCGGGCGACATGCGCCGGCGCAGGTACTGGCTCCAGGCGCCCGGGGTAGAACCTAGGTCCACCACCAGCTGCCCCGGCTTGACGAGCCCAAGCGACTCGTCGATCTCCTTGAGCTTGTAGGCGGCGCGTGCGCGATAACCCTCCTTGGCGGCGAGTTTCACGTAGGGGTCGTTGATATGGTCGTGCAGCCACGCCTTGTTGACTTTTTTGCTTTTGGCTTTGGTGCTCATGAAGGTCTTCGTGTACGCGTCGATAATACGGGGATGCCCGCCATTCAACTTACCCCTGCCGAGCGCAAGGTGCACCGCGCCGAAGCTCACCACCTGGATCCGATCGTCATGGTCGGTGGAGACGGGCTCACCCCTGCCGTAAAAAAAGAGGCCGATGCGGCGCTCAAGGCCCATGGCTTGATCAAGGTCCGGGTCTTTTCCGACGACCGCCTCGCCCGCGACGCCATGCTGCGAGAGCTGTCCGACGAACTCGGCGCGGCCCCGATCCAGCACATCGGCAAGCTGCTGGTGCTGTGGCGCCCGAAGCCCGAAAAGGAACGCGTGGTCGATGAAGACCGCATGCCCGGCCCGCGCGACGTCAAGATCGTCAAGTACAGCAAGCGCGGCGGCCAGCGCCCCGAAATCAAGACCCTGCGTGTGCTCGGCAATCAGCGCCTCACCCCCGGCGGCACCATCAAGCGCGCCAAGGCAAAGCGGCCGCTGTCGGCCAAGAAGCGCAACCAGGCGGACTGAGCTTGGTGGCAGCGCAAGGCGCCCAGCGCCACATCCTCTGCATGAAATGGGGCACGAAATACGGCCCCGAATACGTCAACCGGCTCTACGCGATGGTGCGCCGCAACCTCCGCGGCGACTTCAAGTTCGTGTGCCTGACCGACGACGGCAACGGCATCCACCCCGAGGTGACGTGCCTGCCGATCCCGCCCCTCAATCTGCACCTGGCCCCGGGCCAGCGCGATGGCGCCTGGAAGAAGCTCACGACCTTCGAGCAGGACCTGCACGGCCTGCGCGGCACCGCCCTCTTCCTCGACCTCGACGTGGTGGTCGTCGGCAGCCTGGACGCCTTCTTCGAACAGCCCGGCGAATTCCTGATCATTCACGACTACGCCCGCCCCTGGCGACGCGAGCGGGTCACCGGCAATTCGTCGGTCTACCGTTTCGAGTTGGGCGCCCATGCCGACGTGCTGGCGTATTTCCGCGCCAACATGGACAAGGTCCAGGCCGAGTACCGCAACGAGCAGGCTTACCTCTCCGACGTGCTCCACAAGCAGGGCAAGCTGGCCTACTGGCCTGACGCCTGGTGCCCGAGCTTCAAGTACCACGGCATCCCGACCTGGCCGACCAACTACTGGGAAGAGCCCTTCGTGCCCGAGGGCGCGCGCATCATGGTGTTCCATGGCGAGTGCAACCCGCCGGATGCGCTGGCAGGCCGCCGCAACCGGGCCTTCCGGTACATCCGGCCTGCGGGCTGGGTCGCCAAGTATTGGAAAGAGTGAGAGGCACGAGGCGGCAATTGCCGCCTCTGCACTTCAGCCCGGCTTGCGGGCGCCCATGCGCCATAGCAGCACGCCGGTACACAGCCACTGCACGAAGTACATGCCGGTGCCCACGGCGTGCCACAACTTGAGGTTCTCGCGCGCCAGGATGCGCGGCGCCACGGCGTACTGCTGAAGCAGCGCCAGCAACAGCGCCCCCAGGATGAAGAAGATCGCCGTCATCGCCGGCCCGTCCATGCGCTCGTCGGCCTTGGACCTGAAATGGATCAGCAGGATCAGTCCGCAGGCAATTGCGATCCAGCTCTGCGCCTCGAACAACTGGCCGGCGAAGTTGCCCGCCACCGATGGATTGCCCAGCTTCGCGAACAGCATCGGCACCACCAGGAAGCCGATCGTGGTGAGGCTACCCCACCAGAAGGCGGCCAGCATCAGCGCAATGCGGTCTTTCACGGGTCGAAGAATCAGAGGTAGCGAACGGCCACGATCTCGTAGCGCTTGAGTCCGCCGGGCGCCTGCACTTCGGCGGTGTCGCCTTCTTCCTTGCCGATCAGCGCACGCGCGATCGGGCTGGAAATGTTGATCAGGCCGAGCTTGAGGTCGGCTTCGTCTTCACCAACGATCTGATACTTCACCGCGTCGCCGGTCTCTTCCTCTTCGAGCTCCACGGTGGAGCCGAACACCACCTTGCCACCGGCATCGAGCTCGCTGGGATCGATGATCTGCGCGGCCGACAGCTTGCCTTCGACCTCCTGGATGCGGCCTTCGATGAAGCCCTGGCGGTCTTTGGCGACTTCGTATTCGGCGTTCTCGCTCAGGTCGCCCTGGGCACGCGCTTCGGAGATGGCGTTGATGACCCAGGGACGGTCCACCGTCTTGAGCTGGTGAAGTTCGGCGCGCAGCTTTTCGGCACCGCGCTTGGTGATTGGAATGGTGGCCATGTTTGGTTCTCCATAAAGCGAAACCGCCGAACGATGCCGTTCGGCGGTCGATTGGGGGGACAGGTCAGACGAGATTGCGTCCGGTCAGCCGGCTCAGGATGGCGAGCGGGCTCGAGCCGGGATTGTATTGCTTCGAAGCGGCCAGATGAAGGGTCTGCTCGAGCATGTACTGGCCCGCCATCACGGCGTGCGAGGTCTGGTCGGAGAAGCACACCCACACCGAGCCCGGCGGGAACTCGGCCTTTTCCTGCGGCGAGTTTTCCTGGTACGCCATGTCCGATTTCATGCCGTCGTGCAGCTGCAGCATCAGGTGGTCGTACTCGCTGCGGAACGACTTGGTCACGTGCAGCGCCTGCAGCAGCCTGGCTTGCCAGCGCACATACGGCTTGGCGCGCGGCAGGAAGCGCTTCGCGATGTTCTCGAAAGGCTCGCCCACCCGCCACACGCGCGGTGCGCCTTCAGGATTGACATTGGTGAACACACGCAGGATGCGCTCGCCGTAGTTGGGACGCGACGGGAACGCATCGACGTGCAAACGCCGATCGTCCGCGCGCCACGACTGCACGCGCGTCTCGACCTGCGCCGGCCGGTAGCTCGTGGGCGCCAGCCGCAAGGCTGGCGTGTAATGCGGCAGCAGCCCATGAATGAGCTGCGTGGCCTGCGCCCGGAAGCGCCCCACCATCGCCGCGGCCTTGCGCTGCACCGCCTCGTCGCCGACAGCGCCCTTGAGCTTGCCATTGGCATCGAGGCTGATGTTGCGCACATCCGGCGACAGCAGGCTCGGCGTGAGCAGGCTGCGCTCTTCGGGCAGCAGCTCGAAGCTCAGGCGCGGGAAATACAGCACCTTGCCCGCTTCCAGCTCCGCGATCCACGCCTCGTTCGGCGTGGCCGCGTTCCAGTCGCTCAGGCCCAGTTCGACGAGCTGCGTTTCCATGACGGCGCTCAGGCGGCAGCCAGCTGCGCGTGCATCTCCTGCACCGAGATCACGCCCAGCTCGTCCATGAAGCCCATGCCTTCCACCGCGGCTTCGGCGCCGAAGATCGTGGTGAACGTGGTCACGCGCGCCAGCAGCGCCGAAGTGCGGATTTGCCGCGAATCGGTGATCGCATTGCGGCGCTCTTCCACCGTGTTGATGACCAGCGCAATCTCGTTGTTCTTGATCATGTCCACGATGTGCGGGCGGCCTTCGGTCACCTTGTTCACCGTCGCACATTCGATGCCGGCGGCGCCGATGGCGGCAGCCGTGCCCTTGGTGGCGATGATCTCGAAGCCCAGCTTGACGAGTCCGCGCGCCACTTCCACGGCACGCGCCTTGTCGTTGTTCTTCACCGAGATGAAGACCTTGCCCGACTTCGGCAGGTGTGTGCCCGCGCCGAGCTGCGACTTCACGAAGGCTTCGCCGAAGGTCTTGCCCACACCCATCACTTCGCCGGTCGACTTCATTTCGGGGCCGAGGATGGTGTCCACGCCCGGGAACTTGACGAACGGGAACACGGCTTCCTTCACGCTGAAATACGGCGGCGTGACTTCCTTCGTCACTCCCTGCGACTTGAGCGACTGGCCGGCCATGCAGCGTGCCGCCACCTTGGCGAGCTGGATGCCGGTGGCCTTGCTCACGTAGGGCACGGTGCGAGAAGCGCGCGGGTTCACTTCCAGTACGTAGATGACGTCCTTGCCGTCTTTCTGCTGGATCGCGAACTGCACGTTCATCAGGCCGACCACGTTCAGAGCCTTGGCCATCGCGGCGCTCTGGCGCTTCAGTTCAGCGATGGTTTCTGCGCTCAGGCTATAGGGCGGCAGCGAACAGGCAGAGTCGCCCGAATGCACACCGGCCTGTTCGATGTGCTCCATCACGCCACCGATCAGCGTGGCGCCTTCGGCGTCGCGGATGCAGTCGACATCGCACTCGACAGCGTCGTTCAGGAAGCGGTCGAGCAGCACCGGCGAGTCGTTGCTGACCTTGACCGCTTCGCGCATGTAGCGCTCGAGGTCGCGCTGCTCGTGCACGATTTCCATCGCGCGGCCGCCGAGCACGTAGCTCGGGCGCACCACCAGCGGGTAGCCCAGCGCCGCAGCCTTTTCGAGCGCCTCGGGTTCGGTGCGCGCCGTGGCGTTCGGCGGCTGGCGCAGGCCCAGTTCATGCAACAGCTTCTGGAAGCGCTCGCGATCTTCGGCCGCGTCGATCATGTCGGGCGAGGTGCCGATGATCGGCACGCCGTTGGCTTCGAGGTCGAGCGCGAGCTTCAGCGGCGTCTGGCCGCCGTACTGCACGATCACGCCGAGCGGCTTTTCGCGGTCGACGATCTCGAGCACGTCTTCGAGCGTCAGCGGCTCGAAGTACAGCCGGTCGGACGTGTCGTAGTCGGTCGACACGGTCTCCGGGTTGCAGTTGACCATGATGGTCTCGTAGCCGTCCTCGCGCATGGCGAGCGCAGCGTGCACGCAGCAGTAATCGAACTCGATGCCCTGGCCGATGCGGTTGGGACCGCCGCCGAGCACCATGATTTTCTTCTTGTCGGTCGGATCGGCTTCGCACTCGTCCTCGTAGGTCGAGTACATGTAGGCCGTGTTGGTCGCGAACTCGGCCGCGCAGGTGTCCACGCGCTTGTAGACCGGGCGCACGCCCAGGGCACGGCGCTTCTCGCGGATGGCCGTGTCGGTGGTCTTGAGCTGCTTGGCCAGGCGGCGGTCGGAGAAGCCCTTCTTCTTCAGCGCGAGCAGCGTGTCCTTGTCGATCTGGTCGAGCGACTTGGTTTCCAGCTCGAGTTCGATCTTCACGATCTCTTCGATCTGCACCAGGAACCACGGGTCGATCTTGGTCAGCGCGAACACCTCATCGACGCTCAGGCCCATGGCGAAGGCATCGCCCACGTACCAGATGCGCTCGGGACCGGGCTCGCCCAGTTCCTTTTCGAGCACTTCGCGGTCCTGCGTCTTCTCGTTCAGGCCGTCGACGCCCACTTCGAGGCCGCGCAGGGCCTTCTGGAACGACTCCTGGAAAGTGCGGCCCATGGCCATCACCTCGCCCACCGACTTCATCTGCGTCGTCAGGCGCGAGTCGGCCTGCGGGAATTTCTCGAACGCGAAACGCGGGATCTTGGTGACCACGTAGTCGATCGAGGGCTCGAACGACGCGGGCGTGGCGCCGCCGGTAATTTCGTTGCGCAGCTCGTCGAGCGTGTAGCCCACGGCCAGCTTGGCCGCGACCTTGGCGATCGGGAAGCCCGTGGCCTTGGAGGCCAGCGCCGAGGAGCGCGAGACGCGCGGGTTCATCTCGATGACGACCATGCGGCCGTCCTTCGGGTTGATGGAGAACTGCACGTTCGAACCGCCGGTGTCGACGCCGATCTCGCGCAGCACGGCCAGCGAGGCGTTGCGCAGGATCTGGTATTCCTTGTCGGACAGCGTCTGCGCCGGTGCCACGGTGATCGAGTCGCCGGTGTGCACGCCCATGGGGTCGAGATTCTCGATCGAGCAGACGATGATGCAGTTGTCGGCCTTGTCGCGCACGACTTCCATCTCGTACTCCTTCCAGCCGAGCAGCGATTCTTCGATCAGCAGCTCGTTGGTCGGCGAGGCTTCGATGCCGCGCTTGCAAATGGTCTCGAATTYGTCGGGGTTGTAGGCGATGCCGCCGCCCGTGCCGCCGAGCGTGAAGCTGGGGCGGATCACGGTCGGGAAACCGAGCGTCTTCTGCACGGCCCAGGCTTCGTCCATCGTGTGGGCGATGCCCGAGCGCGCCGAACCGAGACCGATCTTGGTCATCGCGTCCTTGAACTTCAGACGGTCCTCGGCCTTGTCGATGGCTTCGGGCGTGGCGCCGATGAGTTCGACTGGCTTGTTGGTGGCCGCGCCCGTGTACTTGTCGAGCACGCCGTTGCGCCAGAGGTCGAGCGCGCAGTTCAGCGCGGTCTGGCCGCCCATGGTCGGCAGGATCGCGTCGGGGCGCTCCTTGGCGATGATTTTCTCGACGGTCTGCCAGGTGATCGGCTCGATGTAGGTGACGTCGGCCGTGGCCGGGTCGGTCATGATCGTCGCGGGGTTGCTGTTGATCAGGATGACCTTGTAGCCCTCTTCGCGCAGCGCCTTGCAGGCTTGCACGCCGGAGTAGTCGAACTCGCAGGCCTGGCCGATGATGATCGGGCCGGCGCCGATGATGAGGATCGATTTGAGATCTGTGCGCTTAGGCATTCTTGCTCTCCGTCTTGTGCTTTTCCATGAGTGCCGTGAAGCGATCGAACAGGTAGCCGATATCGTGCGGGCCGGGCGAGGCTTCAGGGTGGCCCTGGAAGCAGAACGCGGGCTTGTCGGTGCGCGCCAGGCCCTGCAGCGTGTTGTCGAACAGGCTGATGTGGGTGGGACGCAGGGTAGCCGGCAGCGACTTCTCGTCGACCGCGAAGCCGTGGTTCTGGCTGGTGATGCTCACGCGGCCGTTGTCGAGGTCCTTCACCGGATGGTTCGCGCCGTGGTGGCCGAACTTCATCTTGAAGGTCTTGGCGCCCGAGGCCAGCGCCATGATCTGGTGGCCCAGGCAGATGCCGAAGGTCGGGATGCCGGTCTCGATCAGTTCCTTGACGGCGCTGATGGCGTAGTCGCAAGGCTCCGGGTCACCGGGGCCGTTGGCCAGGAAGATGCCATCGGGCTTGAGCTTGAGCACGTCGGCCGCGGGCGTCTGTGCCGGCACCACGGTGATGCGCGCGCCGCGCTGCGCGATCATGCGCAGGATGTTCTTCTTGACGCCGTAGTCGAAGGCGACGACGTGGAACTTCGGCGTGATCTGCACGCCGTAGCCCGCGCCGAGCTTCCACTCGGTTTCAGTCCATTCGTAGGTCTGCGTGACCGACACCACCTTGGCGAGGTCGAGGCCCGACATGCTCGGCGCGGCCTTGGCTGCGGCGATGGCCTTGTCGATCAGCGCCTGCGTCACGGTCTCGCCCGCGGCCAGGCCCAGGATGCAGCCGTTCTGCGCGCCGTGGGTGCGCAGGTGTCGCGTGAGCTTGCGGGTGTCAATGTTCGCAATGGCCACCGTGTTGCCGGACACGAGGTACTCGGTCAGCGTGGTGGTCTTGCGGAAGTTGGAGGCGACGAGGGGCAGGTCCTTGATGATCAGGCCCGCGGCATGGATCTTGTCGGCTTCGATGTCTTCACCGTTGACGCCGTAGTTGCCAATGTGCGGATACGTGAGGGTCACGATCTGCTGGCAGTAGCTCGGGTCGGTGAGGATTTCCTGGTAACCGGTCATGGCGGTGTTGAACACCACTTCACCGGTCGTGGAGCCGGTGGCTCCGATCGAATTGCCTTGAAAGACCGTGCCGTCTGCGAGCGCCAGGATGGCGGGCGGGAAACTTCCCTTGAGAGACAAAAGCACTGGGTTCTCCGGATGGTTACGGTCGCCCGGAGCCCCAGGCGCGTTGCCTGCGGACTGCTGCTTCAGGGGATTTTGGCGTTAAAGGCGGCCGGGCGACGCTGATTTGCGAGTAAGCCCCCGATTGTAGCCCGGACTGGGTGTGTTATTTGGCCTGCAGGGCTGCTCCGCTCGCATGCAAGCAGATCGCGGCAGCTGCCGCGACGTTGAGCGACTCCTCGCCGCCTGGCTGGGCGATGCGGATATGGTGCGTGGCGCGCGCCTCGAGCGCGGGCGACACGCCCTGCCCTTCATGGCCCATCAGCCAGGCGCAGGGATGCGGCAGCTCGGCCTTGTGAAGCCACTCGCCGTGGTGCGAACTGGTCGCCACCAACGGCACTTTCAGGCCGTCGAGCACGTCGGCGTCCACGCCTTCGATCAGCCGCAGGCCAAAATGCGCACCCATGCCTGCACGCAGCACCTTCGGCGCCCACAGGGCCGCCGTACCCTTGAGCGCGATCACCTGGGTGAAGCCGAAAGCGGCCGCGCTGCGAAGGATGGAGCCGGCGTTGCCGGCGTCCTGCAGACGGTCGAGCACCACGCTGGGCGCATCGGGGATCAGCTCCGGCCGCGCTGGCAGGTCGAGCACGAAGCCCATCGGCGCAGGCGACTCCAGGCCGCTGGCGCCGCGCAGCAGATCGTCGCTGACTACTACGGTTTTAATAGCGCTACTTGCCCATTCGGCAGGGGCTGTAGGCCAGAAAGACTCCGAAAACACCGCAATCGCCGGCTTCACGCCGCGCGCCAGCGCCGCCCGGCACAGATGGTCACCTTCGAGCCAGATGCGGCGCAGCTTGCGATAGGCGCCCGGGTCCTGGGCCAGTTTGCGCAGGTCCTTGAGGAGCGGGTTGTCGCGCGAACTGATGAGGCTCGCGCCGGGATCGGTGGTCATGAGAGTCAGGGCGCAGCGCGCAGGTCGAGGTGCACGGTCTCGACCGTTGCCGCGAACACCGTGGGCGCGGCAGACTCAGTCTCGACGACCTGCGCGGTACCCGCTGCCGTCCGAGCCAGCGCGGCGGCAACCGGGCTGAACGACCTGCGGTGATGCACACAGGCGCCGTGGCGCTGCAGCGCTTCCAGGTGCTCCGGCGTGCCGTAGCCCTTGTGGCCGGCAAAGCCGTAATTCGGAAATTCGACGTGCAATTGCTCGCAGAGACGGTCGCGATGGACCTTGGCCAGGATGGACGCAGCCGAAATCGCCTTGACCAGCGCATCGCCCTTGACCACGGCTTCGGCCAGCACGTCCAGCGTCGGCAGGCGGTTGCCGTCGACCAGCACCTTGGCCGGCTTCAGGCGCAAGCCCTCGACCGCGCGCCGCATCGCAAGCATCGTGGCCTGCAGGATGTTGTGCATATCGATTTCCTCGACGCTCGCCTGGGCGATGGAGCAGCAAAGGGCCTTGGCCAGGATCTGGTCGTGCAGGCGCTCGCGCTGCAAAGGTGTGAGGGTCTTGGAATCGGCCAGTCCGCGGATCGGCCGGGTGTCGTCGAGGATCACCGCCGCGGCCACCACGGGGCCCGCCAGCGGGCCGCGACCGGCCTCGTCCACGCCTGCGAGCAGGCCCGGCGCGTCCCACACCAAACGGGCTTGCTCAGCTTTCAAGAACTTTCTGGATCGCATCGGCGCAAAGTGTCGGCGTATCGCGCTGCAATTGCACGTGCAGCTCGGAAAATCTTTGTTGCAGGGCCCGCGTCTTTTCGGGCTCGTCGAGCCAGGCGAGCGTGGCCTGGGCCAGCGCCTCGGGCGTGGCGGCTTCCTGCAGCAGTTCGGGCACCACGAACTCGCGGCACAGGATGTTGGGCAAGCCGACCCACGGCTGCAACTGCTTGCGCTGCATCAGGCGCCACGAGAGCGCGTTCATGTTGTATGCGATGACCATCGGCCGCTTGAACAGCGCCGCCTCGAGCGTGGCGGTGCCGCTGGCGATCAGCGTGGCGTCGCAGGCGGCCAGTGCGGTGTGCGACTGGCCATCGAGCAGCTTCACCCGGCCCGTCATGCCGCTGGCCTGGAGCAAGGCCTCGACCTCGGAGCGCAGCCCCGGAAGGATGGGCGCCACGAACTGGAGCGCCGCCCGGGCCTTCTGCATCAGCGCGGCGGCGGCGAAGAATCGGTCCGCCAGGTAGCGTATCTCGGAGCGGCGGCTGCCCGGCAACAAGGCGACGACCTGAGCCTCGGACGCCAACCCGATCGCGGCGCGGGCCGCGGCGCGGTCGGGTGTCATCGGGATCACGTTGGCAATCGGATGCCCCACGTAGCTCGCGGCAACACCCTGCTTTTCGAGCAGTTCGGGCTCGAACGGGAAGATGCACAGCACATGGTCGGCTGCAGCCCGGACCTTCTCGATGCGCTTCGGCCGCCAGGCCCAGATCGAAGGGCAGATGAAATGCACGGTCTTGATGCCCTGGCTGCGCAGCCCGGCTTCGAGATCGAGATTGAAATCGGGCGCATCGACGCCGATGAACAGCTCGGGCCGTTCGCTCAGCAAACGGGTCTTCAGCTGGCGGCGGATGCCGGCGATCTCGGCATAGTGCCGCAGCACCTCGACGTAGCCGCGCACCGCGAGCTTTTCCTGCGGCCACCAGCTCTGGAAGCCGTGGGCCAGCATGCGGGGGCCGCCGATGCCGACGGTCTGGAGATCCGGCCAACGGGCCTGGAGGCCATCGAGCAGCAAACCCGCGAGCAGATCGCCGGAGGCTTCGCCCGCGACCAGCGCGAAGCGTCGCTGTCCGTCCTTCTGCATCGCGGTCACGTCAGCGCGCGATGCCGCGCGTCGAGTTGGCGAGGAAGGACTCCATCAGCGCGACGTCACCTGCAGCTTCCGGCATTTCCGTCGCGAGCGCGGCAATGCCCAGGCGCGCTTCTTCGAGCGTCTTGCCCTGACGGTATAGCAGGCGATGCATCTGCTTCACCGCTGCAAGCCGCTGGGCAGAGAAGTCGCGCCGCCGCAGGCCGACGATGTTGAAGCCGCGCACTGCCAGCGGATTGCCGTCGACCAGCATGAAAGGCGGCACGTCCTGCGACACCGCGCTTGCGAAGCCGAGCATGGCATGCGCCCCCACCGAGACGAACTGGTGAATGCCGGTGAGCCCGCCGACCGTCACCCAGTCTGCGAGGTGAACGTGGCCGGCCAGCGTGGTGTTGTTGGACAGCGTGGTGTGGTTGTCGACCTGGCAGTCATGCGCGATGTGCGTGTACGCCATGATCCAGTTGTCGTCGCCCACGCGCGTCACGCCGCCCGCCCCCGGCACGCCGAGATTGAACGTGCAGAACTCGCGAATGACGTTGCGGTCGCCGATAACGAGCTCGGTCGGTTCGCCCGCGTACTTCTTGTCCTGGGGAATGGCGCCGAGCGACGAGAACTGGAAGATCCTGTTGTCGCGCCCGATGGTCGTGCGCCCCTCGATCACGCAATGCGCGCCGATGGTAGTGCCCGCGCCCACCCGCACGTGCGGACCGATCACGGTATAGGGACCGACCGACACCGAGGCGTGGAGTTCGGCCTGGGGGTCGACGAGTGCGGTCGAATGAACCTGGGTCATGCCTTGTGGAAACGACTGCGGCCGGATCAGTTGATCTGGCGCATGGCGCACATCAGCGTCGCCTCGCAGGCGAGTTCGCTGCCCACCAGGGCCCGGCCCTTAAACTTGGAAATGCCGGCCTTCATGCGCTCGATCTCGACTTCGAGCGTCAACTGGTCACCGGGCTCCACGGGCCGCTTGAAGCGTGCGCCGTCGATGGCGGCAAAGTAGTAGACGGTGTTGTCGTCCGGCACGATGTCGAGCGAGTGGAACGACAGCAGGGCCGCGGCCTGGGCCATGGCTTCGAGCATCAGCACGCCCGGCATCACCGGACGGTGCGGGAAGTGGCCGTTGAAGAACGGCTCGTTCATCGTCACGTTCTTCAGCGCCGTGATGCGCTTGCCCTTTTCCATGTCCAGTACGCGGTCCACCAGCAGGAACGGGTAGCGGTGGGGCAGCAGCTTGAGGATTTGATGGATATCGAGCGCTATCGCTGGCTTTGTCATGATTTTCTGTTCCTGCATCGTCGTCATTTTTTCGAGGGAGCCTTCTCCAGCGCCTTCAGTCGTTCGCGCAGGCTGTGCAACTGCTTGAGCGTTGCCGCATTCTTTTCCCAGCTCGCATTGTCATCGATGGGAAACATGCCGGTGTATTGGCCGGCCTTGTGGATCGAACGGGTAACCACGGTTGCGGCGGACACGTGGACGCCGTCGGCCACCGTCAGATGGCCCAGCACGATGGCGCCGCCGCCGAAGGTGCAGTTGGCACCGATGGTGGCGCTGCCAGCCACGCCGACACAGCCCGCCATGGCGGTGTTCTTGCCGACGCGCACGTTGTGGCCGATCTGGATCAGGTTGTCGAGCTTCACGCCGTCGTCGATCACTGTGTCGTCGAGCGCGCCGCGGTCGATGCAGGTGTTGGCGCCGATCTCGACGTCGTTGCCGATGCGCACCGCACCCAACTGTTCGATCTTGATCCAGCGCCCCTCGTGCGGCGCCAGGCCGAAGCCGTCGGCACCGATGACCACGCCCGGGTGCAGCAGGCAGCGCTCGCCGATGGTGCAGTCTTCGCTGACCGTCACCCGGGACTTCAGCACAGTGCCCGCACCGATGCGCGCGCCCCGCTCCACCACGCACAGCGCGCCGATGCGCGCAGTGGCATCGACTTGCGCCTCAGCATGGATCACTGCGCTGGGATGGATGCGATCGGCTTCCGGACGCGCGTGGTGCGCCTTCCAGAGCTGTGTCAGGCGGGCAAAGTAGAAGTACGGATCCGGCGTGAGGATGAAAGCGCCACGCGCCGCAGCCGCCTCGCGCATGGCCGGCGACACGATCACGCAAGCGGCCTTCGAAGCCGCCAATTCCTGCTGGTATTTGGGATGGCTCRGGAAACTGAGCGCATCGGGCTGCGCATTCTGCAGCGGCGCCAACCGCTCGATGGACAGCGCCGCATCGCCATGAAGTTCGCCCCCAAGGGCGTCAACGATGGCTCCGAGCTGCAGTGACACGCCGGCTCCCGGCGCTACTTGCCGGCCGCAGGCGCAGAAGAGCTGACCGACGCGTTCAGCGCCTTGATCACCTTGTCGGTGATGTCGTGCTTCGGATTGATGTAGATCGCCTCCTGCAGGATGGCGTCGTACTTCTCGGCCTCGGCCACCTGCTTCACCACGCGGTTGGCGCGCTCGTAGACCTGCTGGAGCTCTTCATTCTTGCGCGAGTTCAGGTCTTCCTGGAACTCGCGCCGCTTGCGCTGAAAGTCGCGGTCCTGGTCAACCAGCCCGCGCTGACGCGCTGCCCGCTGGCTTTCCGACAGGGTGGGTGCCTCGCGCTCGAACTTCTCCGAGGCCGCTTTCAGGGCGTCTCCCTGCGAAGTCAGATCCTTCTCGCGCTTCAGGAATTCGGCTTCGAGTTTTGCCTGGGCAGTCTTGGCCGGCTGCGCCTCGCGCAGCACGCGGTCCGGGTTCACGAAACCGATGCGAAAGGTTTCCTGCGCCTGGGCGGGCACCGCAGCGAACGCGAGAGCGGGAATCAACAACACGCCTGCCGCGGCGCGAATCAAATGCTTCATTTAGAAAGACGTTCCGATCTGGAATTGGAGGCGCTGAATTCTATCCTTCGGGATGTAGCCGGGCGTCAGCGGGACCCCTACTTCCTTCTGGGACTTGATGGGGAAGGCGTAGGCGAGGCGCAGCGGGCCCAGCGGCGAGATCCAGCTGATGCCCAGGCCGACGGAAGCGCGCAGCTTCTTCTCGGCCTTCCATTGCTCGTCGGTCAGTCCGGCGGCACGCGAGCCGAACACATTGCCGACGTCGAAGAAGCCGTACAGGCGCAGCGTGCGGTCGTTGCCGGCCCCCGGGAACGGCGTGCTCAGCTCCGCGTTGAAGATGGCCTTCTTGGTGCCGCCCAAAGCAGCACCTTCGCTCTGGCCCAACAGCGGCACGTCGCGTGGACCCAGCGAGTTTTGCTCGAAGCCGCGAATGGAGCCGAGACCACCCGCGTAGAAGTTCTTGAAGATCGGATAGACCTTGCCGCCCAGCGCCTTGGCATAGCCGACTTCGCCGTTGATCGAGAAGGTGTACTGCTTGTTGATCGCGAAGAACTGCTGGTACTGGTAGTTCGTCTTGACGTACTTCATGTCGCCCGCCACCCCCAGTTCGAGGTTGGCACGCTGCAGCCGCCCGGTGGTCGGAATCAGCGCGCTGTCGCGGTTGTCCCGGCCCCAGCCTACGCTCAGCGGCACGCCCCAGACGCTGTCCTGCGAGCAGCCCGTAACGAGCCAGCCGGCCGGTGTCGGCGGCAGCAGCGGGCCGTTGCTCACAGGGCTCGTGTTGAGATGGCACTGGAAGTAGTCGAGGTAAGAACGCGGCGTGGTCAAGCCCGCGAGTGCCGTCGTCTTGTTCGGATCGAACGCATACCGCTCCAGGCCGATGCCGAAGAAGACCGTATCGACCTCGCTGAACGGAACGCCAAAGCGGATGGAAGCGCCCTGGTTGACCAGCTTGTAGTCGCCGTCGATGGTCGTCGAATACGGCCGTGTCGTCGTGTGATACACGCTGATCGTGCGCGAGATGCCGTCAGGCGTGAAGTACGGGTCGGTCGTCGTCAGCGACAACGTGCGGTTGTACTTGCTGGTGTTGACCTGCACGCCCAGGAAGTTGCCCGAGCCGAACACGTTTTCCTGCGAAATACCGAAGGTCAGTGCGACCTTCTCGGCGCTCGAGTAGCCGGCGCCGAGCTGCAGGCTGCCGGTGGGCTTTTCGGCCACGTTGACTGTCAGGTCCACCTGATCAGGCGAGCCGGGCACTTCCTGCGTATCGACATTCACCTCGGTGAAGAACCCCAGGCGGTCCACGCGGTCGCGCGAGAGCTTGATCTTGTCGCCGTCGTACCAGGAGGCCTCGTACTGGCGGAACTCGCGGCGAATGACTTCGTCGCGGGTCTTGTTGTTGCCGCCCACCGACACGCGCCGCACGTACACGCGGCGCGAAGGTTCGGCCTGCAGCGTGAGCGCGACCCGGTTGTTGACACGGTCGATCTCGGGGCGCGCCTGCACGCGTGCGAACGCGTAGCCGAAGGTGCCGAAATAGTCGTTGAAGGCCTTGGTGGTCTCGGTGACCTGCTCGCCGTTGTAGGGCTCGCCCGGCTTGATGGTAATGAGCGACTTGAATTCCTCGTCGCGGCCGAGGTAGTTGCCGTCGAGCTTGACGCTCGACACCACGAACTTCTCGCCTTCGGTGATGTTCACGGTCACCGTCAGGTCCTTGCGGTCCGGCGAGATGGCAACCTGGGTCGAGTCGATGCGGAACTCCAGATAGCCGCGCGTGATGTAGTACGAGCGCAGGGTTTCGAGGTCGGCGTTGAGCTTGGCGCGCGAGTACTGGTTCGACTTGGTGTACCAGCTCATGAAGCCGCCGCTGTCCTGGTCGAACAGGCTCAGCAGCGTCGATTCGCTGAAGGCCTTGTTGCCCACCACGTGCACTTCGCGGATGCGGGCCGAATCGCCTTCGGTCACGGTGAAGGTCAGGTTGACGCGGTTGCGCTCGATGGGCGTGACGGTGGTCACGACCTGCGCGTTGTAGAGGCTCTTGCTCACGTACTGGCGCTTGAGTTCCTGCTCGGCACGGTCGGCCAGCGCCTTGTCGTAGGGACGGCCATCGGCCAGGCCGACTTCGCGCAGCGCCTTCTGCAGAGCCGCCTTGTCGAACTCCTTCGCACCAACGAAATCGACGTCTGCAATGGTCGGCCGCTCTTCGACGATCACCACCAGCACGTTGCCGTTCACGTCGATGCGCACATCCTTGAACAACCCCAGATCGAACAGCGCACGAATGGCGGCTGAGCCGCGCTCGTCGCTGTAGGTATCGCCCACGCGCAGCGGCAGCGATGCGAAGATCGTGCCGGCTTCGACGCGTTGCAGGCCTTCGACGCGAATGTCGCGCACCGTGAAAGGCTCGACGGCCCAAGCTGCCGTGGCGGCGAGCGCACTGGCGACCACCGCGGCAACGCTACGCAGGCGAAAGCGACTGAAGTTTTTGTTCATCTGTGAATTGAACCGGCACGGAAAGGGCCGGCTGAAAGTTAACCAAAGAGCCGCGTGACGTCGTTGAAGAGTGCGACCGACATCATGACCAGCAGCAGGGCCACACCCCCGCGCTGAAGCCGTTCCATCCAGGCGTCGGAGACGCTCTTGCCGGTCAGGCCCTCCCAAAGATAATACATCAGGTGTCCACCATCGAGGACCGGCAGCGGCATGAGATTGAGGACCCCGAGGCTCACGCTGATGAGCGCCAGGAAGATCAGATACTGAGTGAAGCCGAGGCTTGCGGACTTGCCCGCGTAGTCGGCGATCGTGAGCGGACCGCTCAGGTTCTTGAGCGAAACCTCGCCGATGACCATCTTGCCCATCATGCGCACAGTCAGCGCGGAGACCTCCCAGGTGCGCACTACGCCGCGCCAGACACCGTCGATCGGCCCCTGGCGCACCGTCACCATTTCGGGCGGCGCACCGACGTACGCGCCGATGCGACCGACCTTGTTGCCGCCCTCTTCCCGCACCTCGGGTTTCACGTCGATCGTGAGCGACCTGCCACCGCGCTCGACCTGCCAGGCCTGCGTGCGCGGCTCGCCGCCATCGACCGACGCCCGGATCGCTTCACGCAGCTGCTGCCCGTCGACGATGGCCGTGCCGCCGATGGCACGCACCACGTCGCCGTTGCGAAGACCGGCACTCTCGGCCGCGCCACCTGCCATGACTTCACCGATCTCGGGCCTGGTCAGAGGTGCCAGCACGCCGATCTTGCGGAACATTTGAGGATCAGCGTCCTTGGCCTCCATGCGGCTCAGCGGCAGCACCAGTTGCCGCGCCGGCCGCCCGCCCTCGCCCGCCACTTCGAGCGTCAGGTCGTGTCCATCCAGCGCGCCGCGCGTCATGCGCCAGCGCAGGTCCTCGAAGGACTGCACCGGTGAAAGGTCTCCATCGAAGCCCGCCCGGGTGATCTGTTCGCCACCGCGCAGGCCCGCTGCCTCGGCCAGAGAAGCCGCCACCGGCCGCGCAAGCCTGGCGACCGGCTCCTGCACGCCGATCCAGTTGACCGCGGTGTAAAGCACGACGGCCAGCAGCAGATTGGCAATAGGCCCCGCCGCAACGATGGCCGCTCGCGAACGCAGCGGCTGGGTGTTGAAGGCGCGATGACGCTCTTCGGGCGCAACCGGCCCTTCGCGCTCGTCGAGCATCTTGACGTAGCCGCCCAATGGAAAGGCGCCGATGACGAATTCGGTCTGCTGTCCCGGATGCTGGCGCTTCGGTTGCCAGCGAAACAGCGCCTTGCCGAATCCGACGGAGAAGCGCTCGACCTTGACGCCACAGGCAACGGCCACGCGGTAGTGCCCGTATTCGTGCACCGCGATCAGGACACCGAGCGCGACCACGAAGGCTATGACTGTGAGCAGCATCGGGATCCTTGGTCTCTTGAGGGGGTACGTCAGGCTGCGAAGCGCAGCGCAGCGGCATTGGCCGCCGCACGGGCGCTGGCATCGATCGCCAGCAGGTCGGCCAGCGATGCCGGCTTGGAGGGAGAGACTGCTTCCAAAGTTTCCATGTTGACCGCATGAATGCAATCGAACCGAAGGCGGCGGCTCAGGAAAGCTTCCACCGCAACCTCGTTGGCAGCGTTGAGCACCGCCGTCGTGCCCGGTGCGGCCCGCAGTGCGTGCCATGCCAGGCCCAGCCCTGGAAAGAGCGCCGCATCGGGTGCATCGAAGGTCAGCGAAGCCATCTGGCGGAAGTCGAGCCGCGCGGCGCCGCTCTCTATGCGTTCGGGCCAGGCCAGGCCCACCGCGATCGGCACCCGCATGTCGGGCGTACCGAGCTGTGCGATGACCGATGCATCGGTGAACTGCACCATCGAGTGCACCACGCTCTGCGGATGGATGACGACCTCGATCTGCTCGGGCGAGACGCCGAACAGGTGACGCGCCTCGATCACCTCGAGCGCCTTGTTCATCATGGTGGCCGAGTCGACCGAAATCTTGCGGCCCATGACCCAGTTCGGATGGGCACAGGCCTGCTCGGGCGTTACCGTGCCCAGGGTTTCCGGAGCACGCGTACGGAACGGACCGCCCGAGGCGGTCAGGATGATCTTGTCGATGCGCCGTGCCCAGGTGGATGGGTCCTCGGGCAGCGACTGGAAGATGGCCGAATGCTCGCTGTCGATAGGCAGCAGCGTGGCGCCGCCCTCGCGCACGGTACGCATGAAGAGCTCGCCGCCGACGACCAGCGCCTCCTTGTTGGCCAGCAGCAGGCGCTTGCCGGCGCGCGCGGCGGCCAGGCACGGGCCCAGGCCTGCGGCACCGACGATGGCGGCCATGACGGCATCCGTTTCGTCGTGGGACGCTATCGTTTCGAGAGCATCGTCACCCATCAGGACAACTGTCTTCAGGCTGTTCTGCTTCAGCTTTTCAGCCAGCATCGCGGCATGCGGCGCGCTGGCCATCACCGCGAACCGCGGCAAGAACTGGGCGCACTGCGCCAGCAACTCGTCGACCTTGGTGGCAGCCGAAAGCGCGAACACCTCAAAGCGCTCGGGGTGGCGCGAAATGACGTCGAGCGCGCTCACGCCGACCGAGCCGGTCGAGCCGAGCACCGTGACGCGTTGTCTTCTGAGTGAGTTCACAGGAAAGCCAGCATCATGGCAATGGGAAGCGCCGGCAAGAGGGCATCCACGCGGTCGAGAACACCACCGTGGCCGGGCAACAGCCGGCTGCTGTCCTTGGCGCCGGCACTGCGCTTGATGAGAGATTCGACGAGGTCGCCCACGACGCTCATGGCCGAGAGGAACAACGCGGCGAGCAGCAGGAGCCACCAGCCACGCTCGTTGAGACGGGTGTAGAGGCTGGCCACGGCGGCGCCGGTTGCCTTGTCGGCCCAGGCCCAGGCAAAGGCCAGTACCACCACGCCGATCATGCCGCCCCAGACACCTTCCCAGCTCTTGCCGGGACTGATCGCGGGCGCGAGCTTGTTGCGCGTGAACCTGAGGCCGAAGGCACGGCCGGCGAAATAGGCGAACACGTCGGCCACCCATACCAGCACCAGGATCGACAGCAGGAAGTTGATGCCGATCATGCGCGCCTGCACCGCGGCAAGCCACGCCACCCAGAGCGCAAGCAGGCCGCCGACCAGCCGCAGCCCACGCGGAATGCGGGGCCAGCCCGGCACCGCCACGCGCAGCAGGGCCGCACCGCCCAGCACCCAGGCTGCGCTGGCCAGGGTCCACACCAGCACCAGCGGCCGCTCCAGCAACCCCAGCCACCAGGACAGCGCACACAGCACCACCATCTCGAAGCCGAGGAATACCGACAGCCGCTGGCCGTATCCGTTCAGGCGCCCCCACTCCCAAGCGGCCGCGCCGATCAAGACCAGCATGACGCAGGCAAAAGGGATGTAGTTTCGGTAGAACAGCGCCGGCAGCAGGAACGCGAGCAGCACGATCGCCGTGAGGATGCGTTGTTTGAGCATGCGTGAGGTTGTGAGGTCTTCAGCCCGCAGCCGTCGAAACCTGTGCCGAGGTCTGGCCGAAGCGGCGCTCGCGGCCTTGGAACGCGGCAATCGCCTCGTCCAGCGCGGCCTCGTCGAATTCGGGCCACAGCTTGTCGCTGAAGAAGAGCTCGGTGTAGGCACTCTGCCAGAGCAGGAAATTGGACAACCGCTGCTCGCCGCCCGTTCGGATGAACAGGTCAGGGTCGGGCACGTGGGCCAGGGCCATGGCGCGGTCGAGGCTGATCTCGGTGATCGCTTCGCCCTGCGCCACCAACCTGGCGGCGGCCTGCGCGATGTCCCAGCGGCCGCCGTAGTTGAAGCAGACGTTGAGCACCATGCGCGTGTTGTGTGCCGTGGCAACCTCGGCGTCGACCAGGCCCTTCACCATCTTCGGTGACAGGCCGCCCCGCTCGCCGACGAAATGCAGCCGCACACCGTCGCTGCTGAGCTTGGGCACCTCGCGGGCGAGCGCCCCGACCATCAGCTCCATAAGCCCGGAGACTTCCTCGACGGGCCGATTCCAGTTCTCGGAGGAGAACGCAAACACCGTGAGCACGCCCACGCCGCGATCGGCGCAGGCCTTGACACAGCGCCGCAGCGCTTCGACGCCCTGTTTGTGCCCCGCGACGCGAGGCAGGAAACGTCGCGTCGCCCAACGGCCGTTGCCGTCCATGACGATGGCAACGTGGTGGGGAATGCGCGGCGCTGACGAGGCCATGGCGAGCCTCAAACGGCCATGATCTCCGCTTCCTTGGCCGCGACCAGGCGGTCGATTTCCGCGATGTGGCGGTCGGTAACCTTCTGGATCTCGGCTTCGGCACGCTTCTGGTCGTCTTCGGAGGCCAGCTTGTCCTTGACCAGCTTCTTGACCGACTCGTTCGCGTCACGGCGCAGGTTGCGCGTGGCGATCTTGGCGGTTTCGCCTTCGTTGCGGACCAGCTTGGTCATTTCCTTGCGGCGCTCTTCGCTCATGGCGGGCAGCGGCACGCGGATCAGGTCGCCCATCGAGGCGGGATTCAGGCCCAGGTCGCTTTCGCGGATGGCCTTCTCGATCTTGGCGCCCATGCCCTTTTCCCAGGGCTGGACGCTGATGGTGCGCGAGTCGAGCACCGACACGTTGGCCACCTGGCTCAGCGGCACCTGCGAGCCGTAGTACTCGACGTGGATCGAGTCGAGCAGCGCCGAATTGGCGCGACCCGTTCGGATCTTGGTGAGGTTGTTCTGGAATGCGGCGAGCGACTGATTCATCTTCGCGTCGGTCGCACTGCGGATGTCTGCAATGGTCATCTCAAATACTCCTAGGCATGCACCAGCGTGCCCTCGTCCTCGCCCATCACGACGCGCTTGAGCGCACCGTTCTTGAGGATCGAGAACACCTTGATCGGCAGCTTCTGGTCGCGGCACAGCGCGAAGGCCGTGGCATCCATGATGCCGAGATTTTTTGCGATCGCCTCGTCGAAAGTCAGCGTGGCGTAGCGCGTTGCATCGGGGTTGGTCTTGGGGTCGGCGGTATAGACGCCGTCGACCTTGGTCGCCTTGAGCACGAGCTCGGCGCCGATCTCGGCGCCGCGCAGCGCGGCGGCCGTATCGGTGGTGAAGAACGGATTGCCCGTGCCGGCCGCGAACACCACGACCTTGCCCTCTTCGAGGTACTGCAGGGCCTTGGGGCGCACATAGGGCTCGACCACCTGCTCGATGGCAATGGCGGACATCACGCGGGCTACGAGCCCCTGCTTGTCCATTGCGTCKGCCAGCGCCAGCGAGTTCATCACGGTGGCCAGCATGCCCATGTAGTCGGCCGTGGCGCGGTCCATGCCGACCGAGCCACCCGCGACGCCGCGGAAGATGTTGCCGCCCCCGATCACGACCGCCACCTGGACGCCCATGTTCACGACCTCGGCCACTTCCTGCACCATGCGCACGATGGTGGCGCGGTTGATGCCGAAGGCGTCATCGCCCATCAATGCCTCTCCCGACAGCTTCAACAAGATTCGCTTGTGGGCTGGGCGGGCATCAGACATGGGCAATTTCCTTTGATTTGGCGGGGACGAGTGTAAAACGTAGCGATGAAAAAGCGACGGCACGCGTGGCGCACCGTCGCTGGAGCCCGAAAGGCTTAGGCAGCGGCCTTGGCTGCTGCGACCTGCGCGGCAACTTCCGCAGCGAAGTCGTCAACTTTCTTCTCAATGCCTTCGCCGACCACGTACAAGGTAAAGCCCTTGATCGAGGTGTCGGCAGCCTTGAGCATCTGCTCGACGGTCTGCTTGTCGTTCTTCACGAACGGCTGGTTGTGCAGCGAGACTTCCTTCAGGTACTTCTGCACGCCGCCTTCGATGCGCTTGGCAACGATGTCGTCGGGCTGCGGCTTCTTGCCTTCGGCCTCGGCTACCTTGCGGTCTTCGGCAGCCTTGCCGGCAGCCACGGCGCGCTCTTTTTCGATCAGCTCGACAGGCACGTCCGACGCCTGGATGGCGACCGGCTTCATGGCGGCAATGTGCATCGCCACGTCCTTGGCCGACGTATCGTCGCCCTCGAACTCGACCATCACGCCGATGCGCGTGCCGTGCAGGTACGAAGCCAGCTTGCCGTTGCCGGCAAAGTGCTTGAAGCGGCGAAAGCTCATGTTCTCGCCGATCTTGCCAATCAGGCCCTTGCGCACGTCCTCGAGCGTCGGGCCGAAGCCGTCCTGCTCGTAAGGCAGCGCGCCCAGCGCAGCGATGTCGGCCGGGTTGTTCTTGGCGACCAGCATCGCGGCAGCGTTGGCCATGGCCAGGAAGCTGTCGTTCTTGGTGACGAAGTCGGTTTCGCAGTTGATTTCGATCATGCCGCCGGCAGCGCCATCGACGAATGCCGTGACCACGCCTTCGGCAGTGATGCGGCCCGATGCCTTGCCAGCCTTGTTGCCGAGCTTGATGCGCAGCAGCTCTTCGGCCTTTTCCATGTTGCCGTCGGCCTCGGTCAGGGCCTTCTTGCATTCCATCATCGGCGCGTCGGTCTTTGCGCGCAGTTCGCCGACCATGCTTGCGGTGATTGCAGCCATTGTTGTATCTCCGTAAATCCAAAAATCAGGTTAAAAAAAAGGGGCACCAAAGCCCCTTCTTCAGGCTCGCGAGCGCGCCTATCAGGCCGAAGCGCCCTCTTCGACTTCGACGAATTCGTCGCTGCCTTCGGCGATGGCCTTGACCACGTCACCGGTGGCGCTGTTGCGGCCTTCGATGATCGCGTCAGCGATGCCGCGGGCGTACAGCGTGACAGCCTTCGACGAGTCGTCGTTGCCAGGAATCACATAGTCGATGCCTTCGGGCGAGTGGTTGGAGTCCACCACGCCGATCAGCGGAATGCCGAGCTTCTTGGCTTCGGCCACGGCGATCTTGTGGAAGCCCACGTCGATCACGAAGATGGCGTCGGGCAGCGCGGTCATGTCCTGGATGCCGCCGATGTCCTTTTCGAGCTTCTCGATTTCGCGCGAGAAGGTCAGTTGCTCCTTCTTGCTCAGCGAGTCGAGACCGGCTTCCTGCTGGGCCTTCATGTCCTTCAGGCGCTTGATCGAGGTCTTGACCGTCTTGAAGTTGGTCAGCATGCCGCCGAGCCAGCGGGTGTCGACGAAAGGCACGCCGGCGCGGCGAGCCTCGGCAGCCACGATTTCACGGGCCTGGCGCTTCGTGCCGACCATCAGGATCGTGCCGCGGTTGGCGGTGAGCTGCTTGGCGTACTTCATCGCATCCTGGAACATCGGGAGCGACTTTTCCAGGTTGATGATGTGGATCTTGTTGCGATGGCCGAAGATGAACGGGGCCATCTTGGGGTTCCAGAAGCGGGTTTGGTGACCGAAATGGACACCTGCTTCCAGCATTTCGCGCATGGTGGTAGACATTGAAATTACTCCAAAGGTTGGGTCTAAAATCCAGCCCGTTTTGTGCTCTTTTGAACGGAGTCACAACACCTTGATTGGGCCGGTTTGCGGATGTGTCTGGCTGGATGCAACGAAAGCCGTCGCTTTGCCAGCGAAACCCAAAGAGTATAGCACGGCCGCCGCCTCCTCTCCCTCGAAACCGAGCCGCCTCACGGCATCCGCAGCCTCCATGAACGACCTTCACGCCACTCGCTTTACCCTTCTGGCAGGTGGCTCCGACGCCCGCACCGAAATGGAGCGCGCCATCGGCATCGCCCTGTCCCCGGCCTGCGCGCACGTCTTCACCCGCACCATGTTCGACGAGGCCCGCCAGACTGCCGCCGCGTCGACCCCCGATAGCCGCCTTTCCGGACTGGCCTTCACCGCGAAGGACCTGTTCGATGTCGAAGGCCAGCCAACGCCCGCCGGCTCTGCAGTGCTGGCCCATGCGCCCGCTGCCAAGGCCGACGCCCTTGCCGTGGCGCGGCTGCGCGCCGCGGGCGGCGTGCTGACCGGCCGCACCAACATGACGGAGTTCGCCTTCTCGGGCGTCGGCGTCAATCCGCACCACGGCACGCCGGCCAACGCGTGCGACGCCGCCACGCCCCGCATCCCGGGCGGCTCGTCGTCCGGCGCGGCAGTGTCGGTGGCCAGCGGCGCTGCGTTCATCGGGCTGGGCTCCGACACCGGCGGCTCGATCCGCATCCCGGCGGCGCTGAACGGCATCGTCGGCTTCAAGAACACGGCCCGGCTGACACCTGCGGAAGGCGCACTGCCGCTCTCGACCACCCTGGACACGGTTTGCGCCATGACGCGGTCGGTGCGCGACGCCATCACGGTGCACGAAATCCTCGCCGCGCGGCGCGTGACCGCCGGCAACGCCCCGCTGGCCGCCTACAGGCTGGCGGTAGTGAAGAACGTGTTCTTCGACAGTATCGAACCCGCCGTGGCCGCCGCTGTCGAGCGCTCGCTGAAGGCGTTGCGGGCCGCCGGCGCCCGCATCATCGAGATCGAACTGCCCGAACTGGCCGAGTTGACCACCATCAACGCCACCGGCGGCTTCTCGGCAGCCGAGTCTTACGCCTGGCACCGCCTGCTGCTGGAGCGCAGCGGCGCAGGCTACGATCCGCGCGTGGTCCAGCGCATCCTGCGCGGTGCCACGATGAAGGCGCACGAATACATCGACCTGATGCATGCCCGCCGCGACTGGATCGCCCGCGTCGAAACCGCACTCGCCCCGTTCGACGCCGTCCTGTCGCCGACCGTGCCGATCACCGCGCCGTCCCTCTCCAGCGTGGCGCCGGGCGCCGAGCGCGACGACGAATTCTTCCGCGTCAATACACTGCTGCTGCGCAATCCATCGATCGTCAACATGCTCGACGGCTGCGCCATCTCGCTGCCCTGCCACGTCGACGGCGAACTGCCGGTCGGCCTGATGCTGTGGCACGCCGCGCTGCACGACGACGCCGTGCTCGCAGTTGCGCTCCAGGCCGAGCGCTCGCTGCAAAAATAACAACCGACGCTGCCCAACTCACAGGCGCCAACCATCTCTCTTATCCAGAAAATTCAATGAAAATCGCGATCGTGGGCGCCGGCATCGTCGGCGTCACCACCGCCTGGGAACTGGTTTCCGACGGCCATGAAGTGACCGTGTTCGAGCGCAGGGGCGCCGCCGCAGAAGAAGCCAGCTTCGCCAACGCCGGCGTGGTCGCTCCCGGGTACGTCACGCCATGGGCCGCCCCCGGCATGCGCGGCAAGGTGCTGCGTTCGCTGCTGTCCTCGCACGGCGCCGTCAAGCTGCGATGGCCGCTGGCTTCGCGCGACATAGGCTGGCTGTCGCGCTGGCAAAAGGCCTGCAAGCTCGAAACCTACCTCGCCAATCGCGCACGCATGCAGCGCCTGGCCTTCTACAGCCGCAACCGCCTGCACGAAGTGACCGAGGCGCGCGAGCTCAGCTACGAACGCAGCGACGGCTACCTGGTGCTGCTGCGTTCCAAGCGCGAAAAGAAGCTGGTGCAGCCCGGGCTCGACGTACTGCGCGCGGCCGGCAGCGTTTTCAAGGAAATCGATGCAGACGAGGCCCGGCTGATCGAGCCGGCCCTCAACCCCGAGGCCCCGCTGGCGGGCGCCATCCACCTGCCCGACGATGAAGTGGCCAACTGCCGGCAGTTCGCACTGCTCCTCAAGTGGGAGGCCGAGTCGCTCGGCGCCCAGTTTCACTTCAACTGCGACATTGCCCCCCTGAGCCGCGCGGCGCCCACTTCGCTGTCTTTGGCGAGCGGCTCGGACCCGGTGCGCTACGACGCGGTCGTGATGTGCGCCGGCCTGGCGTCGGCGTCGCTGCTGCGGCCGCTGGGGCTGCGCATCCCGATGGCGCCGGTCTACGGCCATTCGATCAGTGCGCCGATCCGCGAACCGCTCAATGCACCGCGCAGCGCGGTGATGGACGAGCGCTACAAGGTTGCCATCTCCCGTCTGGGCCAGCGCGTGCGCGTGGCTGGCGGAGCCGAGATCGGCGGCTCGCTCGACACGATGAATCCGGCTGCCGTGCAGACGCTCTACAAGGTGCTGCACGACTGGTTCCCGGGCGCGGCCACGCTGCAGTCCGGCGTACAGCAATGGAAAGGCGCGCGGCCGATGCTGCCCGACGGCCCGCCCGTGCTGGGCGCAAGCGGCATCCCCGGCGTGTGGCTCAATCTCGGCCACGGCTCGAGCGGCTGGGCGCTGTCATGTGGTAGCGCGCGCGTGCTGGGCGACCTGATCGCCGGACAAGACCCTGGCATCGACCTCGAAGGCCTGGGCGTCGAACGGCTCAGTCTTTAGGACCCCACCGGCGCAGGCGCTCGGCGCAGGCCGGCTGCTCGACGGGCAACGCGGGCTCCGGCGGCGGCCGGAGTTTCTGCGCAGTCCATCCCAGCAAACCGGGGCCGACCAGCACAAAGAAACCCAGGCACAGCGCATCAGCACTCAGCAGCGCGAGGCGCACCAGACCGGAAACGGTTTCGGACGGCACGTCAAACCAGCGGACCACGCTGATGCCGAAGCCGACATTGGCGGCCCATGCCAGGTCCCGCAAAGCCACCCATCGCTTCAAATCGGCCAGCAGAAAGACGCCCCACACGCAGCACAGCAGGCCCAGGACCCATCCCAGCCCTGCAATCCACGACATCGTCGCAGCCACGAAGAAGACGAGCGCCGCGCAAAGCAGGACGAGCACCCAGCCGACGCTCTTGAGATTCATCCCCGGATGATAAGGAGACGACGCGACGGCACAATGCGCCGATGCAACGCATCACGTCCGCCACCGTCGCCGAGCTGTTCGACATCGCCGCCACGCGCCGCATCGAACAGGCTGCGGCGGCCGCCCTGCCCGCGCACGCGCTGATGCAGCGTGCCGGCCTCGCAGTCGCACGGCTGGCAATGGCGATCGCGCCGCATGCACGGACGATCTGGGTGGCCTGCGGGCCAGGCAACAACGGCGGCGATGGCTTCGAGGCCGCTGCGCAGTTGCGGCACAGGGGCTTCTTTCCGGTCGTCACCTTCCTGGGGGATGAAAGCCGCTTGCCGCCGGACGCCAAGGCATCGCTGCAGCGCGCCCGCGACGCAGGCGTGACATTCGCATCGACACCGCCTTCGGCCTATGAACTGGCCATCGACGCGCTGCTCGGCATTGGATCGACTCGGCCACCCGAAGGCACGATGGCCGAATGGCTGGCGAATATGCATGCAAGTGCCCGGCCGGTGCTCAGCGTCGACGTGCCATCGGGCCTGAATGCCGACACGGGCACGCTAACCCACGGCATCGAACCTGCCCAGACATCGACGCGCAGCTGCGTCACCTTCCTCACGCTGAAGCCCGGCCTGTTCACCGCCCAGGGCCGCGATGCGGCAGGCGCCGTGTGGTTCGACGATCTGGGTTGCGGCGCATTCAAGGATCAACCCGCGGCCCGGATCGCCGGGGCGCCCGAAGCTCGGCGGCGCGCACATGCGTCGCACAAGGGCAGTTTTGGCGATGTCGCGGTGATCGGCGGCGCGCTCGGCATGGCAGGAGCCGCGCTGCTGGCCGGGTCGGCGGCTTTGCACAGCGGTGCGGGGCGCGTATTCGTCGGGCTGCTCGATCCGAGCGCGGCCCCCGTCGACATCGCGCAACCCGAACTGATGCTGCGCGACGCCCGAACGCTCGACCTGTCAGGCATGACAGCAGTGTGCGGATGCGGCGGCGCAAAGGCCGTGGCCGAACTGCTGCCGCGCGCGCTCTCGACGGCGGCCGCACTGGTACTCGATGCCGACGCGCTCAATGCCATCGCAGCCGATGGCGCGCTGCAAGCCCAATTGGTATTGCGAGGAAAAGGCGGAGCACCCACCGTGATCACGCCGCATCCGCTGGAAGCGGCGCGCCTGCTAGGCTGCCCGGTCGGCGAGGTCCAGGCCGACAGGCTGGCCGCAGCCCACCAACTCGCCGCGCGCTTCGGTGTCGTGACAGTGCTCAAGGGTTCAGGCACTGTGGTTGCCGACGCCCGCGGCGCACCACCCATCATCAACCTGACCGGCAATGCGCGCCTCGCGACGGCCGGCACCGGCGACGTGCTGGCCGGCATGATCGGCGCGGCACTGGCCATGCGCCAGCCAGCCTTCGAGGCGGCGCACGAAGCCGTCTGGCAGCACGGCCACATCGCCGATACCTGGCCGGCCGATGCCGCCCCGCTCACGGCCGGCACGCTGGCCCGCCGTGCGTCCGCCTGACGGCGCTTAGCCGCGCCCGACGAAGGGCATCTTCGTCGCCATGATGGTGTGGAACAGCACGTTGGCTTCCAGCGGCAGGTTTGCCATGTAGAGCACCGACTGGCCCACGATCTTGACGTCGATCAGCGGCTCGATCGCAAGTTCGCCGTTGGCTTGCGGCACGCCCTTGGCCATGCGTGCGGCCAGTTCGGTCATGGCATTGCCGACGTCGACCTGCCCCACCGCGATGTCGTACTTGCGGCCATCGAGCGACGCAGTTTTCGTCAGCCCTTCGACCGCATGCTTGGTCGCCGTATAGGCAGCCGAGTTCGGCCGCGGCGCGGTGGCCGAGATGGAGCCGTTGTTGATGATGCGGCCCCCCTGCGGCGTTTGCGCCTTCATCGTGCGGAACGCCTGCTGGATGCAGAAGAACATGCCCGTCAGGTTGATGTCGACAACACCCTGCCACTGCGCGGGCGTCCAGTCCTCGAACGGGCCCGGCGGGTTGCCCACGCCGGCGTTGTTGAACAGCAGGTCGACACGGCCGAAGCGCTCGACCGTGGCCGCGAACAGGGCTTGCACCGAGTCCGCATTGGCCACGTCGGTCGGCACCGCGAAGGCGCGCGCGCCGGCACCCGATTCTTGCGCCACCTGTTCCAGCGGCTCCAGGCGGCGCCCCGCCAGCGCCACGCTCCAGCCGTCGCCCAACAGCGCCAGTGCGGCTGCGCGGCCGATGCCGGAGCCCGCCCCCGTGACGATGGCGATGCGGCCCTTGTTGTCTTCAGCGCTCATGCTGTGTGTCTCTTTCTCTTCTTGGGTTGGTCGATGGTTCGTGCGGCCTGGGCTTCATCGGCGCGGCTTGYGCCCCTTCATCTTGTTGGCGGCCTTCTTGACCGCCGACTTGAAGGCCTGCATTGCCGACTGCGGTCCTGCCGCAGGCGAGGAACCGCGCTCCGCGCGCGGCTCGGCGTTGCCGGCTTCAGCCTTCTGGCGCGTGCTGCGCTTGGCCGAGGCCTTGACCGGCACGCCCGATGCCACGCCCTTGTCCTTCATGGCACGGGTCGCCAGCTCTTCGCCTTCGCGCACGAGGCGGAAGTCGATCTTGCGGCCGTCGAGGTCGACGCGGCTCACCTGCACCCGCACCCGCGTGCCGATGGCGTAGCGGATGCCGGTGCGCTCGCCGCGCAATTCCTGGCGCATCTCGTCGAACTTGAAGTACTCGCCGCCAAGCTCGGTGATGTGCACCAGGCCCTCGACGTACATCGCATCGAGCGTGACGAAGATGCCGAAAGTCGTGGCGGCCGTGACCACACCGCCGTATTCCTCGCCGAGGTGCTCGCGCATGTACTTGCACTTGAGCCACGCCTCGACGTCACGGCTGGCTTCGTCGGCTCGGCGCTCGTTGGCGCTGCAATGCAGGCCCGCGGCCTCCCATGCGAGCACTTCCTTGCTTGGCGCCACAGTGGCCTTCTGCGGCTTGTTGGTCGGCGCCTTCACGCGCGACGCAAGCCGCTTGGCCAGTTTGGCGTGCGCTTCGCCGGGCGTGGGCAGCATCGGCAGCTGGTAGCGCGTCTTGCCGAGGATCGCCTTGATCACACGATGCACCAGCAAATCCGGATAGCGCCGGATCGGGCTCGTGAAATGCGTGTAGGCCTCGTAGGCCAGGCCGAAGTGGCCGCTGTTGATCGGCGTATAGATCGCCTGCTGCATCGAGCGCAGCAGCATGGTGTGGATCTGCTGCGCATCGGGGCGCTCTTTCGTGGCCTCGGCAATCGCCTGGAACTCGCCCGGCCTGGGGTCGTCGGTGATGCTCAGGCCCACGCCCATCGCCTTCAGGTAGCCACGCAGGATTTCCTTCTTCTCGGGCGTCGGGCCTTCGTGCACGCGGTACAGGCCCGGGTGCTTGCCTTCGGCGATGAAGTCGGCGCTGCAGACGTTGGCCGCGAGCATCGCTTCCTCGATCAGGCGGTGCGCTTCGTTGCGCGTGCGCGGAACGATCTTTTCGATGCGCCCGGCGTCGTCGCAGATGATCTGCGTCTCGGTGGTTTCGAAGTCGACCGCGCCGCGCTTGCCGCGTTGCTTGAGCAGCGCCTTGTAGACATCGGCGAGGTTCAGCAGATCCTTGACGCGGTCCTTGCGCTTGGCGGCTTCGGGGCCGCGTGTGTTGCCAAGGATGGCCGCCACTTCGGTGTACGTGAAGCGCGCATGGCTGAACATCACGGCCGGATAGAACTGGTAGGCGTAGATCTCGCCGTCTGCGGCCACGAGCATGTCGCACACCATGCACAGGCGCTCGACCTCGGGGTTCAGCGAGCACAGGCCGTTCGACAACTTCTCGGGCAGCATCGGAATGACGCGGCGCGGGAAGTAGACGCTGGTGGCGCGGTCGTAGGCGTCGATGTCGATGCCCGAACCCGTCTGCACGTAGGCGCTGACGTCGGCGATCGCAACCAGCAAGCGCCAGCCCTTGCCACGGCCCACCTTCGCAGGCTCGCAGTACACGGCGTCGTCGAAGTCGCGCGCGTCTTCACCGTCGATGGTGACGAGCGGAATGTCGGTGAGGTCCACGCGCCCCTTCTTGTCGGCGGGACGAACCTTCTCTGGCAGCGCCTTGGCCTCGGCCAGGCACTCTGCGGAAAATTCATGCGGCACGCCGTACTTGCGCACGGCGATCTCGATCTCCATGCCGGGGTCGTCGATCTCGCCCAGCACTTCCTTCACGCGGCCCACCGGCTGGCCGAACAACGCCGGCGGCTCGGTGAGTTGCACGACCACCACCTGCCCCACCTTTGCGGGACCGGTGGCGCCCTTGGGAATCAGGACGTCCTGTCCGTAGCGCTTGTCTTCCGGCGCAACAAGCCAGATGCCGCCTTCGTGCAGCAGGCGGCCGATGATGGGCTGCTCGGGACGCTCGACGATCTCCACCACGCGCCCCTCGGGACGGCCGCGGCGGTCCTGGCGCACAACGCGCGCCTTGACGCGGTCCTTGTGCAGCACCGCGCGCATCTCGTTCGGGGGCAGGTAGATGTCTGCCTCGCCGTCATCGCGCTGAACGAAGCCATGCCCGTCACGATGCCCTTGAACGGTTCCTTCGAATTCATCCAGCAAGCCGCTGGAAGTGACATTATTTTTGATATGATCTCCTTCTTTCCTGAAATTCAAAACATAACTGCTTCGGCAGTTCTGTGGGCCCAGATGGCGGAATTGGTAGACGCACTAGTTTCAGGTACTAGCGAGTAACATCGTGGAGGTTCGAGTCCTCTTCTGGGCACCAAGTTTAAACAGACCTTTACCAGGTCATTCGATTCAAGCCACCGGCCTCCGGTGGCTTTTTTCATGGCTGCTTGAATTTGCATCGAGCAGCCGGCGCAGCAAAGTTGCTTCGCAAAAATATGTATAATCGCAATCTTTGCTGAAAAGCAAAAACAAGCCCAGATGGCGGAATTGGTAGACGCACTAGTTTCAGGTACTAGCGAGTAACATCGTGGAGGTTCGAGTCCTCTTCTGGGCACCAGATTCAACAAGACCCTTACCAGGTCATTCGATTCAAGCCACCGGCCTCCGGTGGCTTTTTTCTTGTCCGCTTGAATCTGAAGCATCAAACGGGCAGCGCGATCAAGTCATGGCCCTCGGCGCCCACGATGCGGGCGCGAGTGAACTCGCCCACCTTCAGCGTCTTGCTGATCTTCTCGGGCGGCAGCAGGCGAACCGTGCCGTCGATCTCCGGCGCATCGGCGTACGTGCGCCCCACTCCACCCTTGCGGCCCATGCCCGGCGCCGAATCAACCAGCACCTGCATCGTCGAGCCAACACGCTTCTGCAGCTTGGCGATCGATACGATCTCCGCCACCTCCATGAAGCGGGCGCGACGCGCTTCACGCTCCGGCTCGGGCAGCATGCCGGGAATGTCATTGGCGGTCGCGCCCTCGACCGGGCTGTAGGCAAAGCAACCAGCACGATCGATCTCGGCTTCCCGGATGAAGTCGAGCAGATGCTCGAACTCCTGCTCCGTCTCGCCAGGAAAGCCGGCGATGAAGGTGCTGCGGATCACAAGCTCCGGGCACACCTCGCGCCAGCGCGCCAGCCGCTCCAGATTCTTCTCGCCACTGGCCGGGCGCTTCATGCGCTTCAGCACATCGGGATGGCTGTGCTGCAACGGCACGTCGAGGTACGGCAGCACCTGGCCACTGGCCATGAGCGGAATGACTTCGTCGACGCTCGGATACGGGTACACGTAGTGCAAACGGACCCATGCGCCGTAGGGCTCGGCGATTTCACCCAGCGTGCGCACCAGTTCGAGCATGCGGGTCTTGACCGGCTTGCCATCCCAGAACCCGGTGCGGTACTTCATATCGACGCCATAGGCCGAAGTGTCCTGGCTGATCACCAGCAGTTCTTTCACGCCGCCTTCGAACAGGGCCTTCGCCTCGCTCAGAACATCTCCGACCGGCCGCGACACGAGGTCGCCGCGCATCGAGGGAATGATGCAGAAGGTGCAGCGGTGGTTGCAGCCTTCGCTGATCTTCAGGTAGGCGTAGTGGCGCGGCGTCAGCTTGAGGCCGGCAACGCCGAAGGTGTTCGGCACCAGGTCGATAAACGGATCGTGCGGCTTCGGCAGGTTCGCATGCACCGCGTCCATCACCTCCTGCGTGGCATGCGGACCGGTCACGGCCAGCACGCTCGGGTGCATCTGGCGCACCAGGTTGCCCCCCTGGTCGCCAGTCTTGGCGCCCAGGCAGCCAGTGACGATCACACGGCCGTTCTCGGCCAAAGCCTCACCGATGGTGTCCAGGCTCTCCTTCACGGCATCGTCGATGAAGCCGCAGGTGTTGACGATCACTAGATCGGCGCCTTCGAAAGTCTTGGCGGTTTGATAACCCTCGGCACTCAGCTGGGTCAGGATCAGTTCGGAATCGGTAAGGGCCTTGGGACAGCCCAGGCTCACGAATCCGACCTTGGGGGCGGCCGGCGTGGCCGTACGTTCGGGGGAGGCAACTTCGCTCATATGCCTCTATTGTCCCAGCTATCGGTGACGGCTGGGCATTCAAGGGCGCTTGATGCCAAAGGCCCCCAGTACCTGTTCGGTGTTTTTCTGCATCTGCTCCTGCATCTGCAGGAAAACGTTCTTCGATTGCTCGACGTAATTGCCCATCAGCCCCTGCAGCATCGGAGACTGCATGGTCATGAAGCGCGACCACATTTCGGGCGTCAGCCCCTCGGCCTTCTCGGCCAACTGTGCCTGCACCTCGGTCATGGCCTGGATGTTCTTCTCGAGATACGGCCCCATGTAGCCCTGCATAGCCTGTCCATAGAACCGGATGATGTTGGCCAGGACCTGCTCGGTGAACATCGGCGCGCCGCCCGCTTCTTCTTCGAGAATGATCTGCAGCAGGATGCTGCGAGTGAGGTCGTCGCCCGTCTTGGCATCGCGCACCACGAACTGGGCGTTCTGGATGACCAACTGCTTCACCTCGGTCAGCGTGATGTACGTGGATGTCTCGGTGTCGTAGAGCCTTCGGTTGGGGTACTTCTTGATCACACGCTGTACCGGCTTGACCCCGGACTTCTTGCTCTGCACTGCGGACTCCTTCACATGGACGCCCATGTCATCGGATGATTCTAGGGAGCGGTTTTGCTGCGCCGCGACAAGGTTTACCCTGACCGGGCTCGCCGCCTTCCTCAATCCGACGATGTCGCGTACTCCGCGCCGCATGCATGGCAGGCGGCCGACTCGGGCCGCTCTTCGTCGGCCTCTCGAAAACGCAGCGGTGTTTTTTGGCCGTAGACCACCCAGCAGCGCGGACAGTGCTCCTGCCCCACGGTCGGCAGGTAGGCACGAGCGCGCTGTTCGGCGCGCTCTTCGGTCAAGGGCATGCCCTGGCGTTGGGCACGCGCCACTTCGCGCGCCGCCATCGTGTCGGTACGTCCACCCGCGTGGTCGTTGATGCCGTAGACAGCACGCGCAAACTCGATGGGAGCCTGCTTCAACAGCGCCGCAAGGCGCTTGTCGGCATGAGCCCGATCAACCAGCGTTGATCGCGTATTCATCGGATCGCTTGTCAAGAAAAATAGAATGAGGGTGCAGAGAGGCCAAGGTAGCACAACAACATGGTCGAGGGCTTTTTCCGCATCACCGCAAATGGGACGATATGTGCACCGGGGAACCCGGTGCATGCTCTGTTCAACGGGTCCGGTGGTTGGCCGGGGTTGAAACAGAAATTGGTAGGCGCGATTGGACTCGAACCAACGACCCCCACCATGTCAAGGTGGTGCTCTAACCAGCTGAGCTACGCGCCTAAGGATGTGTCCGAGAAGCAGCTATTGTAGCAGGAGAAAACGCGCTTTTCAGCGGCGACGTGCAGATCGCACACCAATAACTGCAGTGACCAGCCCAAGGACCTGCGTGAGCCGCGCGGCATCTGCGATTTCCACAGTGAACGTCATCCACGCCGTGCCCTTGATCGACTGCGTCTGCACGCCGATCACGTTCATCTTCTCGCGCGCAAACACGTCGGAGATATCGCGCAGCAGCCCTTGGCGGTCGGCCGCCTCGACGGCCACGTCCACCGCATACACAGGCGCATCGGCACCCTTCTTCGCAACGCCCCACTCCACATCGATAACGCGCTCGCCATCCTTCGCTGCCATCGTGCGGAAGTTGCTGCAATCGCCGCGGTGCACGCTGACGCCATGGCCCCGCGTGACGAAGCCGCGAATGGCATCGGGCGGCGCGGGCTTGCAGCACTTGGCGAGCTGCGTCATCAGCGAAGACACGCCCACCACCAGCACGCCACCCTTGCCCGATTTTTCGCTGCCGCGCGCCTTCTTGATAAGCACGCCGTCATCCGGCCCCGGTGCGGGCTCGGGCGGACGCAGCAGCGTCTCGATGTTGCGCAGCGAGAACTCGTCCTTGCCCACCACTTCGAACAGGTGGTCCGCCGACTTGAAGCCGAGCTGCGACGCCAGGTCTTCGAGCCGCACTGCTGTCTTGCCTTCGCGCTGCAGCAGCTTCTCGACCGCTTCGCGTCCGCGCGCCACGGTCTCGTGCGTGATCTGTGCGTTGAACCATGCGCGCACCTTCGCGCGCGCACGATGGCTGGCCAGATAGCCCAGTTCCGCATTGAGCCAGTCGCGCGACGGACCGCCCTCCTTGGCCGCGATGATCTCGACCGTCTGCCCGTTCGACAGCGGCGTGTTCAACGGCACCATCGCACCATCGACGCGCGCTCCGCGGCAGCGATGGCCCAGCGTGGTGTGCACGGTGTAGGCAAAGTCGACCGGCGTCGCGCCCTGCGGCAACTCGACGATAGCGGCATCGGGCGTCAGCACATAGATGCGGTCGTCGAACAGACCCTGACCCTGCAGGCCGCCCGACAGATCGCGCTCCCATGCCAGCAGTTGCCGCAGCACCGCGATCTTCGCGTCGTACTCGCCACTCGCCCATACGCCCGCGTAGCCCTTGTGGCCCGCTTCCTTGTAGGCCCAGTGCGCCGCCACGCCATGCTCGGCGTGGTCATGCATTTCTTCGGTGCGGATCTGGATCTCGATCGGCTTGCCCGCCTTGCCATCCACCAGCTCGCGCACCACCGTGTGCAGCGACTGATAGCCGTTGGGCTTGGGCCGCGCGATGTAGTCGTCGAACTCCTCGTCGATCGGCTGGAAGTGCGAATGCACCCACGCCAGCGCCGCGTAGCAATCCTTGACGTCGGGCACCACCACGCGCAGTGCGAGGATGTCGAAGACCTGCTCGAAGTCGAGCGACTTGCCGCGCATCTTCTTGACGATGCTGTAGATGTTCTTGGGGCGCCCCTGCACAGTGGCCTTGACGCCTTCGGCCTGCAGTTCGCGCTCGAGCTGCGAGCGCAGTTGCTCGATGTGCCCCTCGCGCTCGATGCGCTTTTCGTCGAGCAGGCGCGCGATCAGCTTGTAGGTTTCGGGCTCGAGGAAGCGGAACGAGAGGTCCTCGATCTCCCACTTCACCTGCCAGATACCCAGCCGGTTGGCCAGTGGCGCGAACACCTGCAACGACTCGCGCGCCACGCTCTCGGGCGCAGGCTGCTTGCTTGCGGCCGCATGCCGCAGCGTCTGCAGGCGCGAAGCCAGCCGCAGCATCACCACGCGAAGGTCGCGCGAGAACGCAAGCAGCATCTTGCGCACGTTCTCGGTCTGCGCGCCCGCGCCTTCGACGTGATGCCCCTGCGACGCGGAGCGGGCCTGCTCCTGTACACGCACCAGCTTGGTCGTCTCGACGGCGAGCGCTGCAAAGTTGTCGCCGAACACCTTGGCGATCACCTCCTGCGGGCGATTCAGGTGCTGACACGAATAAACCAGATAGCTCGCCGCCTGCATGGCCTCGGAGCCACCCATCTTCGCGACGATGGCGGCAACCGCGTCGGCATGCGCGAGCGAGTTCTCGCCCGTGTCGAGCTTCTCGTCGGCGATCAGCGGTTCGGCGAACGCACGCGCGCGCGCCAGCATGTTTTCCATCACCGGCGTACGGTCGGCCGTTGCCGCGGACAACGGATAGTCGACCATGGCCGCGTCGGACATGGGTGCCGTCTGGAGACTCGAGGAATCGCGCTTCACGCTTCAATCAATCAATCGAACAGGAAGTTGGTGACTGCGGCGATCTGCAGGGGATCGACAAAGGTCGGCGCGTGGCCCACGCCTTCGAACTCGACCAGCGTGGCGTGCGGGCCGCGCTGTGTCATGGCCAGTGCGGTTTCGCGCGACAACAGATCCGATTCGGCGCCCCGCGTGACGAGCGTGCGCGCCTCGATGGCGTCGTACAGGCTCCACATGATCGCGCCGCCCTGCGCCGCGGCCTCGGGCGTGATGGCGCGCAGCGCCACGCCGATGGCGGGGTCGTAGTGAAGCAGCCAGGCCCCCTCGTCGCCGCCAGCCTCGGCCTTGGCCGAACCATCGGCAGTGCGCTGCGACGCGGGCACCACCATGTGCTGCGACAGCGCCAGCCACTGCGCGGGCGTGTGCGGCCCGAAGCTGGTCGACAACGTCCACATGGCATCGGCTGCCGCCTGCACACTCGCGTAGGAACCGTTCTTCCCTACGTAGGCGCCGATGCGCTGCACTGCGGCCGGCTCGATCGTCGGACCGACATCGTTCGCGATGAAGCGGCGGATGGGCCGCGCCAGCGGCAGTTCCTTGTGGCCCGCGAGCACGAAGCCGATCAGCCCGCCCATGCTGGTGCCGAGGTAGTCGAGCGTGCCGATGGCCTGCTCGCGATGGAGCTGCGCGATCAACGCGACCATGTCGGCCGCATACACCGGCACCTGATAGAAAGCGGGGTCGCGCAGCCAGTCGCTGCGCCCACGGCCCACCACGTCGGGGCAGACCACGCGCACATCGCCGGCAGCGCGCGCCACGATGGCCTGAGCCAACAGGTCGAAATCGCGGCCCTGCCGGGTCAGCCCGTGCACGCAGATCACGACATGCGCACTGCGCGCGTCGCCCCATTGCCAATAGGCCATGCGATGGCCGCCTTGGGCGTCATCGCACGCCACGTAATGAAGCGTCGGTTCTGTCATGAAAACGAAGTCGTCCTGGTGCGGATAATTGTCTCGTCGCATCCTAATTCATCCGGAGATTGATCTTCATGCTCAAAGGCAAAACCGCGCTTGTCACGGGGTCCACCAGCGGCATTGGCCTCGCCATCGCCAAGGCTCTCGCCCAACAGGGCGCGCACATCGTGCTCAACGGCTTCGGCGACGCCGAAGCCCCCAAGGCCCAGATCGAGGCGCTCGGCGTACGCGCCGAGTACCACGGCGCAGACATGAGCAAACCCGAACAGATCGAAGACATGATGAAGTTCGCCGCGTCGAAGTTCGGCCGCGTCGACATCCTCGTGAACAACGCCGGCATCCAGCATGTGGCCAAGGTCGAAGACTTTCCCACCGAACGCTGGGATGCGATCATCGCCATCAATCTCACCAGCGCATTCCATACGACGCGGCTGGCGATTCCCGCGATGCGCGAAGCCAACTGGGGCCGCGTCATCAATATCGCGTCGGCCCATGGCCTCGTGGCATCCGCGCAGAAATCGGCCTATGTGGCCGCCAAGCACGGCATCGTCGGCCTGACCAAGTCGGTCGCGCTCGAAACCGCGACCACCGGCGTCACTGCCAATGCAATCTGCCCCGGCTGGGTGCTGACCCAGCTGGTGCAAAAGCAGATCGACGACCGCGCCGCGCGCGAAGGCATCACGGCGGCGCAGGCGCAGAACGAGCTGCTGGGCGAAAAGCAGCCATCGCTGCAGTTCACCACCGTCGAGCAGTTGGGCGGCCTGGCGGTCTTCCTGTGCTCGCCGGCGGCCGATCAGGTCCGAGGCGTCGCCTGGGCCATGGACGGCGGCTGGACTGCCCAATAAAGGGTAGCCTGCCGGTACGCGCGCCCCTTACTTGAGCTGCACCGAGCCCGACACGCTCACCACCACGCTGGTCTTGCCGGCTTCGACCGGGACCGTCGAGTCGGACGAGAACGACTTGGCCTGCACCGCCATCATGCGCGGGCGGATCGGGCTACCGTCGTTCGCGTTCACCGATACCTCGCGCAGCGTGTAGCCGCTGAAGCCGAAGCCCTTGGCCAGCTCGCCGGCCTTCTGCTTGAAGTTCTCGATGGCGATGTTCTGCGCCTCGGTTTCGGTCTTGGCGCGCTGCTCGCGGCTCAAGCCGAAGCCCACGTTGCCCACGCTGAGCGTCGTGATGCGGCCGGCCGCCTGGGTAATGCGCGAGAAGTCGCGCCCCTCGAGCACCAGCTCGGTCGAGCCTTGCCAACCGTTGATCTTGCCGTCCTTGGAATAGCGCGGCGACAGGCTGAAGTTGCCGGTGCGCACGTCGAGCTGGCCCGCCTGGGCGTTCTTCTTCGCTTCGGCCAGGGCCGCGTCGAGCGCCGCCTTCAGCTGCGTCTGCACGGCGGCCGCGTCAGGGGCGTCGCGGGTGGTCACGAGCGTCATGCTCAGCATGTCCTGCTGCACTTCGACCGTGCCGGAAGCCGCCAGCTGCAGCACGTTCTGCGGTACTGGCGCAGCGTTCTGGGCCAGTGCGGTGCCGGCGGCGGCCAGGGCGGCGCACGCCGCGAGCAATTTGATTGTTTTCTTCAAGACGAAGTACTCCCCTGAGTTGGTATGAAAGACAAGCCTGCGCCCGCAGGCTCGCGCATCAGCGGCGCTGGCTGCGCGGTGCGGTCAAGGACGGGCGGGCTGCCGGCGGCGGCACCGGCACGATCCGCTCGGCCGGCTGCGATTCTGCCGAATTGAGCAATGCACCCGTCGCGGGCGGGGTCCATTGGCCGCGAACCTGCTGCCGCAGCTCGAACAGTTCGGCGGCGGTCAGGCGCCTGCCCGCGGCCGCCTGTTCGCGGCGGACCTCCTCGCGCTGCGCGGCACGGTGGGCCGCCACCGCGTCCCGGACTTCGCTGCGGCGCACTTCGCCCACCCTGAAGAAATCGCCGGACATCGCCAGCGACGGACCGCAGGCGAGAACGAGGATCAACGGCAGGGCGGAAATAGGACGTCTCATTGAGCGCAAGTCATCAGGAAATTGGACTTTGCCACCTCCTCGCTAACGTCGGATGACCAGACCGCGAGCGTCCGCAAGTTTTGTAACTTAGTGTCAAACCATAAGTAAATCCGGCTCAACGAAGCCTTAACGCCTTCAGAATCGGCCCTGTTACAAATTCATCGTTGTAGAAATGACTCAAGTTCCCGCTCGCACCGACAAGATCGTGATCGTCGACGACGACGCCCGCATCCGCGACCTCCTGCGCCGCTACCTGACGCAAGAAGGTTTCGAAGTGATCGTGGCCGAGGACGGCAAGGCGCTCAACCGCATCCTGTTGCGCGACACGGTCGACCTGATCGTGCTCGACCTGATGATGCCCGGCGAAGACGGCCTCTCGGTCTGCCGCCGCCTGCGGGCCGCCAACGACCGCACCCCGATCATCATGCTCACCGCCAAGGGCGAGGACGTGGACCGCATCGTCGGCCTCGAAGTCGGCGCTGACGACTATCTCGGCAAGCCTTTCAACCCGCGCGAACTGCTGGCCCGTGTGCACGCCGTGCTGCGCCGCCGTCCGCCGCTGGAGGCGCCGGGCGCCCCTTCTACCGAGAACGAGACCGTCACTTTCGGCCCGTTCGCCTTCGACCTCGGCTCGCGCACCCTGAAGAAGGATGGCGAAGAACTCTCGCTGACCACCGGCGAGTTCGCGATGCTGAAGGCGCTCGTGCGCCATCCGCGTCAACCGCTGTCGCGCGAAAAGCTGGCCCAGCTGGCGCGCGGGCGCGAGTTCGAGCCCTTCGACCGCAGCCTGGACGTGCAGATCTCGCGCCTGCGCAAGCTGGTCGAGTCCGACGCCGCGGCGCCGCGCTACATCCAGACCGTCTGGGGCGTCGGCTACGTGTTCGTGCCGGACGGCACGGCCTGACGCGCCGTTGACAGGTGGCCGTCGGCCAACCCACCAGACCCGGCGCGGCCCAGGAGGACGGCGTGCAGGTCACGATGCCGAGCCCGCTCGAAGCGAGCGCGCAACGTGACCGCCGCCCCGGCCTCAAGCTGGGGTTCAGCCTTTTCTGGCGCACCTTCTTTCTGCTGGCGCTGCTGCTCATCGGCTGCACGGTTGCCTGGCTGCAGACCTTCCGCTCGCTCGAATACGAGCCGCGCGCCATCCAGACCGCGCACCAGATCGCCTCGCTCGTGAACCTCACGCGCGCGGCGTTGGTGTATTCGGACGCGATAACCCGGGTGTCGCTCATCAAGACGCTGGCCGACCAGGAGGGCGTGCGCATCCTGCCGCGCGAACCCAACGACCGGTTCCAGCCCTACACCAGCGGCGCGCTCGACCTGCGCGTGACCGAGGAGCTGATTGATCAGCTCGGTGAAGGCACCACGGTGGCCAGCCGCGTGAACGACGAGGCGGGTCTCTGGATCGGCTTCACCATCGAGAGCGACACCTACTGGCTGCTGCTCGACCCCACGCGCTTCAGCCGCGTGGGAGGGCGTACCTGGCTGGTCTGGCTCAGCACGGCGATGGCGCTCTCGCTGGCCGGCGCGGCGCTGATCACGCGGCTCATCAACCTGCCGCTCAAGCAGCTGTCGCGCGCGACCATGCAGGTGCGCGAAGGCGAGTACGAGGCGCACCGGCTCGACGAACGAGCCCGCACCAACGAGATCCGCGCCGTCAACATCGGCTTCAACCGCATGGCGGACCAGCTCGCCAAGATCGAGCAGGACCGCGCCATCATGCTGGCCGGCATCTCGCATGACCTGCGAACGCCGCTGGCCCGGCTGCGGCTGGAAACCGAGATGAGCGTGGCCGACGAGGACGCGCGCGACCACATGGCGGCCGACATCGCCCAGCTCGACGCGATCATCGACAAGTTCCTCGACTACGCGCGGCCCGACCATGTCGATCCTCGTCCGGTGCTGCTGCGCGACGTGGTCGACGCCTGCACCTATGCGGTGCAGGACTACGAGGAGATGAACATCAAGGTCGAGGTGCCGTCCGACCTGCGCGTGATGGGCGATGAGGTCGAGCTCACGCGCGTGATCTCCAACCTGGTGGAGAACGCGCGGCGCTATGGCAAATCGCCCTCCACGGGCGTGGCCGACGTCACGATCCAGGCACAAGCCAACAACGACGCGGTGCTGATCAAGGTGCGCGACCACGGCGCAGGCGTCGAGCCCGCCCTGCTCTCGCAGCTGACCAAGCCCTTCTTCCGCGGCGACACGGCGCGCACCTCGGCAGCCGGCGCGGGCCTGGGCCTGTCGATCGTGGCGAAGAACATCGAGCGCATGGGTGGCACCTTCGCGCTGACCAGCACGCCGGGCCGCGGCCTGGCGGCGCACATCCGGATGCCGCGCGCGATGCCGGCGCCGAAGCCGGGTGAGCTGCCGGGAGGCAGGAAGCCGGCCTGAGCCTGCGGAGGCCTCAGCGATGCAGAAGTACGGCCGCGCGGGCTTCCATCGCGCGGCCCTCGCCCACCGGGCCGAGCTTCTCGGCCGTCTTGGCTTTCACGTTCACCTGGTCGACCGCAATGCCCAGCGTGCCGGCGATTCGCTGGCACATGAGCGGAATGTGAGGCGCGAGTTTGGGCGCCTGCGCGATCACGGTGCTGTCGACGTTGCCGATCTCCCAGCCCGCCGCGCGCACCCGGCGCGCCGCCTCGGCCAGCAGCACCGACGAATCGGCACCGCGGAACTGCTCGTCGGTATCCGGAAAATGCCGGCCGATGTCGCCGAGCCCCGCGCCACCCAGCAGGGCGTCGGTGATGGCGTGCAGCAGCACGTCGGCATCGGAATGCCCCAGCAGGCCGGTGGTGTGCGGCACCTCGACACCGCCCAGGATCAGCTTGCGCCCCGCCACCAGTTGGTGAATGTCCCAGCCCTCGCCGACACGGATGTTGAAGGCGCTCGTCATGCAATGCCCTTCTTGCGGCCCTGCAGGACCGCCTCGGCCAATGCGAAGTCCTCGGGGAACGTCACCTTGAAGTTCTGCGCGCTGCCCTGCACCAGCAGCGGCGACAGGCCGATGGCCTCTATGGCGCTGGCCTCGTCGGTCACGGTGTCGCCCGTGCGCTCCAGCGCGTCGAGCAGCATGCCGATGCGGAACATCTGCGGCGTCTGCGCCAGCCACTTGTCGGCGCGCGACAGCGTCTGGGCTACTCGGCTCTCGGCCGTCGACGCCTTCAGCGTGTCCGCCAGCCGGTGCGCCAGCAGGCCGCCCACAGCGTCGTGCTCGCAGGCCGCAATCAGCGCCTCGATCTGGCTCGACGTGACGAGGCAGCGCGCCGCGTCGTGCACCAGCACCCAGTCGTGCGCGCCTGCGCCCTTCTGCCGCAGTGCCACCAGGCCGTTGCGCACCGTGGCCGCGCGGGTCACGCCGCCCACGCGCAGCAGGTATTCGTTCTCGGCGGGAAAGCGCGGCAGCACCGCATCCACGTCGCGGTCGTCCGGCGACACCACCAGCGCCAGCCCGGCGAAGCGCCCCGCCAGCGCGCGGAAGGCCTCCAGCGTGTGGGCCACCATCGGCAGGCCGGCCAGGCGTCGGTACTGCTTGGGCAGCGCGGACTGCGCATGCCCCGCACGATGGCCGGAGCCGGCGCATGGGATCAGCACGAAAAGTCGGGAAGAGGACATGGGGGCCCGGCGCCGGCGCTGGCCAGCAAGCGAATAAAGGGCCGCCATTCTAGAATCGACCGCTACGCACACCCCTCGCCAACCGGCGCGGGGTGTTGTGCATTTCCAGTAAGCGTTCCATGGACCTCCCCCACCTCACGGCGGGCAAGCGTTTCACGCTGCCGCGTCCCCCGTTGTCGGCCGATGCACTGCTGCTGGCGCAGCTGGCCATGCGCGAGAAAGCCGCCGGGCGCGCCACGGCGATGTTCACGGCCGACGCCAACGACGCGCAGCGCCTGATCGATGAAATCGCCTTCTTCGCGCCCGACCTGCGATGCGCCTTGTTCCCCGACTGGGAGACGCTGCCCTACGACAGCTTCTCGCCCCACCAGGACCTGATCAGCGAGCGCCTGGCCACCCTCTGGCGCATCAGCCAGAAGGAGGCCGACGTGGTGCTGGTGCCCGCCACCACCGCCCTCTACCGACTCGCACCCCCGGCCTTCCTGGCCGGCTACACCTTCCACTTCAAGGCCAAGCAGAAGCTCGAGGAATCGAAGCTCAAGGCCCAGCTCACGCTGGCCGGCTACACCCACGTGACGCAGGTGGTCAGCCCCGGCGAATACGCGGTGCGCGGCGGCCTGATCGACCTGTTCCCCATGGGCTCGCCGGTGCCGTTTCGCGTCGACCTGTTCGACGACGAGATCGACTCGATCCGCACCTTCGACCCCGACACCCAGCGCAGCCTCTATCCCGTGCCCGAAGTGCGGCTGCTGCCGGGCCGCGAGTTCCCCATGGACGACGACGCCCGCGCGCGCTTTCGCAGCCGCTGGCGCGAACTGCTCGAGGGCGACCCGACCAAGAGCCGCATCTACAAGGACATGGGCAACGGCGTGGCCACCGCCGGCATCGAGTACTACCTGCCGCTGTTCTTCGACGAGACGGCCACGGTGTTCGACTACCTGGGCGCAGACGCCACGGTGGTGCTGCACGGCGACCTCGAACCTGCGTTCCAGCATTTCTGGCAGGACACGAACGAACGCTACCGGCTGGTGCATAGCGACCCCGAGCGCCCCGCCCTGCCGCCCGAGGCGCTGTTCCTGAACGCCGAGCAGTTCTACCAGCGCGCCAAGCCGCACGCGCAACTCGCCGTCCGCGGCGACGTGCCCACGGAAGCGCCCTACGCCGAATTCGACAAACTGCCGCCCTTCGCCGTGGTGCGCGGCGCGGAAGACCCGCTGGTCGGGCTCAAGGCCCACATCAAGGCCACGCCCCACCGCGTGCTGCTGATCGCCGAGAGCGACGGCCGCCGCGAGAGCCTGCTCGACTTCCTGCGCGCCAGCGGCGTGAGCCCGCCGGCCTTCGACTCGCTGGCCGAGTTCGAAGCCTCCGCCGACGAAAAGATCGGCATCGCCACCGCCGCGCTGGCCTCGGGCTTCGCCTGGCGCGAGCAGGGGATCGACCTCGTCACCGAGACCGAACTGTTCGCCACCGCGCCCACCACGCGCCGGCGCAACAAGAAGCAGGAGCAGGTCAGCGACGTCGAGGCGCTGATCAAGGACCTGTCGGAACTCAACGTCGGCGACCCGGTGGTCCACACCGCGCACGGCATCGGCCGCTACCGCGGCCTGATCCACATGGACCTGGGCCAGGGCAGCGGCCCCGACGGCAAGCCGCTGCTGCAGGAAATGCTGCACCTGGAGTACGCCGACAAGGCCACGCTCTACGTGCCCGTGTCGCAGCTGCACCAGATCAGCCGCTACACCGGCGTGAGCGCCGACGAGGCCCCGCTGCACAAGCTGGGCTCCGGCCAATGGGAAAAGGCCAAGCGCAAGGCCGCCGAGCAGGTGCGCGACTCCGCTGCCGAACTGCTCAACATCTACGCTCGCCGCGCCGCGCGCGAAGGCCATGCTTTCCGCTACTCGCCGGCCGACTACGAGGTGTTCGCCAACGACTTCGGCTTCCAGGAAACCGCCGACCAGAAGGCCGCTATCCACGCCGTGGTGCAGGACATGATCTCGCCCCAGCCCATGGACCGCCTCGTGTGCGGCGACGTGGGCTTCGGCAAGACCGAGGTGGCGCTGCGCGCCGCCTTCATCGCCGTCACCGGCGGCAAGCAGGTCGCGTTCCTCGCGCCCACCACGCTGCTGGCGGAGCAGCATTACCAGACGCTGGTCGACCGCTTCGCCAAGTGGCCCGTGAAGGTGGCCGAGATGAGCCGCTTCCGCTCGGCCAAGGAAATCACCACCGCCGCCAAGGGGCTGGCCGAGGGCCAGGTCGACATCGTGGTCGGCACGCACAAGCTGCTGTCGCAGTCGGTCAAGTTCAAGAACCTGGGCCTGCTCATCATCGACGAGGAGCACCGCTTCGGCGTGCGCCACAAGGAGGCGATGAAGGCCATGCGCGCCGAGGTCGACGTGCTCACGCTCACGGCCACGCCGATTCCGCGCACGCTGGGCATGGCGCTCGAAGGCCTGCGCGACCTCAGTGTGATCGCGACCGCACCGCAACGGCGCCTCGCCATCAAGACCTTCGTGCGCAACGAAGGCACGGGCGTGATCCGCGAGGCCGTGCTGCGCGAGCTCAAGCGCGGCGGGCAGGTCTACTTCCTGCACAACGAGGTCGAGACCATCGAGAACCGGCGCCAGAAGCTGGAAGAAATATTGCCCGAGGCCCGCATCGCCGTGGCCCATGGCCAGATGCCCGAGCGCGAGCTGGAGCGCGTGATGCGCGACTTCGTGGCGCAGCGCTACAACCTGCTGCTGTGCTCGACCATCATCGAGACCGGCATCGACGTGCCAACCGCCAACACCATCGTGATGAGCCGCGCCGACAAGTTCGGCCTGGCGCAGCTGCACCAGTTGCGCGGCCGCGTCGGCCGCTCGCACCACCAAGCCTATGCCTACCTCATGGTGCCCGACACCGAGGGCCTGACCAAGCAGGCGGCGCAGCGGCTCGACGCCATCCAGCAGATGGAAGAGCTGGGCTCCGGCTTCTACCTCGCCATGCATGACCTCGAGATTCGCGGCACCGGCGAGGTGCTCGGCGAGAACCAGAGCGGCAACATGATGGAAATCGGCTTCCAGCTCTACAACGAGATGCTCAGCGAGGCCGTGCGCTCGCTCAAGGCCGGCCAGGAGCCAGACCTGCTCTCACCGCTGTCGGTCACCACCGAAATCAACCTGCACGCGCCCGCCCTGCTGCCTGATGACTACTGCGGCGACGTGCACCTGCGCCTGTCGTTCTACAAGAAGCTGGCCACCGCGAAGACGCCCGACCAGATCGACACGCTGCTCGAAGAAATCGTCGACCGCTTCGGCAAGCTGCCGCCGCAGGCACAGACGCTGATCGACACGCACCGCCTGCGCGTGCTGGCGCGGCCCTACGGCGTGGTCAAGGTCGACGCGGCGCCGGGCATCATCAACATCACGTTCAAGAAAGATGCGCCGGTCGATGGCATGGCCATCATCCAGCTGATCCAGAAGAACAAGCACATCAAGCTCGCCGGCAACGAGAAGCTGCGCATCGAGCGCGAGCTGAAAGAGCCCAAAGAGCGAGCCCAGATGGTGCGCGACGTGCTGCGCAGCCTGGGCCAACCCCTCGTCAAGGAAACCGTCACCGCATGAGCGCTACCCAAGAAATCTCCCCCGGCCTCGTCATCCAGCGCGTGAAGCCACCGTTGCGGCTCGCCGACTTCAAGCTGATTGCGTTCGACATGGACTCGACGCTGATCAACATCGAATGCATCGACGAGATCGCCGATGCCGTCGGCAAGAAGGCCGAGGTCGCCGCCATCACCGAGGCCACGATGCGCGGCGAGATCAAGGACTTCAAGGAAAGCCTGCGCCGCCGCGTGGCCCTGCTGCAGGGTGTGCCGGTCGGGGCGCTGCAGCAGGTGTACGACGAGCGGCTGAAGCTCAACCCGGGCGCGAGCGAACTGGTCGCGGCCTGCAAGAAAGCCGGCCTCAAGGTGCTGCTGGTGTCGGGTGGCTTCACCTTCTTCGCGAACCGGGTGAAGGACCGGCTGGGCATCGACTTCGCGCGCTCCAACCTGCTCGACGAAGCCGACGGCAAGCTCACCGGCGAAGTCGTCACGCAGAGCTGGGGCGACATCTGCGACGGCGCTGAAAAGCGCAGGACGCTGCTCGAGGTGGCTTCGCTCATGGGCATCTCGCCGCAGGAAACCATCGCCGTGGGCGACGGCGCGAACGACCTCCCGATGATGGGCGAAGCCGGCCTGTCGGTGGCCTATCACGCGAAACCCAAGGTACGTGAACAGGCAATGGTTGCAATCAACGAAGGCGGACTGGACCGCCTTCTCGAAATACTGCGATGAGCGATTGGGGGCGTGGTTCGGGGGCGATGATGCCGACGGGGGACATTCGCGCAGGAGCGTACCCGGTGCCCTTGCACGCGCCCTGAACGACAGCGCCCCCAAGAACAACCGCCCCAACGAGACACGGACCACTGACATGACCGACACCGCCCCGCTCTACCGCGCCGAAGCCCTCAAGGACTACGCGAGCGCCCTGCTGCAAAAAGCCGGGCTCGCCGCGTCGATGGCCGACAGCGTCGCCCGCACGCTCGTCGAAGGCGACCTGCTGGGACACGACACGCACGGCCTCGCGCTGCTGGCCGGGTACGTCAAGGAACTGGAATCCGGTGGCATGACGCGCGACGGCACCCCCGAGGTGCTGTCCGACCGCCCCGCCGCCGTGCTCTGGGACGGCAAGCGCCTGCCCGGTCCTTGGCTCATGGACCAGGGCATGGATTTGCTGATTCCGCGTGCCCGCGAACTCGGCACCGCCTCGCTCGTCATCCGCCGCAGCCACCACATCGCCTGCCTCGCCGTCTACATGTTGCGCGCGCTGCAGGAAGACATGCTGATGCTGCTGGCCTGCTCCGACCCCAATGCCGCCAGCGTCGCGCCCTTCGGCGGCACGCAGGCCGTGTTCACGCCGAATCCGCTGGCCATGGGTTTTCCGCTCTCGCAAGGCGGCGTGATGGTCGACATCTCGGCCTCCATCACCACCAACGGCATGAGCAACCGCAAGCGCGCAGCGGGCGAGACCTTCGCCGAGGAATGGCTGATCGACGCTGCCGGCAAGCCGTCGAACGACCCGCAGGTGCTGTTCGACCAGCCGCCTGGCACGCTGCTGCCGGTCGGCGGATTGAGCCACGGCCACAAGGGCTACGGCATGGCGCTGCTGGTCGAGACGCTCACGGCCGGCCTCGCGGGCCACGGCCGGGCCGATCCGCCCGAGGGCTGGGGCGCGACGGTGCACATCACGCTGCACGACCTGAATGCCTTCGGCGGCAAGGACGCCTTCCTGCGCCAGATGGACCATGTGGCGGCGAAGTGTCGCGGCAACGTGCCCATCGACCCGGCCAAGCCTGTGCGGCTACCGGGCGAAGGCGGTTTGAAGCGTCGGGAAGCGCAGGCCAGGAACGGGGTGCGGCTGCACCCGTCGATTGCGCGCTCGCTGCAGGATGCGGAGCAGCGGTACGGCCTGCGGTTGGCGCAGGCGCAGGCCTGACGGCGGTTATTCCTCTTCGGAATCGGTGGCAGCGCCCTGTTCGCCTTCAGGCCGCGGCTTGCGCTTGCCGGGCTTGGCCAGGATCTCGATGTAGAACTGCTTGCCGCCTTCCTTCACCACCCCGTCGATGAGGCCCGTGATGGCGGAAAGGTGAATGACTTCGGCGGATTCCTGGGCCGCGCCGAACTTGCAATCGAAGTCCCAGAAATCGCTGCCTTCGGGCAATTCGCGCCGCCGCTCGCGCTTGATGTACTTGCGGATCTCGTGCTTGATGGCTTCGAGGAGACGGTCGGGGTGCTTGCCCTCGACCTGAAGCTGAAAGGTTTTTCTCATGGGTGATCGTAACCAATGTGGATGCCGCCGATTCGCGCGCCATCCGATGCCCTCGATGGGCACCGATCTTGCTCGCTACCATGGCTGCCGAGCAAATTCCACGGCGGCCATGCCGAATCGCCCATGCTGACCTACTTCCATCCAGAGCAGCTGCTGCACCATCCGCGCAGCTACCTGTCGCGCGGACAGATGCGCACCCCGCAGGAAATTCCCGACCGCGCACTTCGGCTCGTCGCCGCCGTGCAATCGCTCGGCTTCGATCTCCGGACGCCGGCCGACGCCGGCATGGCGCCATTGGCCGCCGTGCACAGTGCCGACTACCTGCGCTTTCTGGAGGACGCGCACGGCGAATGGAAGCAGATGCCGCCCGACTGGGGCGACGAGGTGATGTCGAACGTCTACGTGCGCGAGCCCAACCGCCTGCGCGGCGTGCTGGCCAAGGCGGCGCGCTACCTTGCCGACGGCAGCTGCCCGGTCGGGGCCGAAACCTGGCGCTCCGCGTACTGGTCGGCCCAGAGCGCGGTGGCCGGCGCGGCGGCCATCGTCGACGGCGCCCCTGCGGCCTACGCACTGTGCCGCCCGCCCGGCCACCATGCGCGCGTCGATGCCGCTGGCGGCTTCTGCTACCTCAACAACGCAGCCATCGCCGCCCAGGCGTTGCGCGGGCGCTTCGCTCGCGTGGCGGTCCTCGATACCGACATGCACCACGGCCAGGGGGTGCAGGAAATCTTCTACGACCGCAGCGACGTGCTGTATGTCTCGATCCACGGCGACCCGACCAACTTCTACCCTGCCGTCGCCGGCTACGACGACGAGCGCGGGGCCGGCGACGGCGATGGCTTCAACGTCAATTTCCCGATGCCGCACGGGGCGACGGAAGCGGCGTTCTTCGAGCGCGTCGACGATGCGGCGGGCGTGCTGCAACGATTCGCGCCGGACGCGCTGGTCCTGGCCCTCGGGTTCGACATCTACAAGGACGACCCCCAGTCGCAGGTCGCGGTGACGACCGAGGGTTTCGGCCGTCTCGGCAAGGCCGTAGGCGCGCTGGGGCTGCCTACGCTGATCGTCCAGGAAGGCGGCTATCACCTCGACAGCCTGGAAGCCAACGCACGCGCTTTCTTCGGAGGATTTGCAGGCACAGCGTGACGGTTCCGGCGGTGATCGGCGCGGCGCTGTGTACAGTCGGCGCTTCGAACGAAAGCAGGTGAAGACATGGCGCGCGCAAACGACTGGGCAAGCAAGGTGATGGCATTGATCAACGGTGGCAACCCCGCCGCAGCCATCGCGCAGATCAAGGTCGCGCCATCGGTCAAGGACCTGAAGGCGCTGCAGACCATCATGACGTTGTCGAAAATGAAAGGCCGCTATCCGAACGTGGATGCGGCCATTTCAGACAACCTGGACCTGCTTGCAGCGCCCCGGCTGCACCGGTCCCCCTGATCGGATCGACTACAGCGCCTGACCGAGACGCTTCACGCCCTCTTCGATCTTCGCCACGTCGGCCGTCGCGAAGCTCAGACGCAGCGTCGCCACATCGGGCTTCTCGGCAAAGAATGGTGCGCCGGGCACGAAGGCCACGAGCTTCTCGATCGCGCGCTTCGCCAGTTCGTTCGCATCGGCCAGCTTGCCATTGGCGCCGGTGAGGCGCGCCCAGAAGAACAAGCCGCCGTTGGGCTGGGTGAAGCTCACTGCATCGCCCAGCTCGCGCCTGAGCGCCGCGCCCATGGCCTGGGCACGCTGGCCGTAGACCTCGCGCACGTGCGCCAGCGTGGCCGGCATGCGGCCGCTCTTGAGGTATTGCGCAGCCGTGGCCTGCGAGAACGTGCTCGTGTGCGCGTCGCTGAACTGCTTGCACATCGTCGCCTTGGACAGCAGCTCGGGCGGCGCGATCATCCAGCCGATGCGCAGGCCCGGGCTCAACACCTTGCTCAGGCTGCCGCAGTGCGCCAGCAACTCGCGGCTGCCCGGCACGTCTTTGCTCAGGGCCAGGATGGAGGGCGGAGGTGCTTCGCCGAAATAGAGGTCGCCATAGGGGTCGTCCTCGACGATCAGCGTCTGGTACTTCACGGCCAGCTCGAGCACCTTCTTGCGGCGCTCCAGCGTCAGCATCGCGCCGCTGGGGTTGCCGAAGGTCGGGATCAGGTAGACGAACTTGGGCTTGTGCTCGGCGATGAGCTTCTCGAGCTCGTCGGTCTTCACGCCGTTGGCGTCGATGGGCGCGCTGATGAGCTGCGCGCCGTACAGGCGGAAGCACTGGATGGTGGCCAGGAAGGTCGGGCCCTCGACGATCACCTTGTCACCGGGCGAGATCATGGTCTTGCCCAGCAGGTCGAGCGCCTGCTGGCTGCCGGTGGTGACAATCAGGCCGCTGGGGTCGACCTCGACGCCCTTGGTCTTCATGAAGGCGCTGAGCTGGCTGCGCAGCGGCTCGTAGCCTTCGGTGGCGCCGTACTGCAGCGCAGCGCCGGGTTCTTCGGAGAGCGCCTTCTGGCTCGCCTCCTTGAGGCCCTCGACGTCGAACATGGCGCTGTCGGGAAAGCCACCCGCAAAGCTGATGATCCCGGGCTTGCCCAGCAGCTTGAAGAGTTCGCGGATGGCGGAGGTCTCGACGTTGTCGAGGCGGGAGGCGAATTGCATGGTCGGTCTCACTTTCTGGGGTGCCATTGTCGCGAAAGCGGCAGGCAATAAAGCTGCGTAAGGCTATCGCCTTTCAACGATATATTGCGCGTGCCGCCTCCCACGGAGCCCCATGAAAAAAAACGACATCCCCCTCTTCTTCGCCACCCTGCAGGCGGCCAACCCCGAGCCCGAGACTGAACTCGAATACACAACCCCCTTCGAGCTGCTGGCCGCCGTGCTGCTGTCGGCACAGGCCACCGACGTGGGCGTGAACAAGGCCACGCGCAAGCTGTATCCGGTGGCGAATACGCCGCAGGCCATTCTCGATCTGGGTGTCGAGGGGCTGGAGGAGTACATCAAGACCATCGGCCTGTACCGCAGCAAGGCGAAGCACCTGATCGAGGCCTGCCGCATGCTGGTGGAGCTGCACGGCGGCGAGGTGCCGCGCACCCGCGCCGAGCTGGAGGCGCTGCCGGGCGTCGGCCGCAAGACCGCGAACGTGGTGCTCAACGTGGCCTTCGGCGAGCCGACCATGGCGGTCGACACGCACATCTTCCGCGTCGGCAACCGCACCGGGCTTGCGCCCGGCAAGACGCCGCTGGAGGTGGAACTCAAACTCGAGAAGCGCGTCCCACCCGAATACCGGCTGCATGCGCACCATTGGCTCATCCTGCATGGCCGCTACATCTGCGTGGCGCGCAAGCCGCGCTGCTGGGAGTGCGCGGTGGCCATTTTCTGCGCCTACAAGCCAAAGACACCGATGCCGAAGACGGCCTGAGACCGACGACGAATGACGACACGAAAGAACGACTCCCGGGCACTGCTGGCCGCCACGCTGCTCGCCGCCCTCCTTCCGGCCGCGGCATGGTCGCAGCAGGGCGGCGGCCTGCCGCCCGAGGCCATGGCGATCTACGGCGGCCGCTGGTCGACGAACTGCGCCAACGCGGCCGCACCGACGCTGCAGGTGCGCCAGGACATGCTGATCGCCGAAAGCGGCAAGCGCCGCGTGACCGGCAACGAACCGCAGACCGCCCACAGCTTCTTCGGCAACCGCCCGCCGCCGGCAGGCTTCGACGTGGCGCTGATGAGCAGCCCGGGCAAGTCCGGCGCAATGACCTTCCTCGTCTACCGCGAAGCGCGCGGCCAGTACATCGCGCTGGACGCCGACAAGCCGGTCGCCGGCCAACTCGGCCCCGACATGATGAAGCTGCGCTACTGGCGCTGCAACGGCGCGGTGCGGGCCGTGGCCCCGCCCGTCGAGCCCGCCGTCAAGGCGCCTCCCCCGCCCACGGGCAGCCCGGCGGCGCTGGCGCGGGGCCCGGCCATGGAGAAGGCCTGGCGCGCCGCCTTGGGCACGCGCGAGAACGACCGCTGGCTGGTGCGCCGCGAAGGTCCGGCGCCCGAGCCGCAATGGGTGACGGTCGAGGGAACGCGCTACCTCCTGCACGCCTTCTGCAAGCCGCACGACTGCTACGACAACAACGCGGTCGCGCTCTACGACCAGGGCTCCGGCCGCCTCTACGGCCTGGTGCAGCGCAACGGCAGCAACCGCTTCCTGGGCACGCCGCCGGCTGCACTTGCGCCGCAGCTGGAGCGGCTCTGGCGCGAACAGTGGCGGCAGAAGAACTGAGCCGCAATCGGCACTGGCCGACGGCAGCTAATTGTCGAAAGTCAGCCAACCGCCGAAGGGCAGTTCCCCATCAGGCCAGTCGGCGGCGACTCCAGGGCAGCGGGTGCCGCGCTGCAGCAACGTTACCGCCCGCAGCACGCCGGCGTGCGTGATCCACAGCGCATCGCCCTCGTCCACAAGCCATTCGTCATGTGCGGCGGCCACGCGCTGCATGAATGCGCGCACGCTTTCGCCATGGCCGCCGGCAGGCGCATCGGCGAAATTGCCGGTCCAGGCGTCGAATTCCTCGCGTGCGATGGCAGACCACGGCCGCCCTTCCCAGGCGCCGAAGTTCATCTCGGCCAGCCGTGCGTCGTGCCGCACCCGAAGATCGGGGCGCAACGCGGCGATGGCATCGGCCAGCCCGGCACATCGCCGCAGCGGCGAACTGCGCACGCTGATGGCCGCAGGAAGCAAAGGCGCGATGCGCTGCGCAGCAGCGAGCGTGGAGTCCGCATGGGCTTCGAGGTCCGTGGCGCCGTAGCACAGCCCGGGCTCGGCCACCACGGGCGCATGGCGCTGGAGCCAGAGCGTCCTTCGGGCGGCGTCGCTCATGCGCGCCACGCCAGTGCAAGGTAGATCGCCAGCTCGCAGACCTGCTGGGTGGCGCCAAGGCCGTCGCCGGTGAAGCCCTGCAGCCGGCGCATGAAAAGACGCGCCATCCAGCCTGCGGCAACAACGGCCGCAAGCAAGGCCGCCAAGACGTGCGCCACGTCGTGTGCATACAGCAGCAGTGCCACCGCCGGCAGCGCCCACACCACCGCGATCAGCAACGCACCACCGCTGATCGCATCCGCCAGCGGCTTCGCCTTGCTCGCCCCGCTGTCGCCCACATAGGGCAACCACCGGATCAGGAACAGCGGCATCAGCCGCGACAGCACATGCGCGCCGACGATGGCGACAACAACCGCCTGCAGGCCGTGCCCGGCCAGCATTGCGAGCAGCGCGCATTTCAGGCCCAGCGCCAGCACCAGCGCCAGCGCACCGAAGGCGCCGATGCGCGAGTCCTTCATGATCTCCAGCGCCCGGTCGCGGTCGGCCGAACCGCCCAGGCCATCGGCCACGTCGGCCAGACCGTCTTCATGGAAGGCGCCGGTCAGCATCACGGTGGCGGTGGTGCTCAGCACGGCAGCAGCCAGCGCACCGGCGACACCCGGCAGCCCCATGCCCACACCCGCGAACACCAGCGCCGCCACGCCACCTGCCAGCCATCCGATGCCGGGCAGATGCGCCGCGCTCGAACGCAGCATCTGCGGACTGAAGCCGACCCACGCAGCCAGCGGCCCCGTCACCGGCACGCGCGTGAAGAACTGCAGCGCGAGCAGGAAATGGCGAACGCCGTTCATCCTCTTCAGCTGTCCTTGCGCGACACGCCGGCCGACTCGAAGCTCGCCATCTCGCGCAGGATGCGGCAGGCCGATTCGAGCAGCGGCCAGGCCAGCGCCCCGCCCGAGCCTTCGCCCAGGCGCAGTTCGAGCTTGAGCAGCGGCTCCAGCCCCAGCCGCTCCAGCAGCAGCACGTGGCCGGGTTCGGCCGAGCAATGCGCGGCCACGCAGCGCTGCACCACGTGCGGCTGCAGCGCCTGCGCCACCAGCACCGCTGCGCTGGCGATGAAGCCGTCTACCACGATCACGCGCCGCTCCTCGGCCGCCTGCAGCACCGCGCCGACCAGCGTAGCCACCTCGAAGCCACCGAAGGCGGCCAGCGCGTCCAGAGGCGCGGTCGCGCCCGCGTGCAGCGCCAGCACCTGCCGCAGCACATCGCGCTTGCGCGCCAGCCCGGCCGCATCGAGGCCAGTGCCGGCACCGGTGCAGGCGTCGATGTCCAACCCGCCCAGCCGCGAGAGCAGCAGCGCGGCAGACGAACTGTTGCCGATGCCCATCTCGCCGAGCAGCAACGCATTGCCCGGCAGCACGCGCACCACCTCGCGCCCGTTGGCGATGGCCTGGGCGCACTGCGCGGCCGTCATGGCCGGGCCCTGCGAAGCGTCTGCCGTACCTTCGGCGATCCGGCGCGACACCAGCCCCGGGCGCGCCTGGAAGTCGCGCCGTACGCCGCAGTCGACCACCGTCAGTGCCAGCCCGTGCTGGCGCGCCAGCACGCTCACGGCCGCGCCGCCGGCGAGGAAGTTCTCGACCATCTGCCAGGTCACGTCGCTCGGGTACGCCGAGACGCCGCGCGCCGCCAATCCGTGGTCGCCCGCGCAGACCAGCATCTGCGGGGCTTCGAGCTCCGGGCTTTCGGTGCCGAGGATGGTGCCGATGCGCAGCGCCAGCGCCTCGAGCCGGCCCAGCGCGCCGAGCGGCTTGGTCTTGTTGTCGAGCGCGCTCTGCAGGCGGGCGGCGAGCGCGGTGTCGGTGATGTCGGAAATGGTGGGAATGGTTTCGGTCATGCAATCAGTCCGGCGAGCACGCCGGCGTCGAAGTGGGTATCGATGAAGTCGGCCAGGCCGTCGAAGGTGGCGTCGAGCGTGGGCACGGAGGCACCGAACAGCGCGTGCAGCGCGCGCGGGTCCTCGAACAGGCCGTGAAGATAGATGCCGAGCACGTTGCCGCGCGCGTTCTGCCAGGCCAGTCCGTCGGGCATCACGGCCTGGCCGTCCTGCGCCATCTGCGGGTGTGCGGCGGTCTGGCCATGGTGGATCTCGTAGCCGGCGACGGGCACGTCCGACAGCGCAGCCCAGACACCGCTCAGCTCGCCGAAGGTCCCGGTGCGATGCCGCACCGTCTTCTCGCGCGCGAACACCGTCACCAGCGGCAGCAGGCCCAGTCCCGGCGCATTGCCGTCGATGCCGTGCGGATCGACCAGCGCCTCTCCCAGCATCTGCAGTCCGCCGCAGATGCCCAGCACCGCGCCGCCGCGTTCGGCATGCGCGGCCACGGCGCTGTCCAGCCCCTGGGCGCGCAGCCAGGCCAGGTCGCCGCTGGTGCGCTTGGAGCCGGGCAGCACGATCCAGTCGGCGCCGGCCACGTCGGCCGGCGTACGGGCCCAGATCAGCCGCACGCCGGGCACGTTCTTCAGCGCCTGGAATTCGTCGAGGTTGCTGATGCGCGGGTATGCCACGACCGCGACCGTGCGCGTCACGGTGCCGCTCGCACGGCTGCGGTCATCGAATACGCCGTCCTCCTCGGGCAAGCCGTGCTGCCACCACATCGGCAGCGTGGCCACGGTGGGCACGCCAGTCAGTTCCTGCAGTTGCTGCGGCGCAGGCGCGAGCAGCGAGGCATCGCCGCGGAACTTGTTGAGCACGAAGCCGCGCAGCAGCGCGCGGTCGGCCTCGGGCAGCAGCGCCCAGGTGCCGTACAGATGGGCAAAGGCGCCTCCGCGGTCGATGTCGGTCGTGAGCAGGCAGCGCGCCTGCGCGTGCCGGGCGATGCGCATGTTGACGATGTCGCTGGCCATCAGGTTGATCTCGGCCGGCGAACCCGCGCCTTCGATCACCACCACGTCGTTTCCGGCGCGCAGTTCGTCGAGCGCCTGCGCGATCTGCGGCCAGACGCGCTCGCTGCGGCCGCGCCAGGGCAAGGCCGAGAGTTCGTCATTCACCTGCCCCATCAGCACCACCTGGCTGTGGGTGTCGCGCTCGGGCTTGAGCAGCAGCGGGTTCATGCGCACCCCGGGCACGGCATTGGCGGCCAGGGCCTGGAAATATTGGGCGCTGCCGATCTCGCCGCCGTCGACCACGCGGGCGTTGTTGCTCATGTTCTGCGCCTTGAAAGGCGCCACCTTCAGGCCCTGCCGCGCATACCAGCGGCACAGCGCCGTGGCCAGCCAGCTCTTGCCGGCGCCGCTGGTGGTGCCCAGGACCATGACGCAACGCGCCGGCCCGCTTTTCGCCTTTGAACTCATCGGCGAATTGTCGTTGAGCGCCACACCGGTCCGGGAAAGGCCAAATGGAAGCGACGAAATGCGACATCTTTCACATCGCCGGGCATTGCAAATACATCCGGTGCATCAAACAGTAGCATTTTTTGCGTACACCAGATGCCACCACACCGCATTGCACCCGGGAACCCATGCCAGCCTTGAATGATTTGGCGCTAACCGTCGAGGAACGCGAGCCGGGCCAGTTCTTCTGGATCCTGCTCGAAGCCCACCATGGCGACGCCGTCTCCGAAACCTTCGACTACAGGGTCTACCGGACAGCGTCGAGGCCGCAGGCCAGCTATTCAAACGCCCTGGCCGTGGGCGCGGTGGAACTGCAAAAAATAAGCGCCGCCGCGAATCCAGCCGGCAAGAAAACCGACTGAACCCACGGCGGCGCAAGACCGCCTTGCGGCGCTCAGGCTTTCAATTTCAATCCTTGATCGCGATTCAGCGCACGGCCACGGCCGTCCGTGCCGGGACAGCCGCGACCGGCGCCGGCGCTTCCCAGCCGCCGCCGATGGCGCGGATCAGCCCCACCGCCGCCTGGTACTGCGCCGACTTCACCTGCAGTGCCTGCCGGCGGTTGCGCAATTCGCTGCGGCGCGCGTCCAGCAGGTCGAGCTGGCTGACGTAGCCGTTGCGATAGCGCGTGTCCGACAGGCTGGTGGCGCGCTGGGCCGAGGTCACGGCCTGTGCCTGCACGACCGACTGCTCCTGCAGGATGCGGATGGCGGCCAGTTGGTCTTCGACTTCCTGAAACGCCACCAGCACCTGCGTGCGGTAGCTCGCGAGCGCACCGTCGAGCTGGGCATTGGCGCCCTGCACGCCGGCCTCGCGGCGGCCGCCGTCGAAGATCGGCAGCGACAGCAGCGCGCCCACGCCCCACGAGCGCGCCGACCACTTGAAGAGGTCGCCGATCTCGGGCGAGGCATAGCCGGCGGCGCCGGTCAGCGAGATGTCCGGGAACCACGCGGCCTGCGCCACGCCCACGCGGGCCTGCGCGGCCAGCACAGCGCTCTGCGCAGCCGACACGTCGGGGCGGCGGGTGAGCACCGTGGCGGGCACACCCGGCGGAATGGACGGGAGCGCCGTCGCCCACTCGTCGACGCGCAAGCCGAAGCTGGAAGCCGAATCGCCCACCAGCACCGCGAGCGCATGCTCCACCTGGGCGCGCTGGCGGTCGAGCGCGAGCGCATCCGACTCGGTGGACGACACCTCGGTCTGCACGCGCGCCACGTCGAGCTCGGCGATGTCGCCGGCCTGCTCGCGGCGCTGCGACAGGCGCAGCGTGTCGCGATACGCCTCGACCTGCTCGCGCACCAGGGCGCGCTCGGCATCGAGCGCGCGCAACTGCAGGTAGGTCTGCGCCACTTCGGCCTGCACGGCGAGGCGCGTGCTTTGCAGCAGCGCCTCGCGGCCGGCCGCATCGAGCTTGGCCGCATTGCTCGCGCCCGAGAGGCGGCCGAACAGGTCGACCTCGTACGAGAACGTGGCGCCGATGTTCGTCATCGTGGCTGGCCGGGTGCTGGCCGTGGCCTTGTCCAGGCCCGCGCCGCGGTTGGCGCCAGCGCCCAGGCCGATCTGCGGCAGGCGGTCGGCGTTGGCGCTGCGCGCCAGCGCGCGAGCCTCGGCCAGCCGAGCGGCCGCGGCCTGGATGTTGGTGTTGTTGACGTCGGCCTTCTCGATCAGTGCGTTGAGCGCCGGATCGTTGAACGCCAGCCACCAGTCGCCGCGCGGTTGCGCCTCGGAGGGCGCGGCCCGCGTGAAGCCGGCGGGCGGCGTCACCGCCTGGTCCTTGCCCTGCTCCTTGAACTGGGCGGTGGTCGTGATCTCGGGCAGGCCCGAGGGCGCGGTGGCACAGCCGGCGAGCACCAGGGCTGCCATCAGCGGCAGCAACGCGGTACGAAGCGGCTTCACCAGAGGTTGTACTGAAAATTTCATGATGCGCTTTCTCGATCAGTCGTCATGCGAAGAACGCGGCGATGCGGGCACCGGATGAAGGCCGCCACCACCGGCGCCGCCATGCGAAGCCGGATGCCCGGCCGACACGAAGTCGTCGCCATGCGGCACTTCGCCATGCAGCTTGAGTGGCCGGTTGCCCGCGAGGCGGCGCAGCAGCACGTAGAACACAGGCGTCAGGAACAGGCCGAAGGCCGTCACGCCGATCATCCCGGCGAACACCGCCACGCCCATGGCCTTGCGCATCTCCGAACCCGCGCCGGTGGACAGCACGAGGGGCAGCACGCCCATCACGAAGGCCAGCGAAGTCATGAGAATCGGGCGCAGGCGCAGGCGGCTGGCTTCGATGGCGGCCTGTATCGGTGTGCGGCCGGCAAATTCGAGCTCCCGGGCGAACTCCACGATAAGAATCGCGTTCTTCGCACTCAGCCCCACCAGCACGATCAACCCGATCTGCGTGAAGACGTTGTTGTCACCCCCCGATATCCATACGCCGGTCATCGCGGCCATGATGCCCATGGGCACGATCAGGATGATCGCGATCGGCAGCGTCAGGCTTTCGTACTGCGCAGCCAGCACCAGGAACACCAGCAGGATCGCCAGCGGGAACACCAGGAAGGCGGAGTTGCCGGCCAGGATTTCCTGGTAGGTCAGCTCGGTCCACTCGAAGCTCACGCCCTTGGGCAGCGTCTCGGCCGCGATCTTGGTGATCGCGTCCTGCGCCTGGCCCGAGGAGTAGCCCGGCGCCGGGCCGCCGTTGATGTCGGCGGCGAGGTAGCCGTTGTAGCGCATGGCGCGTTCCGGGCCGAAGGTCGAATTCACCTTCATCAGCGCGGCCAGCGGCACCATCTCGCCCGAGGTCGAGCGCACCTTCAGCAGGCCCACGTCTTCAGCACGGGCGCGGTAAGGCGCATCGGCCTGGACGCGCACGGAGTACGTGCGGCCGAACTTGTTGAAGTCGTTCGCATACAGGCTGCCAAGGTAGATCTGCATGGTGTCGAAGATGTCCGTCACGGGCACGCCGAGCTGGCGGGCCTTGGTGCGGTCGATGTCTGCGTACAGCTGCGGCACGTTGACCTGCCAGCTCGTGAACATGCCGGCCAGTTCGGGCGCCTGGTAAGCCTTGGCCATGAAGGCCTTCACTGCCGCGTCCATCTGGTCGTAGCCCACCGAGCCGCGGTCTTCCAGCTGCAGCTTGAAGCCGCCCGTGGTGCCCAGGCCCGCCACCGGCGGGGGCGGGAACATCACGATGAAGGCGTCCTGGATGCTCGAGAAGGCGCCGTTCAACTGGCCCGCCACCGCGCCGCCGCTCTGGTCGGCGCGCTTGCGCTGGTCGAAGGGCTTGAGCGTGGCGAACACGATGCCCGAGTTGGAGCTGTTGGTGAAGCCGTTGATCGACAGGCCCGGGAAGGCGATGGCGTCCTCCACGTTCGGGTTCTTCTTCATGATCTCGCCCATGCGCTGGATCACTTCGTCGGTGCGGTCGAGCGTGGCGCCGTCGGGCAGCTGAGCGAAGCCGATCAGGTACTGCTTGTCCTGCGCCGGCACGAAGCCGCCGGGCACCGCCTTGAAGAGACCGAAGGTCACGGCGATGAGCGCGACGTAGATCGCGAGCATCAGCGCCTTGCGCGAGATCACGTTCTTCACGCCGCCGCTGTAGGCCTCGGAGCCGCGATGGAACAGCTTGTTGAAGCCGCGGAACAGCCAGCCGAAGGCCTTGTCCATGCCGCGCGTCAGCGCGTCCTTGGGAGCGTCATGGCCGCGCAGCAGCAGTGCAGCGAGCGCGGGCGACAGCGTCAGCGAGTTGATCGCCGAGATCACCGTCGAGATCGCAATCGTCACCGCGAACTGGCGGTAGAACTGGCCCGTGAGGCCGCTGATGAAAGCCAGCGGAACGAACACGGCCACCAGCACCAGCGCAATCGCGATGATGGGCCCGGACACTTCGCGCATCGCGCGATAGGTCGCCTCGCGCGGCGTGAGCCCGGCCTCGATGTTCCGCTCGACGTTCTCCACCACCACGATGGCGTCGTCCACCACGATGCCGATGGCCAGCACCAGCCCGAACAGGCTCAGCGCGTTGATCGAAAAGCCGAGGACGTGCAGCACCGCGAAGGTGCCGATCACCGACACCGGCACGGCCAGCAGCGGAATGATCGACGCGCGCCACGTCTGCAGGAACAGGATCACGACCAGCACCACCAGCATGATGGCTTCGAGCAGCGTGTGGATCACCGATTCGATGGACGCGCGCACGAACTGCGTCGGGTCGTAGGCGATGCGGTATTCCAGGCCCTCGGGCATGTTTTTGTTGAGCTCGGCCATCGTCTTGCGCACGTTGGACGAGATGTCGAGCGCATTGGAGCCCGGCGCCTGGAACACACCCATGCCGACGGCCGGGTCGTTGTTCAGCAGCGAGCGCAGCGAGTAGTCGGCGGCGCCCATCTCGAGGCGGCCGATGTCGCGAAGACGCGTGACGGCGCCGTCGGTGCCGCTCTTGACGATGATGTCGCCGAACTCTTCCTCGCTCTGCAGGCGACCTTGCGCATTGATCGACAGCTGCATGTCCACACCCGACAGGCCCGGCGATGCGCCGACCACGCCGGCCGCGGCCTGCACGTTCTGGCCACGGATGGCAGCCACCACGTCGCTCGCCGAGAGGCCGCGCTGCGCGACCTTCTGCGGGTCGAGCCACACGCGCATGGAGTAGTCGCCGCCGCCGAAGATCTGGACCTGGCCCACGCCTTCGATGCGCGCCAGCGGGTCCTTCACGTTCAGCACCGCGTAGTTGCGCAGGTAGTTGATGTCGTAGCGGTTGTTCGGCGAGACGAGGTGGACCACCATCGTCAGGTCGGGCGCGCTCTTGACGGTCGTGATGCCGAGCCGGCGCACTTCCTCGGGCAGACGCGGCTCGGCTTGCGAGACGCGGTTCTGCACGAGCTGCTGTGCCTTGTCGGGATCGGTGCCGAGGCGGAACGTCACGGTGAGCGTCAGCACGCCGTCGGTCGTTGCCTGGCTGCCCATGTAGAGCATGCCTTCGACGCCGTTGATCTGCTCTTCGAGCGGCGTGGCCACCGTTTCAGCAATCACCTTCGGGTTGGCACCGGGGTACTGGGCGCGCACCACCACCGAAGGCGGCGCGACTTCCGGGTACTCCGAGATCGGCAGCCCGCGCAGCGCGATCAGGCCGGCTATCAGCATCAATAGCGACAGCACGCCGGCAAAGATCGGCCGGTCGATGAAGAATTTTGAGAGATTCATGTTCGTTTACTCCACCGCGTCGTGCGCGGTCCACGCCGCATGCAGGCACGCGGCATCCAAGTGGCTCCCATTTCAGGAACACCGCGGAACCGGCTTTGCCGGGCCGCTGGTGTTGCCCCCGCGAGGGGGTTGGCGGCTACACGAAGTGAGCAAGCCTGGGGGTGGTTCAAGATTTGGCCGCTTCCGCGACACGTTCCGGTTGTTGTTGCTTGGGGTCGGCCTTGGCGTCCATGGTCACTTGCTTCGGCGCCACCAGCGCACCCGGGCGGATGTGCTGCAGGCCGTTGACCACGACCTTGTCGCCGGCCTTCAGACCCTTGCTCACGACACGCAGCCCGTTGATCGACGCACCGAGCGTGACTTCGCGGTAGACCGCCTTGTTGTCTTCGCCCACGACCATCACGAACTTCTTGTTCTGGTCAGTGCCGATGGCGCGTTCGCTCACGAGAAGCGCGGTGTCGTTGCGGGCCTGTCCCATGCGGATGCGGGCGAACTGGCCGGGGATGAGCGCGCCGTCCTTGTTGTCGAACGAAGCACGCACGCGCACCGTGCCGCTCTTGGCATCGACCTGGTTGTCGATCAGCTGCAGCTTGCCGGTGAAGGGCGTGCCGTCGAGGCCGGCGGTGCCCATCTGCACGGGAATGCTCTCGATCTGGCCTCGGGCGCTGGAGCCGCTCGGCAGGTCTTTCAGGGCTCGCGTGATGACCTGCTCGTCGGCGTCGAAGCTCGCGTAGATCGGGCTCACCGACACCAGCGTGGTCAGCACCGGCGCACCGGGGCCCGCGGCGACGAGGTTGCCCACCGTCACTTCGAGCTTGCCGATGCGGCCCGACACCGGCGCGCGCACCTGGGTGTAGCCCAGGCTCAGGCGCGCGGTCTGCAGTTGGGCCTGGGCGGCGCGCAGGTTGGCATTGGCTTCGCTGCCGGCATTCACACGCTCGTCGTACTCGCGCTGGGCAATGGCCTTGTCGTCCCACAAGCGCTTGGCGCGCTCCTGCTCGCTGCGGCTGAACGACTGGCGGGCCTGCGCGGAGGCTACCTGCGCTTCGGCGCGCTCGACCTCGGCCGCGTACGGGGCGGGATCGATGGTGATCAGCAGATCGCCCTGCTTCACCAGTGCGCCTTCGCGAAAGTGCACCGACTGCACGGCGCCCGCGACGCGGGAGCGCACATCGACGCGCTGGACGGCTTCGAGCCGGCCCGAGAACTCGTCCCAGGCGTTGATCTCGCTGGACGCCACGGTGGCCACCGACACCGGGGTGGCCTGCGGCGCCGCCGGCGCGTTGTTGGCCTCGGCCTTGAAACTGTGCATGCCCAACACGGCGGCCGCCACGGCCAGCAATGCGGTAATGCCGGTCACGGCGGGCCACAGGCCCTTGCGGGCGACGGAAGACAGCTTTTTCTCGTTGTTCGACATGATGGTTCGTCCTTCTCGATGACTTCAGGGATGCAACAGGCCACCCCGGCGCTTTTGGCACCAGGCGGCGGAATTCAGAAAAAACAAGGCCCTCGCACGCTGCCGCGCTGGCGGCGTGTCGATCAGGCAGCCGGGATCGGCCGGGAACTAGCTGGGGTGGTTCGGCGCCGCACCCGGTGGCGTGGTCGCGCTGAAAAACTCGCGGAAGTGCTGCTGCACCGTGGCCTCACAGGCCACGCAACCCGTGTTCTCGGTGTCGTAGAGTGCCTTGGGCCAGTTGGAGGCACTGGGCAGCACGCTGCTCGTGACCTCGATGCCGGCGGCACGCAAGCGGCCGGCGAAGGTCAGCGCCTCGTCGCGCATGGCGTCGTCCTGGCCCACCAGCACCAGCGCAGGCGCCAGGGCCGACAGCCGCAGCGAACCGCTAGGCACCGCATAGGGATGGGTGGCGTTCGAGGGGCAGCTCAGGTACTTCTCCCAGCCGCTGGCCCAGCGGCATTCGGCCGCATCGCTGGTGGCCTTGCGCAACGAGGCGGTGCCGGCGCAGGGGTCGAGCATGGGCGACAGCAGGATCTGGCCGGCAACCGGCGGATGCGCCCGGTCGCGGGCGATCAGCGCCACCGCGGCCGCCAGGTTGCCGCCGGCTTCCTCGCCGGCCAGGTACACCTGCGCGCCTTTGCCGCCGAGCTTGGTGCGCTGCTTGTAGAGCCATTCGAGGGCGGCATAGCCCACCTCGATCGGCTCCGGGAACGGCGATTGGGGCGCCAGCGGATAGGCCACCGACACCACCACCGCCCCCGCGCCGGCCAGGAGCCGAGCCACGTTGCGGCCGTTGTCGAGATCGCCGCACACAAAGGTGCCGCCATGGAAATGCAGCACCAGCGGTGCGACTTCACCCTTGGCACGCTGGCCGTACACACGGGCACCGACCGGTTCGCGGCCGGGCAGCTCGATCGACAGATCGGCTTCCACGCCCTGTACCGCCGCACGGGCGGCGGCTTCGGCAGAGCGGGACGATGGAACGGGTGACATGGGCGACCTCAGGGAATTGGGCGATGGTTGAAATATAAGTCGCCCGGCGCAGCGTTGAAACAGGCAAGCCGGCCCTACTCTGTTTCCAAACCGATAACAATCGGGGCCACCCGCCAAGGGTTTGGCTGCTTGTGTGAGAATCCGCCTCCCCCGGTGTGGGCCGGGTACCCAGAACAGGCATTCAATGGATCAAATCCAGGCCATGCGGATCTTCGTCCGCGTCGTGGAAGCCGGCACATTCACCCGTGCGGCGGACTCTCTCGCCCTGCCCAAAGGCACGGTCACCAAACAGATCCAGGCGCTCGAATCGCGCCTGCGCGTGAAGCTGCTCAACCGCACCACGCGGCGCGTCACGGTCACACCCGACGGCGCGGCCTACTTCGAGCGAGCCGCGCGCCTTCTCAACGACTTCGACGACATGGAAGCCAGCATGACGAATGCGCAGGCCAACCCCACGGGGCGGCTGCGCATCGACGTCGGCACCTCGGTGGCAAGGCAGATCATCCTGCCTGCGCTGGCCAGCTTCTGCGACCGCTATCCTGATATCCAGGTCGACCTGGGGGTGAGCGACCGCACCGTCGACCTGATCAGCGACAACGTCGACTGCGTGATCCGCGCCGGCGAGCTCAACGACCAGTCGCTGGTGGCGCGGCGCATCGGCACGCTGCACTTCGTCACCGTGGCATCGCCGGCATACGTGAAGCGCTACGGCGTGCCGCAGCACCCGAGCGACATCGAGAAGCGCCACCACGTGGTGAGCTACTTCTCGGGCACCACGCGGCGCGTTTACCCGCACGAGTTCAGGAAGGGCGACGAACAGATCGAGCTGAACGGGCCCTACCGCGTGTCGGTGAACGAGAGCAACGCGCACATCACCGCGGTGCTGGGCGGCTTCGGCATCTCGCAGTGCATCACCTTCATGGCCGAGCCGCTGCTGGAAAGCGGCGAGCTCATCGAGCTGCTGCCCGATTGGCATCGCGACCCGTTGCCGATCCACGTGGTGTACCCGCCCAACCGCCACCTGAGCGCGAAGGTGCGCGCGTTCGTGGATTGGGCGGCGGAGCTGTTTGCCAAGAATCCGCGGCTGCAGCGCCGCTGAATCGGACTACACCGGCTCGCAGCGCACCTCGGTCTTCACCGAGTTGGCAATGAAGCATTCTTCATGCGCCCGGTGGTGCATCTGCTCGATCTGCTCGCGCGTAGGAATGTTCTCGCCCGAGAACGCCACCTCCGGTCGCAGCGTGACCACTGTCATCGCCATCTTGCCGTCGGCGTTCTTCTCCATCACGCCAGTGGCCGCGTCGAAGTAGCGGTCGACGATGAACCTGCGCTTCACGGCCATCGTGAGAAACCACAGCATGTGGCAGTTGGAAAGCGAGGCGACGAACATCTCCTCCGGATCGACCGCCGATGCATCCGACATCGGCAGCGGCACCACGTGCGGGGACGACGAGGCCGCCACTTCCGCCCCGCCGTCGAAGCGCAGCACATGCCTGCGGCTGTAGGTGTTGCCGAGAAAGTCCTGATCGCCCCGCTCCCAAAGGATTTCCGCGGTGTACTGGGCCATGGGTCGTGCTCCTTGCTCGAAAGATTTCAGAGATGGATGAAGTAGCGGTACTTGGTGAGGCTGCCCTGGCTGGGCAACGTGACGAAGGTCTCGGCCAGCATGCCGCCATGGGCCGTGATCACCTTCTGCGACGCGAAGTTGTCCGGGCTGGTCGTGATCTCGACGCGGCTCAGCCCCTCGCGCGCGGCCAGCGTCAGCATGGCGCCGAGTGCGCGCGTGGCGTAGCCCCTGCGCTGCTTCCACGGCACCACGTTGTAGCCGATGTGGCCCAGGCAGTAGATCGGCAAGGCGTCGGTGCCGGGCTGCCAGCGCAGGTCGATGCTGCCGCAAAACTCGCCGTCCCACATCCAGCACTTGTAGCCCGGCAGGCGCGGCACCTGCGTGCCGTCCGGCATGGTGATGGGCGCGCCCCTGGCCTCGCGGTCGACCAGGCTCGCGAGGAACAGGGCGGGGTCGGACTCGATCGCGGCGCGTTCCTCCGCGCCCGATTCGGGCCGCGTCTCGTCGCGCGACCAGCCCCTGTTCAACGCCGAGACGTAGCCGGCCAGGTAAGGCCTCGCGGGCCAGACGAGCTCCATCGGCCGGGGATCGGTGACGGGACGGGATCGGTACAACGGCACCTTCACACTCCCATCAGCTTGACGACGAGCGGCACCAGCAGTGCGGTCGCGATGCCGTTGAGCCCCATGGCCAGCGCGGAGAATGCGCCCGCCGTCTCGTTCACCTGGATCGCCCGCGCCGTGCCGATGCCATGCGCGGCAAGGCCGACCGCGAACCCGCGAACCGCGGGCTCCTTGATGCGCAGCAGGTTCAGCAGCCCCGTCGCCATGATCGCGCCCGAGATGCCGGCAATGGCCGCGGCCACCGCCGCCAGCGAGGGCAGCCCGCCGATCTTCTCGGCCACGCCCATGGCGATGGGCATGGTGGCCGACTTGGGCGCGAGCGACATCATCAGCTCGTGCGATCCGCCCAGCACCCACGCGATGCCGATGGCCGACACGATGGCCGCGACCGAGCCCACGAACAACGCCACGCCGATGGGCAGCCACAACCGCCGCAGCCGTCCGACCTGGCTGTAGAGCGGCACAGCCAGTGCCACGGTGGCGGGGCCGATCAGGAAGTGCACAAACTTCGCGCCTTCGAAATACGTGTCGTAGGGCGTGCGCGTGAGCAGCAGCACGCCGACGATGACGATCACCGAGACCAGCACCGGGTTGACCACCGGATTGCGTCCGCTGCGGGTGTGCAGCCACAGTGCGCCAAGATAGGCCAGCAGCGTGAGCGAAAGCCACAGCAGCGGCGACTGCGCGAGGAAGACCCAGATCTCGGAGAGCTTCGCGGGCGCTGTCATTCGGCGTCCTTGCCGGTGATGCGGATCATCCAGCGGAACGTGAGCGCGGTGACCGTCATGGTGAATGCCGCACCGGCGATGCCCGCCGCAAGGAAGGGCAGCCACTCGCGCCCCACGCGCTCGAAATGCAGCATGACGCCGGTCACGGCCGGGATGAACAACAGCATCAGGTTGCGCAGCAGGTGGCCCGAGGTGTCGGCCAGGACCTGTGGCACGCCGCGTCGCACCAGCAGGCCGGCGAACAGCAGCACCATGCCGATCAGCGGGCCGGGGATGGGCAGGCCGAGCCACTGCACGAGCAGTTCGCCGGCCAGTTGGCAGATAAAGAGCGTGGTGATGGCGTAGAGCATTTTTTCTCGCGGGTGTATGTGGTCAGGACGTGTTTGTCCAGGCCTGCTTCAGCGCCTGCTGGCTGGCCGGGGGCAATACGCCGAGGCGCACGTGGCCGGGAAGGCCGAAGGAGGTGCAGTCGCGCAGTTTGATGCCTTCGGTGCGCAGCGCGGCGGCCACGTCTGGGTACGGACGGTCGGTACGCGCGCAGAAGAAGTTGGCGTCGCTCGGGAGGCATTGCCAGCCGAGCGATTCGCAGACCGCGCGTTGTCGGTTTTTCCAGTCCCTCAGGGTCTGCAGGCTTTGGGCCAGCCAGCGTTGCGCTTCGTCGCCGGTCCAGGCCTCAAGCATCGCCACGCCGTGCGCGCCCAGCGGCCATGAAGGGGCCAGCCGTTCGATGCGTTGCACGAGGCTCGCATCGGCGTCTTCAGGGGCGACGGCGTAGGCGGCGCGGATGCCTGTCAGGCCCATGGCCTTGTTCGGTGTCCACAGCTGCCAGAGGCKGTCGCGCTGAGTGGCGTCGAGCGAAGCCTGGCCTTCGAGGCGCAACGGCTCATAGGCCAGGTCGAGCACACATGCGCCACCCGGGCTCGCAGCCAGCTGCGGCAGATCGGCTTGCGGCTGCCCCAGCGGGCTCGACGGTTCACAGCACCAGCGCAGCGCGGCGTCGCTGTACGCCTGAGGTGCACGAATCGTTTGCAAAACCCAGGCCTGCGCCGCACGCTCATAGTCGCCATAGCTGTGCGCCGGCAGCCAGACGCAACGACCACCGCCTTGTGCGACAGCGGCGCTGATGCGATGAATGAACTCGCTCGCGCTCGCCGCGATGACGATGCGTGCGGCCTTTACACCATGAAAGGCCGCAAGCCTGCTTCGAAGTGCCGTGTACTGCGGGTCCGGATAGCGAGCGGCGTCGACGACGCGCAACGCGGACAACACGGCCGGGCACGCGCCCACGGCATTGCCATTGGTCGAGAAGTCGTGCGGCGCGGCACCGGATGCATCGGGGCCGCCGTGCAGGACCGCGCTCATACCCACCTCCAGCCGGTCGTTGCCGCGATGGCCAGCGACGCGAACACGCCCAGCGCTGCGGCGGCGCGTCCGCCCAGTTGCGCAGTGCGTTGCATATCCGCCGCCGAAGGCGCACGCCCCTCGGCATTCAGCGCGTACACGCCCGGCTTGGCCAGCCGCACACCGAGCAGCAGCGCCATCGTCGCCATCGGCCAGCCGCTGTTGGGCGACGGCGTGCGTCGCGCCTCGCCGGACAGCCCCGTGGGCCAGCGCCACGCCGCCAGCGCCAGCAGCCCCACGGTGATGCGTGCCGGGATCCACGAGAGCAGATCGTCCGCGCGCGCGGCCCATTTGCCGAACCATGTCCAGTCGCGGCCGTTGCGCTCGCCGCGGTAGCCCCACATCGCATCGGCCGTGTTGGCGAAACGGTAGAGCGCCGCACCCGGCAGGCCGAGCAGCACGAACCAGAACACCGGGGCCACGAGCGAGTCGTTGAGGTTTTCGGCGAGCGATTCGATGGCGCTTTCGCGCACTTCGCGCTCACTGAGCCGGGAGACATCGCGGCTCACCAGTCGTGCCAGTTGCTTGCGTCCGGCATCGATCGACACGCTCAACGCCGCCTCGACCGCGAGCACTTCGTCGCGCAGCATGCGCCAGGCGAAAAGCGGCTTGAGCAGCAGGCCGAGCAGCAACGCGCCGGCCCACGCGGGCAGCGACAGCGCGATGAATGCCTGCATGGCCATGGCGACACCCCACACGGCCGCCGCACCCACGCACCATGTCAGCGCGCCGATGAAGAACATCGGCAGATCCACCGGCTTCGCCTGGTACGCATGCGGTGCAACGCTCGAACCGACCCAGCCGAGGTAGCGCCCCATCCACACGACGGGATGCAGGCGTGCAGGCGGCTCGCCCAGCCAATGGTCGATGGCCAGCGCGAGCCACAGCGCGGCGGTGGCCACGATGGCGTGCTCGGGATTCAGATAGGGCATGAGAGCCGCCATTCTCGCGAATCAGGCAGGCGCCCTGCCCCGGCGCCACTGCATCAGCGCGCCGAGTGCGACAAGCAGTGCGGCGCCCAACGCGACCCAGAGCCGAAGCACGACTGTCTCGGCCTTGGGCGATGGCGCGTCGGCGGGCGTGGGTTCGAGCTTGAGGCCGCTGACGGGCTGGGGACTATCGGGTGCAGGCCCAGTCGCCGGTGTTTGCACCGGCGCCGACGCTGGTGCAGCCACGACCACGGGCTCGACCGGCACGCTCGGCTTGTGCGAAGCCGCAGGCGGCGACAGCTCCGCCTGCGCGAACCGCTGCACACCCGCATTGCGCTCGCGCAGCCCGGTCGTGCGCACCGCCTCCTCATAGGCCCGCGCCAGCTCGCGCCGTGTGGCCGCATCCGGCTTCCAGTAATTCAGCCGCACCGCATCGAGCATGCGCTCCAGCGTCTGCGCGAAGGCTGCACGGTTGTCGCCTTCCAGCCATTCGCGCGTGCCCAGCTTGTATCTGTCGCGCACGTACACGTCGTGCAGCGACTGCCACTGGTCCTGCCGCACGGCCTGCGGCGCCGTGACCTGCCAGCCCCAGAGGAACTGCGCGGTCTTCAGCACCTGCAGCGTGCCGCTGTAGCCCTCGGCCTTCTGCGCCTCGACCCATTGCGGGTGCAGGTAGCGGGTCTGCATCTCGCGCGCGATGGCGCCTGCGGCCGTGTCGGTGCGCACCGCGCCGCTGTCGCGCAGGTTCTGCACGTACAGGGCCGGGTCCTTGCCGGTGAGCTGGCGCACCGCCTGCGCGATGCCGCCGAGGTACTGGAACGGATCGTCGTTGGTCAGCACGCCGTAGAGGTTGGAACTGCGCGCCATCAACGCCGCGTCGACCTGCATGAGATTGCCCGCATAGGCGCCAGGCCGCGCGGCGCCGTCGAGGCCCTTGCCGTAGGCGTGGCCCATGCGGTCCATGTAGAGCTGCGCCATCTGCGCGTCGCCGCCGCCGCGTTGCTGGCTCGCCCACACGTCGCTCGCAAGCGCGGCTTCCTCCAGCCCGGCGCCGTAGCTGCCCTGCTCGTTCGAGAACACGCGCGCCGTCGACCAGCGCTGCGCCTCTTGTGCTGTCGCGCCTTCCGCGCGGAGCTTGCGTGCCAGTGCCTCGCTGTGCTGCGCCACGGCGTTGCCCGATTCGTGCAGGGCCGCCACCTGCTGCACGGCCTCATCGAGCCAACGCATCGTGTTGGCAAACTGGTCGCGGTAGGAGCCGGTGACACTGATCAGCACATCGATGCGCGGCCGCTTCAGCACCGGCGCGGGAATCACCTCGATGCCCGCCATGCGCCCGCCCTCGTCCCAGCGCGGCTTCACGCCCATGGCGTAGAAGGCCTGGCTTTCCAGCACGCCCTGGTGGCGCGAGGCCTCGCCGGCCCAGAGCGTGAAGGCGATCTTTTCCGGCGGCTTGCCGGCATGGGACGTCGCGTGTTCGGCGATCCACGCGTCCATGGCGGCCACGCCCGTCTCCCACGCCGCGCGCGTCGGCATGCGGCTCGGGTCGAAGCCGTAGAGATTGCGGCCGGTCGGCAGGCTGTCCGGGTTGCGCACCGGGTCGCCGCCGTAGCTCGATTTCAGGTAGCGCCCATCGAGCGCGGTCAGCAGGCCTTCGATTTCCTCGTTGTGCGCGAGCACGGCGTCGAGCTTCTGCGCGCGTTCGGCCAGCAGCAGAAGACTTTGCTTCCCGGCGACGGTCTTTCCCATGGCGCTCGCAGTCTGCGCATCGACAAGCGCAAGCTCGACCCAGCGCGTGGGGCGCGAATCGGCAATGCGCTTCGCATCGATCAGGAAGGCCTCGTCGATGTCTTCGCCGAGCGCCTCGACCAGCGGCTTGCCGAGAATCTGCAGGATGGTCATGCGGCGGCGCTGCGCATCGGGCGCCTGACCGAAGGTCGCGAGACCCAACGGCTGCGCGGTCTGCGCGAGTTCGTCGAGGTACGGATGCAGCACGGCGACGAAGCCCGCGAAGTCCGCGCGAATGCGCGCGGGCGTCCAGCCGAGGTCGCGGTCGTAGTGCTGTTCGACGAACTCGGCCGCCAGCTGCTTTTCCATCGCGGTCTTCACAGGGCCGGGCGACAGCGTTTCCCAGTCGTGCATACGCTCGTGCATTTCCTGCACGCCGGGCCGGAAGCCGGCGGGCGCGAACATCGGTGTCGAATGGCTCACCATCGTCGCGCGGCCGCGGCGCTTGGCGGTGGTGGCTTCGCCGAGGTTGTCCATGATGAACGGATAGACGTTCGGCAGATCGCCCAGCGCGAGCAGCGGATCGTCCTGCACCGACAGCCCGCGCTCCTTGCCCGCCGACCATTCGAGCGTGCCGTGCGTGCCCACGTGCACCACGGCGCCGGCGCCGAACTGCGTGCGCAGCCAGAGGTAGGTGGCGAGGTAGCTGTGGCTCAGCGGCACGGCCGAGCGGTGGTAGACCTGCTCGGCCTTGCCCGCCACCTGCGTGCCGGGCTCGAAGCGCGGCGGCTGGCGCAGCACGACGACGTTGCCGAACTGGACGCGTGGAATCACGAAGGCCGGCTCGCCGGCAACGGGGCGCAGCATAGTCGATTTTTCGGGCGGGCCCCAGTAGGTTTCGATGCGGCGCTGCGTCTCCACGGGCAGCGCGCGAAACCAGGCGAGGTAACGCGACAGCGGCATCGCGTCGGCAAGGTTCCTGTCGAGCAGCGGCTGCAGTTCGTCACCCTGCCCCGTCGGGTAGTAGGCCTTCATCGCGGCCTGCACCTGCGCGATCAGCGCGTCGGCGCCCGGCTGCTCGGTGCGGTAGCCGGCCGACTTCATTGCCGCGAGCATGTTGCTCACGCTGCGCGGCACGTTGAGAAAGGACGCGCCGAAGTTCGCCTCGCCCGGCGGATAGTTGTAGACCAGCATCGCCACGTGGCGGTCCGCAGCCGGCGTGCACTGCAGGCGCAGCAGCACGGCGGCCTTGTCGGCCACGGCGTCGATCTGCGCGGGCAGCGGCTGCAGCGTGCCGGCCGCGGCATCGCGGGCGCTGACGAGCATCGGGTCGGTCATGCCTGCCAGCTCGCTCGGGCTGTAGTACGCAGCGATGTCGGTTTGCGAGAGGCCGTCTTTGCTCTGCGCCCATTGCGCGGCATCCATCGCCAGCGAGGGCAGCGTCTGCAGGACCGGCACGCCGATGCGCTCGAGCTCGGCCTTGCGCTCGTTGGGGCTGAACACCAGCGAGGCATTGACGATCGCATCGGCCACGTGCCGTTCACCGGCGTTCGTCATGCGGAAGAACAGGTCTTTCTGCTGGCGCGGGCCGTAGAAGGCATAGGCGCGCATGCCACGTCGTTCGAGCGAGGCGATCAGCGCGTCGAGCCAGCCGGTGTCGTCGCCCGTCACGGTGGCGCTGTTGACGGCGATGGCGACCGTGCCGCTGCCGGGCAGCCGTTCGATGGCGGCGATCTCGGTTTCGATACGGGGCCAGGCCGGGTGATAGAGGCCGGCCAGCGGCAGCGGCACGGCATCGGGCAGGCCAGCGAGATTGCCGGGCTGCGCCAGTGCCTTCATTGCCGCGTCGAGGTTGGCGGTACCGGCAAAGCGCCAGTACTCGCGCACCCGCTGCGCCCACGCCGCTTCGACACCGCGTTCGGCCAGCAGCGGCGCGGCGGCGGAGGTCTGCCCCTTGGCCACCAGCGCGAACTCGCCGATCAGCACATACGGCGCGGCGCTCTGCGCAATCGTGTCGCCGAAGCGTGCCGCCGCCGCCTGCGCGACGCTGATGTGCGGCGCATCGACGACGAGCAAACGCGCGCCTTCGAGCGCAGCGGCCAGCGTCCCGCGCGAATCTTGCGACGCCGACACCACCTGCAGCGGCAGCCCCGCCTCGCGCGCCGCGGCCTGCAACCGCACCACGCGCGCCGGGGACACCAGCGACGTGCTCAGCACCACGACGCGGGAAGGAGCCTGCTGCGCCTGGGCCGGCGAAAAGACGCCCAGCCCCACCATCAACAACCAGAAGAGGAATCGCGTCACTTCCCGTCCTGCGCCGGCACCGCATCGGCCGGCACATAAACCATCGTGCCGTCCTTCAGCCGCCATGCCGTGCCGGCCTTCTCGCCGTCGCCCTGCCCCGTCGCGCCGCTGGCCTTGAAGCGCGTGATCTTGCGGCCCTCGCGCGTGACGATCTCCATGTTCGGCTGGCCTTCGTTGCGGATGATCGTCACCTTGTCCTGCGCGAAAGGGTTCATCGGGTTGTTGATGACCGCGATCATCAGCATGCCGATCACCACCATGAACACGTCGATCAGGTTGATGGTCGAGAGCACCGGGTCGTCGTCGTCGCTGTCCAGGCTGCTCAGTATGGAAAACTGGCGACGACTGCTCATGACAGCCGGTCCCGCGCGTCGAGCACCGTCACCAGCTCGCGCATGAGCCAGCGGCGGCGCACGGTGTAGACCACGAAGGCGATCGAGGCCGAGGCCAGCGCCACGATCACGCTCGCGAACGCGGGCGCCAGGCTCTGCGCCACGCCCTGCGACTCGCCCGAGGCCACGGCCACGAGCGCGGGGCCCATCGGGATCATGGTGGCGATCAGCCCCAGCATCGGCGCCACGCGGCTGCACAGGCGCACGCCTTCGAGCTGCTTGAGCACGACCAGCTCCATCTGCTCCTGGCTGGCCTGCGCGTGGCGCTGCAGCACCAGCGCGCGCGACGGGTCGCGAAGCCGCTGCAGATACTCGATGCCGAACGCGCCGAGGCAGTACACGGCATAGACGAAAGACAGCAGCACGCCCAGCGTCACCGGCCAGAGGAACAGGCGCGCAAGCTCGAAGAGAACGGTATCGAAAGCCAGCATCAGATAGGCTCCACGGCAGGCGGTTGATCGAAAAGGTCCGAAGGCCGGCCCCAGCCTTCGTCGAACACCAGCGAAGCGAGCGGCTCGCGCTTCGCCCAGCGTTCGCGCTGCAGCATCGGCTCTTCGTAGAAGCCGTGCACGGGGCCCAGGCACAGCAGCGCAATGGGCTCGGCGCCTTCGGGCAGGCCGAGCAGCACCGACACCTCGGCCGGATCGAACAGCGACACCCAGCCCATGCCCAGCCCCTCGGCACGCGCCGCGAGCCAGAGGTTCTGGATGGCGCACGAGGCCGAAGCCAGGTCCATCTGCGGCAGCGTGCGGCGGCCGAACACATGCTTCTCGCGGCCGTCGGCCAGCGTCACCGCCAGCAGTTCGGCGGCGTCGAGCAGGCCCTGCACCTTGAGGCGCATGAATTCGTCTTCACGCTCGCCCAGGGCACGGGCCGTAAGCACGCGTTCCTGTTCGACGACGCGGTGCAATTCCTGCCGCAGCGCTTCGCCGCGAATGCGAATGAAACGCCAGGGCTGCATGAAGCCGACGCTGGGCGCGTGGTGTGCCGCATCGAGCAGCCGGCGCAGCACTTCGGGCTCGACCTGCCCGCCTGCGAAGTGGCGCATGTCGCGGCGTTCGTGGATGGCGCGGTAGACGGCCTGCGTCTCATCCTTTGGGAAGGCGTGATGCGTCATTCGGGGTGCGTGCACAGGCCACCGGGTACTCCCCTCCGCGAATGTCCCCCGGCTTCGCCTCCTCCTTTATTTCGCTGCGGGGAGCACCCGGCGCCCTGTGCACGAAGGGCGCTCTGCTCATGCCGGCAGTTCAACCGCTCTGCTGATCGATCACGCCGATGGGGTGCCTTGCGCAGCGAAATAAAGGAGGAGGCCGCAGGCCGGGGGACATTCGCGGAGCAAGGTACCCCGTCGGCGTGATCACGCCCCGAACGACGACGACGACAGCTATTCACCTCAGTCCTCGATGCCGCGCTGCGCCGGGATGCCCGCCTTGAAGGCATGCTTGACGAGCGTCATCTCGGTCACGGTATCGGCCAGCTCGATGATCTCCGGCGGGCAGCGCCGCCCCGTGAGGACCACATGCACATGCTTGGGCCGCGCTCGCAATGTTTCGAGCACGCCTTCGAGCGGTAGCCAGCCATAGATCAGCGGGTAGGTGATTTCGTCGAGCACCACGAGGAAGTGCTCGCCCGACAGGATCGCCGCCCTGGCCTTCTCCCAGCCGTCGCGCGCGAGCTGGCCCGAACGTTCGAGGTCCTGGCTCTTCCAGCTGAAGCCGTCGCCGAGGCCTTCGATCGGGATGCCGATCTGTTCGAACATGCGGTGCTCGCCGAAGCGCGCCGATGGCACCTTCATGAACTGGTAGATCTTCACGGCCTTGCCGCGGCCGTGCGCGCGCAGCGCAAGGCCGAAGGCCGCGGTGCTCTTGCCCTTGCCGTCGCCGGTGTTGACGATGACGAGGCCGCGGCGTTCGCCTTCGGGCTTCTCGTAGGGCTTCTCGCTGGGAGGGGCTTCTATTTGCATGGGTTCTCTTGTCAGTTTCGGGGCTGCTGTTTCGGGGTGTGCGCGCACCCCGAACAACGCGCAAAAAACACAGCGCACGTCATAGCGGCAACGCAATCCACTGGTCCGCCACCCGGTGCACGCGGATGCGGTGGTCGAACACCTGCTCCAGTGCGGCGTGAGTAGTGGGGTCGCCGCAGCCGCCATGATGAACCACGCGGCCGCGGTCCATCACGACGAGCTCGTCGGCGGCCAGTGCCATCGGCAGCTCGTGCAGCACGCTGACCACGGTGCGGCCCTCGGCGACAAGCGCGCGCGCCGTCTGCATCCAGTCCGCCTGGTGCGGCGGGTCGAGATTGGCGAGCGGCTCGTCCATCAGCAGCAGTTCGGCCTCGACCGCGAGCGCACGCGCCAGCAGCACGCGCTGGCGCTCGCCACCGGAAAGCTGGCCCAGCGGACGATCGCGCCAGTCCCAGGCCTGCGTGCTGCGCAGGGCACGCTCCACGGCCTCGCGGTCGGCGGTACTGGGCGCAGCCAGCCAGCGCTGGTGCGGCAAGCGGCCGAGCATGGCGACGTCGTAGACCATCAGGTCGTCGGCGCTGCCCTCGCCCGTGCCGCTCTGGCCCAGCCACGAGAGGCGCTGGGCGCGGATGCGCGCCGGCACCTTGCCCTGCGCCTCGCCGAAGAGCCGCACTTCGCCGCGGTGTGTGAGCAGGCCCGCGAGCGCCTTGAGCAGCGTCGACTTGCCCGCGCCGTTCGGGCCGACGATGCTGGTCCAGCGGGCGGTGGACAGCTGCAGGTCGATGTCGTGCAGCACCTCGGTAGCGCCCAGCGTAGCGCTCACGCGGCGTGCTTCGAGGGCCGGTGTGTGCCGCTCGCTCATGCCACGCCACTCCGTGCGCCGCGTCGGTGCATCAGCCACAGCAGGTAGCTGCCGCCCAGCACCGCCGTGAGCACGCCCACCGGCAGTTCCTGCGGCGCGATCAGCCAGCGCGCCAGCAGGTCGGCCGCCATCAGCAGCAAGCCGCCCATCAGCGCCGACAGGACGATCAACCGCGCGTGCGTGGTCTTGACGACCGAGCGCACGAGGTGTGGCGCGGCCAGGCCGACGAAGGCGATCAACCCGGTCTGCGCCACCGCCGCACCCGTGGCCAACGCCAGCACCACGACCAGCGCCGCGCGCATCGCGCCCAGCGGCAGGCCCAGGCTGCGCGCCGTGGCCTCGCCGAGCGCGAGCCCGTCGAGCACCGGCGCCAGCGCCCAGGCCAGCAGCAGGCAGACCGCGCCGACCATGGCCATCACCGCGCAGGCGCTCCAGCCGACGAGGCCGGTGCTGCCCAGGATGAAGCCCTGGATCGCCTGCAGGATGTCGGCCGAGGCGATGGTGATGAGGTCTTTCGCGGCGCCGAGCACCACGCCGACGATTACCCCGGCCAGCAACAGCCGCAGCGTCTGCTGCACGCCGCGCGCCAGCATCAGCGTGAGCATCACCGCCAGCACCGCACCGAGGAAGGCCGCGCCGGTGAGCCCGAGCCGCATCACCCACTGCGTGCTGGCGGCCGAGCCGCCGAACATCAGCAGCGCCAGTGCCACGCCGAGCGAAGCGCCCGAGGCGCTGCCCAGCAGGTACGGATCGGCCAGCGGATTGCGGAACAGCCCCTGCGCGACCGCACCCGCCAGCCCCAGCAGCGCGCCGGCCAGCCATGCACCGAGCGTGCGCGGCAGGCGGATCTCCCACACGATCTGCAGCGCCACCGGGTCGTGCCGCGCCGCGAACAGGCTTTCGAAACCGGTGCTGCCGATGCCCAGCCCCAGCACCATCAGCGCGGCGCCGAGTACCAGCAGGCCCGCGCCGAGCAGCAAGACGCGGCGCAGGTGGGCCGTATGCCTGAGCGCCGCGTTCACCGCTTGCCGCCCTTGTCGCTCAGGCACTGCGCCATCAGGCGCGCAGCCTCGTCCATGCGCGGGCCGGGGCGCACGAGCACGTCGGATTGCGCAGCGTCGAAGCGGCAGATGCGGCCTTCGCGCACCGCGCGGATGCCGGCCCAGCCGGGGCGCTGCTCCAGCCCTTGCGCACTGCGCACGCTGACCATGATGAGATCGGGATTCGCGCGCACCACGTACTCGGGGTTGAGCTTGGGAAACGGCCCCAGCGATGCCGGCACGATGTTCCTCTCTCCGAGCCGCTTGAGCGTCTCGCCGATGAACGACGACTCGCCCGCCGCATACGGCGCGCTGTTCACTTCGAAATACACACGCAACCCCTTCGCACTCGCGGGCACCGACTGCGCGGCGGCCGACACGCTGGCATCGATCACGCGCCAAACCTTGGGCGCTTCATGCGTGCCGAGCACCTGGTCGAGCTTGTCGAGCACGCGCTGCACATCGGCGTGGCTCTTGGGTTCGAGCACCAGCACCTTCAGGCCCAGCGCTTCGAGCCGCTGCGTGACGCGCGACGACTTGGCGAGCAGCACCGCGTCGGGCCTGAGCGCGGCGATGGCTTCCACGTTCGGGTCGATGCCGCCGCCGAGCTGGGGCAGCGCCCTCACCTGTTCGGGCCAGTTGGAGTAGCGGTCGACGCCCACCAGCCGGCCGCAGGCGCCGAGCGCGCAGACCGATTCGGTCAGCGCCGGCAGCAGCGAGACGATGCGCTGCGGTGGTTGCGGGAGGCTCACGGAAACGCCGCGCTCGTCGACCAGGTCGAGTGCGTGCGCGGCCAGGGCGAAAAAGGCGAGGCCGAATGCCGCCAGCGGACTACGGATCTTCTTCATGCAGCAGGTGCCTTCAGACTCAGCGGCAGTCCGGCCGCCATCAGCGTGACGCGACCGCAGGCGGCGGCCACGTCCTGGTTGAGCCGGCCGAGTGCGTCGACGAAGGCGCGCGTCTCGCGGCCCAGCGGAATCACGCCCAGTCCGATCTCGTTGCCGACCAGTACCACCGGCCCGCGCGCCTCGCGCAGCGCGGCCAGCAGCATCGCCACGTGCGTTGCCGGGGTGCGTGTCACGGGCCGAGCGTCTTCGGAGGGCATCGGCATCAGCAGGTTGGTGAGCCACAGCGTGAGGCAGTCGATCACGACCAGCGTCTCGGGCGAACTCTGCGTGACGACGGCGCGCGCGAGTTCGATCGGCTCCTCGATGGTGCGCATGCCGGGCACGCGCTCGGCACGGTCGGCCTGGTGGCGCACGATGCGCTCCAGCATCTCGTCGTCGTAAGCCTGCGCGGTGGCGATCAGCACGGCGCGGTGCGTGCGAGGCTCGGCGGCGATCCAGTCGATGGCGCGCTGCTCTGCCCGACGCGACTTGCCGCTCTTCTGGCCGCCCAGGATGAATTCGTGCTCGGCGGTCTTCGGCTTACTCGGTTGCGGCATGGCTCTCCAAATCGATGGGCATGGCGCCGAAAAGGCGGGCCGTGGCTTGCGGACTGGAGGCAAACCACGCGTGGAAATAGCTCGCGCGCACCGGGCCGTGCACGTACAGCGCCTCGCCGCTGCGCGCGCCCACGGCCTGCGTTGCGCCGGGCCGGGCCGTGTGGGCGGCAGGCGCGAGCGTCGTTTCGCAGCGCGAATAGTGGAAGGTGTGGCCGCGCAAGGTGTCGCTGCCGAGCGTGAGCTGCTGGGGTCCGAGGCCGGCGAGCCGCTTCTGCATCGTCACGCGGCCGGGCAGCAGGCCCCAGAGACGGTGGACCTGTGCATCGTCCTGCGTGGCCAGTTCGTCGAACAGCGCCATCATGCCGCCGCACTCGGCCCAGACCGGCTTGCCCAATGCAGCATGCGCGGCGAGCGATTCGCGCATCGTTGCGCAGGCGGCCAGCGCTTCAGCGTGCAGCTCGGGATAGCCGCCGGGCAGCCAGACGGCGTCGCAGGCCGGCAGGGCATCGCCCGCAAGTGGCGAGAAGAAGGAGAGCCGCGCGCCCAGCGCAGTGAGCACGTCGAGGTTCGCGGGATAGATGAACGAGAAGGCCGCATCGCGCGCGATGGCGATGGTGCGCCCGGCCAGCAACGCCGGGATCGCTGCTTCAGGTTCAGTCGCTTCGAAGCGCACCTGCGGCAGCTGACTGGCCTGCATCCTGCCGAGCGGCGTGGCGGCCAGCACATCGGCCGCCGCATCGAGCCGCGCCATCGCATCGCCGAGTTCGGTGGCGGCAACGAGGCCCAGGTGCCGCTCGGGCAGCGTGAAGCCTGCGTCGCGCGGCAAGGCGCCGAGCCATTGCGAAGGCTCGCGCAATGCGTCCTTCAGCATGCCCGCATGCCTTTCGCTGGCCACCCGATTCGCCAGCACGCCAGCCCACGGCAATCCGGGCCGGAAGTTCTGCAGCCCGTAGGCCAGCGCGCCGAAGGTACCGGCCATGGCGTGCGCATCGATCACCGCGAGCACCGGCAGGCCGAAACGCTCGGCAAGGTCGGCCGCGCTGGGCGTGCCGTCGAACAGACCCATCACGCCTTCGACGATCAGCAGGTCGCATTCGGCCGCTGCGGCGCGCAGGCGCGCCCGGCAATCGGCCTCGCCGGTCATCCAGAGGTCGAGCGAATGCACCGGCGCGCCGGTGGCCAGCGCCAGCCAGTGCGGATCGAGGAAATCGGGCCCGCACTTGAAAGCGCGCACCCGGCGGCCCTGGCGCGCATGCAGCCGCGCGAGCGCCGCCGCGACGGTGGTCTTGCCCTGCCCCGAGGCCGGGGCAGCCACCAGCACGGCGGCGCACGAGGCCGCCTCGGCACCGGCGGCGCCGCTTCGTGGCGAGGGTTGGCTTAGTGAGGCGTCCACTTGAGACCGACGTACGCAGTGCGGCCGGCATTGGCGTACAGCCGCGCGTACTGGTAGTCCTTGTTGCCCACATTGTCAACGCGCGCCACGAGGTTGAGGTCACGCGTGATCTGCGTGGAGGCCGACAGGTTCAGCACGGTGTAGCCGCCGAGCTTCACGCTGTTGGCTGCATCGTCGTAGCGGCGGCTCGATGTCTGCACCTCGGCGCCCAGCGTCCAGCCGGCAATGCGCCAGTCGGCGCCCAGGGTGGCGTGGCGCTGCGCGCGGCGGGCCAGCAGGTTGTGGGTGGCGAGGTCGCGCGGGTCCTGGAAGTCGAACGAACTGCGCAGCGTGACGTCGCCCAAGCGCTGGCTGCCCGACAACGTGACGCCCTGGTAGCGGGCGCGCGCGGTGCTCGAGTAGCAGCCGAACGAGGAGGCGCAGCCCTTGGCCGTTCCATCGAACCCGATCAGGTTGCGCACGCGGCTGCTGTAGACGACGATGCCCGCCTGCGTGGCGCCTTCGGTGAACTGCAGGCCCAGCTCGGCGTTGCGGCTCGATTCCGGCTTGAGCGTGGCCAAGCCGAATTCACTGAAGCGCTGATACAGCGTGGGCACGCGGAAGGCCGTGCCCGCAGAAGCCGTGAAGCGCAGCGATGGCGTGATGGCATAGCCGTAGGCCGCGCTGCCGGTGGTCTTGCCGCCGAACTCGCTGTCCTTGTCGTGGCGCACGTGCAGCTGCAGCGAATGCGGGCCCTGCACGAAGCCGTAGCCGAGCGAAATCGCATCCTGCGAACGATCGCGCGACAGCAGCTTGGATGTAGTGGTGGGTGCGTTTTCGAGTGCGTCCTCGCGGCGTTCGAGCGTGGCCGTCACCAGGTGCGGGCCGAAGCGGAACTCGTTCTGGAACAGGTAGCCGCGCAGGTTGGTTTCGGTGCGGTAGAACGAAGGCTGCGTCTTGTAGACCGACTGCGAATCGGTCACCTGCACGCGGGTGCTGTAGACGTCGTTCCACTTGGCTGACCAGGTCAGGCCGGCGGTGCGCAGGGTATTGGTCGACTCGTCGTCGCGAAACAGGATCGGCGGCCTGGTCCTGTAGGACACGGCGGCGTCGTAGCCGGCCTTGGCCTCGCTGGTGAGCAGCGTGGCATCGATGCGCTGGTCGGGCGTGATCTGGAAGCCCAGCTTCACGTTGCCCGAGGTGCTGGTGTAGCCGTCGCGGTCGGGGCTGGCGTAGCCGTCCTTGACCACGTTGCGCTTGTTGGCGGGCTGCACGTTGTAGCCCTTGCTTTCTTCATGCGCCACGCCGAACGAATAGTCGAACAGGCCCGACTTGCCGCTCACGCCGCCTTCGATCTTGCGCAGGCCGTTGCTGCCGAAGCCGATGCCCGCGTAAGGCGCCACACCCTCTTCGCCGCGCCTGGTGAAGAGCTGGATCACGCCGCCGATGGCATCCGAGCCATAGACCGCGGCGGCCGGGCCGCGCAGCACTTCGATGCGGTCGATCTGCGAGAGCGGAATGCCTTCCCAGCCGGCGCCTCCGGTCGATTGCGAGTCGATGCGCACGCCGTCGAGGTAGACCGCCGTGAAGCGCGTTTCCGCGCCGCGGATGTACAGGCTGGTGGCGTTGCCCAAGCCGCCCGAGCGCGAGATCTCGATGCCGGGCAGGCGCGAGAGAACGTCGGCCACGCCGGTCGCGCCGCTGCGCTCGATGGTTTGCCGGTCGACGATGGACACGTCGCCCACCAGGTCCGACAGCGCCTGCGGCGTGCGGTTGGCCGTGACCACCGTTTCGCCGAGCGTGGGGGCCTCCTGTGCATGGGCCAGGCCGCCGAAGGCGGTAGCCAGCGCCAGCGGCAGGCAGGCGTGGCGGAAACGGCGCGCAGGAGCGCGGCCGCGAGAAAAGCAAACGTGGGAAATCATGGAATGAGCCGAACGAACGTCAATACCCCTCGCCGGCCTCCCCGCCGGCGCCTGGGCGCCATGGCCGCCCCATGCAACGATCACGCATGCGGCAGCCGCCTTGTTGGCCGGTATCCGGGCTGGCAGAACGACCCCTGCCGCCTTCCCAGGCGCCTGTTTCAGGGCACCCAGTGGCTTCGATGGAAAGGGGTTGGCGCCTTGCGGCGCCGTCTGCTTGACCGTTGCGGGGGCAGCGCAGGCGGCTTCGGCCTTGTTCCGACCTGATGAGGTCGGGGGCTTCCACTCCTGCTTCCCGTTGAACCGCGGCGCGTGAACCACGCCGCAGGCACCAACGGGCGGGATTTTAGAGCCTGCCGGCGGCGGGTTAATTCGAAAGTTGCGGTCGCCGCTAACATCGGCGGCCATGATGCGGCCCGCCTCGGTTTTCCTGGATCTTCGTTCAGCGCTGCAGCGTCTCTTCGGCATCTCGGGCTGGCAGTCGATGCTGCTGTGGTCCATCGGGGCCGGCCTGCTGGGCACGCTGGCGACCGAAGTCTTCCGCGCGGCGCTCCTTGCCTTCGAGCACCTGGTGCTCGGGCCGGGCGAAGGGCTGGTGGCGATGGCGAAGCACCTGCCGTGGTGGGCGCGCATTGCCTGCCCCACGCTGGGCGGGCTGGTGGCCGGGCTGCTGCTCGTGCTGGCGAAACGCGTCGCGCAGCGCAGCGCCACCTCCGACTACATGGAAGCCATCGTGCTCGGCGACGGACGCATCCCGGTGGCGCAGACGCTGGCGCGCAGTGCGTCGTCGCTGGTGAGCATCGGCAGCGGCGGCTCCATCGGGCGCGAGGGCTCGATGGTGCAGCTGGCGGCGCTGGCGGCTTCGCTGTTGGGGCGGGTGTTCCGCTTTCCGGTCGAGCGGCTGCGGCTGCTGGTGGCCTGCGGCGCGGCGGCGGGCCTGACCGCGGCCTACAACGCGCCCATCGCCGGCGCCTTCTTCGTCGCCGAGATCGTGCTGGGCTCGATCGCAATGGAGAACGTGGGGCCGATCATCATCGCCTCGGTGGTCGCCAACGTGGCGATGCGGGCGCTGCCCGGCTACCAGCCGCCGTACAGGATGCCGGCGTTCCCGGAGATCCATGGCGCCGACGTCATGCTGTTCTGCGTGCTCGGCGTGCTGCTGGGCTTTGCCGCGGTCGGCTTCCTGCGTGCGCTGCAGGGCAGCCGCGCACTGTTCTCGCGATTGCTGCTGACGCTGCCGTGGCGGCTGGCTTTGGGCGGCTTGGTGATGGGCGTGGTGTCTGTGCCCGTGCCCGAGGTCTGGGGCAACGGCTACAGCGTGGTCAATGCGGTGCTGCACACGCCCTGGCCGTGGACGTTGATCGCGATGGTGCTGGCAGCCAAGGCGGTCGCCACGCTGGCCACGGCCGGTTCGGGCGCGGTGGGCGGCGTGTTCACGCCCGCGCTGTTCTTCGGCTGCATGGTGGGTGCGCTGTTCGGCCAGGGCGTACAGGCGCTGTGGCCGGCCGCAAGCTCGGCGCCGTTCGCCTATGCCATCGTCGGCATGGGTGCGTTCCTGGCGGGCGCGACGCAGGCGCCGCTGATGGCGATCCTGATGATCTTCGAGATGACGCTGAGCTACCAGGTCATGCTGCCGCTGATGGCGGCGAGCGTCATCGCATATTTCGTCGCGCGCTCGGCCAACGCCGGCTCGATGTACGAGATCACCCTGCGCCGCAACGAACAGCGCGACGCACAGATGCGCTTGCGCGGGCTGCACATGCGCGACCTGGTGCAGCCGGCCGAAACGGTGGTCAGGCCCGAGGCGGACCGCGAGGCGATGAGCAAGCTCTTCCTGCAGCACCCCGTGAAGTACCTGTACGTGGTCGATGCGGACAACCGCTATCTCGGCGTGGTGCCGCTGTCGGCTCTTGGTACGGCACCTGCCGAGACGACCGCGAGCGCCTTGCTCTCACAGGCCATCCTGCCGCTGACCGCCGACACTGGCCTGGGCGAAGCGCTTCAGCGCTTCCTGGACCACCTGGGCGAGCGGCTGCCGGTGATCGAGAGCACGGCCAACCCGGTGCTGCTGGGCGTGGCAGCGAAGAGCGCGCTGCTCGCCACCTACGTGCGGCTGAGCGAGCCATGAAAGGTTTGATCGACGGACTGCGAGGTCGCAGAATCCGGATTGCGCCGCGTGCCGCGCCAGGCCTCGGCGGGACCGCCTCCCCGTGAAACTACAATCGCCAACCATGCCCGCCTCCAGCCCCATCGACCAGATCGCCGAGCGTGTTGAACGACTGCTCGTGCGTCACGAAGAGGTGCAACGCACCAATGCGTTGCTGCAGGAGCAGGTCGATGCGCTCACGCGCGAACGCGACGGCCTGAAGTCGCGCCTCGCCGCGGCTCGCACGCGTCTCGATGCCCTGCTCGAACGGCTGCCGGCTGAACCACCTTCCGAAGATTCCCCCGCATGAAGCAGATTGAAGTACAGATCATGGGCCAGAGCTATCTGCTCGGCTGCCCCGATGGCGGCGAGGCGCAGCTGCGCGAAGCCGTCGAACGCGTGGACGCGGCCATGTGCAAGATCCGCGATGCGGGAAAAGTCAAGGCCCGCGATCGCATCGCGGTGCTGGCCTCGCTGAACCTGGCGTTCGATCTGGCGGCACAGCAGCAGGCCGCAGCCGCACCAATGGCGGCGCCCGCCGTTGCCGCCACAGCAGACAGCGGCGATGCCGACCCGAAGGCCGCGCAACTCATTCAAAGACTCGATCAGGCCCTGGCCGGCGATGGACATTTACTCTGAATGAATCCCGCAGGGAGACAGACGAAGCGTAAAATCCACTCCGTCTGCAGACTGTGTCGGGCTTAATATTTCCTTGTTCCAATGCTCTCCGGAGCCGGGCTTGGTACATCGCTCGACGGGCGTGATCATCTCGCGTCAGATGAACCCGAAGTCCTGCTGCCCTCGCCCACCTGAACCCTGGTTCAGGATGCGGGTCCGGCACATCACCTGCAGACACCTATTCCTGCCACGGCCCCCTGCATCCACTGCATGGGGCCGTTGCTTTTTCCAAACTCCCCTCGCCTGACCTTCCCGTGAACTTCGCTGCCCTGCTCGACCCCATCCTGATTGCCGAACTCGCCGCCCTGGGCCTTGGCACCGGTTTTCTCGCGGGCCTGCTGGGCATCGGCGGCGGCATGCTGATGGTGCCGTTCATCACGATCATCATGGGCCATCGCGGCGTGCCGGCCGACCTCGCGGTGAAGATGGCGATCGCGACCTCGATGGCGACGATCATCTTCACGTCGGTGTCGAGCGTGCGCGCGCATCACAAGCGCGGCGCGGTGCGCTGGGACATCGTGCGGCGGCTCGCGCCCGGCATCGTCATCGGCAGCCTGGTGGGCAGCCTCGGCGTGTTCTCGCTGCTCAAGGGCACGGCGCTCGCCATCTTCTTCGCGCTGTTCGTGGGCTTCTCGGCCACGCAGATGTTCCTCGACAAGAAGCCCGCGCCTACACGGCAGATGCCGGGTGCGGGCGGCCAGCTCGCGGCGGGCGGTGTGATCGGCTTCATCTCGGGCCTCGTGGGCGCGGGCGGCGGCTTCATCAGCGTGCCGTTCATGACGTGGTGCAACGTGTCGATCCACAACGCGGTGGCGACCAGCGCGGCGCTGGGCTTTCCGATCGCGGTGGCAAACGTGCTCGGCTATGCGGTCAGCGGCCAGTCGGTGCAGGGCCTGCCGGCGGGCTCCTTCGGCTACATCTGGCTGCCCGCGCTGGCTGTGATCGCCATTTGCAGCGTGTTCACCGCGCCGTTGGGCGCGAAGGCCGCGCACAGCCTGCCGGTGAGGAAGCTCAAGCGCGTGTTCGCGAGCATCCTGTACCTGCTGGCGGCCTACATGCTCTGGAAGGGGCTGCACGGCTGATCCGTCGGGCGAAAAAGCCCTTCGCGCCCGAGGTCCGTCCCATTGCGGCGCGAAGGACCGCGCCGTATAACGGCCTCATGAAAATCCTCATCGCCGTCGATGGCAGCGCCTACACCCGCAAGGCGCTCGACTACCTGTTGTCCAACCGGGGCATGTTCGTGGACGGGCATCAGCTGGTGGTGGTGAACGTGTGCACCGGCATCTCGGGCCACGTCTCGCGCCACCTGAGCAAGGAGATCGTCGCGGACTACTACGCGGAGGAAAGTGCCAAGGTGCTCGACCCCGTGAAGGCGCTGTTCGCCGAGAGCGGCGTGAGCAACTACACGGTGGAATCGCGCCACGGCCACGTGGCCGAGGAAATCCTCAAGTCGGCCACTGCAGCGCAAGCGGGGCTGATCGTGCTCGGCACCCACGGCCATGGCATCTTCGGCCGCGCGCTGATGGGCTCGGTCGCCACCAAGGTGATCGCCGAGACGAACACCACGGTGCTGCTGGTGCAGTAGTTTTCTTCGTCGCTACTGCGTGCGCTGCTGCCGCCATTCGCGCGGCGAGCAGCCGAAGCGCTCCTTGAACGCGCGGCTGAAATGCGCCGCGTCGTTGAATCCCCGGCTGTAGGCGATGTCGGCCACGGGGCGGCCCGCGAGGCGCGGCTCCAGCAGGTCGCGGCTGCATGCCTCCAGCCTGCGCTCCCAGATGTACTGCGAGGGCGTGAGCGGCTCGCTCTTGAACACGCGGTGGACGTGGCTCACCGACACGCCCAGCCCGGCCGCCAGCGTGCTCACCGACAGCGATGGATCGGCTAGCTGCTCGTCGATGCGCCGCTTCACGCGCGCGAGGTGGTAAGCCGCGAGATTGCTCAGCGAAGGCGCGCTCGCCACCGGCAAGGTCTGCAGCCCGGCCACCAGGATGTTCTGCACGCCGTTGGCCACCGCGAGGGCCGATGCCGGCTGCAGCGTGTCGATGTCCTCACGCAGCGTGCGGATCATGCTCAGCAGCAGGTGCCCCGCGCCTTCGCGTCCCGAAACCGTGGTGGCCGTCAGCGCCTCGGTGTCGCGCAGCTCGCTGCGCAGGCGCTCGCCGGGCAGCTTGAGCACGATCTGCTCGAAGGACTGGTCGAACAGCAGTTGGTAGGGCCGCGTGCTGTCGTACAGCGCGAAGTCGCCGGCCGACAGCACCGCATCGCGGCCGTCCTGCCGCACCACGCCCTGGCCGCGCGCCTGGATGCTCACGAGGAAGTAGTCGTCGCTGGAATGCGAGATATGCCCCGGCGTGCGCATCACCTTCTGCGGCCCCGAGGTGACGACCGACACGTCGAGCCCGGGCAGCGTGTGCTGGCGGATGCTGCCTTCGAAATCGCCGGCCTCGCCCTCGCGCACCGGGTCGCAGCCGAGCTGCACGTAGACGTTGCAGATCATGTCGGTCCAGTAGGCGAGCCGCTGGTCGCGCGGGACGGCGTCGGTGCTGAGCAACTGGGTCATCGGGGGTTCCTCGGAAAGCCTGGACAGCAGGAGCAGGCAAGGCATGCAACGCTGGAACAAGAACGCCGCCAAACCGGGTCAAGGCGTTCCGGCGGCGCGAATCTACGCTTCAAGCAACCCGCATGCCACAGCGCAAACCCGGTGCTTGCGGCCCACGCCCCGTTACTTCCATTGCATCTGGAGAAACTTCATGCCGACCACCGTTCATCCCAAGCTGCGCGTTGCAGCAGTACAAGCCTCGCCCGTGTTCCTCGACCTCGACGGCACCATCGACAAGACCATCGACCTCATGGCGCAGGCCGCGAAACAGGGCGTGAAGCTCGTCGCCTTTCCCGAGACCTGGGTGCCCGGCTACCCATGGTGGATCTGGCTCGACTCGCCGGCCTGGGGCATGCAGTTCGTGCAGCGCTATCACGACAACTCGCTGGTGGTCGGTTCGGCCGAGTTCGACCGCGTCAGGGAGGCCGCGCGCAAGCTCGGGATCTGGGTGTCGCTGGGCTACAGCGAGAAGGCCGCGGGCAGCCTCTACATCGCACAGGCGCTCATCGACGACCAGGGCGACACGGTGCAGACGCGGCGCAAGCTCAAGCCCACGCACGTGGAGCGCACGGTGTTCGGCGAAGGCGACGGCTCCGACCTTGCCGTGGTCGAGACACCGCTGGGCAACATCGGTTCGCTCTCGTGCTGGGAGCACCTGCAGCCTCTGAGCAAGTACGCGATGTATTCGCAGAACGAGCAGATCCACTGCGGCGCCTGGCCGAGCTTCTCGCTGTACCGAGGCGCTGCCTACGCGCTGGGGCCCGAGGTCAACAACGCCGCGAGCCAGGTCTATGCGGCCGAGGGCCAGTGCTTCGTGATCGCGCCCTGCGCCACCGTGTCGAAGGCCATGAGCGAACTGATGTGCACCGATGCCGGCAAGCAGCAGATGCTGCGCACCGGCGGCGGCTATGCGCGCATCTACGCACCCGACGGCTCGCCGCTGGGCACGCCCTTGGCGGAAGACGAGGAAGGCCTGGTCGTTGCGGACATCGACCTCGGCATGATCTCTCTCGCCAAGGCTGCCGCCGACCCCAGCGGCCACTACTCGCGGCCCGATGTCACGCAGCTGCTGCTCAATAAGACGCGCCGCGAACCGGTCGTGGTGCAGCAGGCGGCGTCGCCGGGGCCCAAGGCCGAGCCCGAAGGCGCCGTGTCCGAGCCGGTCGCAGCCTGAAGCAGCGGAGGCACGCCATGGAATCCGCCATCGACGAGCACCTGAAGTGCCCCCGCACGCGCCATCGCCGCGTGGAAAACGACTACGTGCCGCCCTACCCCGTGTGGTCGGCGCGGGCCCCGGTCGCGGTGAAGCAGGTGGTGATGGGCTACTTCGGCGTGCAGTCGCGCGGCGCTGAAATGCAGGGCCGTGCCTGCGCCGCGCTGATGAAGATCGCACGCGACTTCGCCCTGCCCGACGGCCCCGGCCATCACGACCTGACGCATTACGTCGACGCCGAAGGCTTCGACAACATGATCGCCATCGCCTATTGGAGCGATCCCGCAGCCTACGCGCGCTGGTGCGCGACGCCCGCGGTCGACGCTTGGTGGCGCTCCGACGAGCGGCTCAGGGAAGGCCTGGGCTACTTCCGCGAGATCGCCTCGCCGCGCGTCGAGCACTTCGAGACCATGTTCAACACACCCGACCGCTTCGAAGGGGTCGGTGTGGTGATGGGCGGGGTCAGCGGCGAGCTGCAGGAGCACGGCTACTGGGGTTCGATGCGCGACCGCATCCCGCTCTCGCAGACCGACGCGATGGCGCCCTCGGGCATGCGCGCGGTGATCGCGGGTACGCCGGCGCCGGGGCAGCGCGTTCGCATCGCGGGCCACGAGAACCTCGCGATGATCCGCTCCGGCCAGGAATGGACCGAGACCACCGGCCAGGAACGCACGCTCTACCTGCAGGACATGGAACCGGTGCTGCGCGAAGGCATGGACTTCCTGCGCGACCAAGGGCTGGGCATCGGCTGCTACAGCAACCGCTATATGCGCCACCTCGACGCGCAGGGAGCGACACTGCAGAAGTCATTCGGCCTGAGCTACTGGCGCGCGCTGGCCGATATGGAGCGCTGGGCCGAGTCGCACCCCACGCACGTCGCGATCTTCGGCAGCTTCATGCGCTACGTGCAGGCGCTGAACTTCCAGCTGCAGCTGCGCGTGTACCACGAGGTGTCGGTGCTCAAGGCCGACGAGCAGAGCTACGAGTACGTCAACTGCCACGCGGGCAGCGGGCTGATGAACGGGCTCGCGCCCGCTTCGTAGGCAGTCTCAGGCGGCGAACAGCCCCTTGTGCTCAGCGCGCAGCAGCGCCTTCTGCACCTTGCCCATGGTGTTGCGCGGCAGCTCCGGCACCACGAAGCAGCGCTTGGGGATCTTGAAGTTCGCGAGCTTCGACTTGAGCTCGGCCACGATGGCATCGGCATCGAGCGAAGAGCCCGCCTTGGGAATGACGATGGCCACGCCCACCTCGCCGAAGTCGGGGTGCGGCACGCCGACCACGGCGCTTTCCGCCACACCGGCCATCTCGTTGATGTAGCCCTCGATCTCCGCCGGGTACACGTTGTAGCCACCGCTGATGATCAGGTCCTTGCTGCGCCCGACGATGGTGATGTAGCCCCGGCCGTCGATCTTGCCCACGTCGCCGGTCTTGAAGAAGCCGTCGGCGGTGAACTCTTCCTTCGTCTTCTCGGGCATGCGCCAGTAGCCCGCGAACACGTTGGGGCCGCTGACTTCGATGTTGCCGATCTCGTCGGTGGCGCAGCTGCGGCCGCTGTCGTCGCGTACGCGCAGTTGCACGCCCGGCAGCGCAAAGCCGACGGTGCCGCCGCGGCGTTCGCCCTGTTCCGGCCTGTAGGGGTTGGACGTGAGCATGGCCGTCTCGCTCATGCCGTAGCGCTCGAGGATGGTGTGGCCGGTGCGCTCGCGCCATTCGTCGAAGGTCTCGATCAGGAGCGGCGCCGAGCCCGCGACGAACAGCCGCATGTTGCGCACCGCCTCGCGCGTGAGGCCCGGCTCGGCCAGCAGCCGCACGTACAGCGTGGGCACGCCCATGAACACCGTCGCCTCGGGCAGCTTCGCGACGACGCGCTTCGGCTCGAACTTCGAGAACCACAGCATCTTGCTGCCGTTGAGCAGCGCGCCGTGCAGCGCCACGAACAGGCCATGCACGTGGAAGATGGGCAGCGCGTGGATCAGCACGTCGCCTTCGGTCCAGCCCCAGTAGTCCTTCAGCACCTGGGCGTTCGACAGCAGGTTGCCGTGCGTGAGCATCGCGCCCTTGCTGCGGCCGGTGGTGCCGCTGGTGTAGAGGATGGCGGCCATGTCGCCGGTCTTGCGCTGTGCCACCGTGTGCCGGTCGCTGCACTGCGCGGCCATTTCGAGCAACGTGCCGGTGCGGTCGTCGTCCAGCGTGAAGACGTGCTTCGTACCCGCCGCGGCGGCAATCGGCGCGACCCACGAGGCATTGCGGCTGGTGCACACCACCACGGCCGGCTCGGCGTTGCCGATGAAGTATTCGATCTCGGCGCTCTGGTAGGCCGTGTTGAGCGGCAGGAACACATAGCCCGCGCGCAGCGTGGCGAGGTACAGCAGCATCGCCTCGACCGACTTCTCGACCTGCACCGCGATGCGTGCGCCCTTCTCCAGGCCCAGCGCGTCGAGCAGGTTCGCGATCATGGCGCTTGCGCGCTCGATGTCGCGCCACGAATAGAACAGGCCGTTGTCGGTCTCGACGGCGATGCGGTCGAGGTCGGCGGGAAATGCCGCGCGCAGGGCGGCGAACAGGTTGGCGTTGGCGGTCTTCTTCATCGGACGGTTTCTTCTCTTCAGAAATTCGGGGGCCGCTTCGCGAGAAAGGCGGCGATGCCTTCGCGGTGCTCCGCGGAGTCGGCGTAGTCGTAGGCACTGGCAAGCAGGCCGTCGGCGGATGGGGCGCCGGCACGCAGCGCGGCAAAGGTCTTCTTGTGCAGGCGTGCGGCCTGCGGCGCGAGCGCGGCGATGCGTGCGGCATGGGATTGCACCGCGAGCGCCACTTCGTTGTCCGGCAGCACCTGCAGCAGAAAGCCCGCGTCGTACAGACGCTGCGCCCCGTGCACGCCGGCGGCCAGCAGCATGTCGCGCGCGAGCACATCGCCGATGGCGCCATGCACCAGCGCGGCTTCGCGCGGTGCCATCGGAAAACCGAGCCTGGCGATGGGCGCGCCGAACTTCGCCGACGCGCCGGCCAGGCGGATGTCGCAGCAGCTGGCGATCTCGACGCCCGCGCCCATGCAGGCGCCCTCGATCTGCGCGACAAGCGGCAGCGGGCAATCGAGCATGGCCTGCAGCGCGGCCCACACTTCGTTCTCGTGGAACTCGCGCAGGCTCGGCTCTTCGAAGCGAAACGACGGATATTCGGAAATGTCGCCACCCGCGCAGAAGGCTGCGCCCTCGCCGCGCACGACGACGCAGCGCAGGCCATCGTCGTCACCGCCGAGGCCGTCGAACACGGCGCGCAGCTCGCGCCACATGGCGCGCGTCATGGCGTTGAGGCGCCCTGGGTTCGACAAAGCGACGACCGCGATGGCGCCTTCCCGGCGCAGCGAAATGCAGCTATCGGTCATTCGAGCTTGGCGCCTGATGCCTTCACCACCGCGGCCCAGCGCCTGATCTCGGCATTGACGAAGCTGCCGTAGGCGGTGGTGGTGAGGTTCGGGATCTCGGAGCCGTTCTGGGCCCAGATGGCTTTCAGGTCATCGGTGGCGAGCGCCTTCTTCATGTCGTCGATCGCGCGCGCCTGCGCTTCGGCTGGCGTGCCCTTGGGCGCCCACAGCCCGTACCACGTGGTGACGGTGTAGTCGGGCAGGCCCACTTCGGCCGCGCAGGGCACGTCGGGAAAGGCGGGGTTGCGCTTGCTGCCCGCGACCATCAGCGCCTTGATGCGGCCACTCTTGATGTGCTGGGCCGAGGAGCCCAAACCGTCGAACATCAGGTCGACGTTGCCCGAGATCAGGTCGGACAGTGCCGGGCCCGCGCCGCGGTACGGAATATGGGTGATGAAGGTGCCTGTCTGGAGCTTGAACAGCTCGCCCGCCAGATGGTGCGAGGTGCCCGAGCCGGCCGAGCCGTAGTTGAACTTGCCGGGGTTGCGCTTGGCCAGCGCGATGAACTCCTGGACCGTGTTGACCTGCACGCGCTTCGGGTTGATCACCACCACCTGCGGCACGTTGGCCAGCAGCATCAGCGGCACGAAGTCTTTCTCGATGTCGTAGTCGAGCTTCGGGTAGATCGACGGCGCGATCGCATGGTGCACCGCGCCCATGAACAGCGTGTAGCCATCGGCAGGCGCCTTGGCGGCGATGCTCGCGCCCAGTGTGCCCCCTGCCCCACCGCGGTTGTCGATGACCAGCGTCTGCCCCGCGATGCGCGAGAACTGGCCCGAGAGCGGCCGCGCGAACGCATCGGTCCCGCCGCCGGCCGGGAACGGCACGATCATCGTCACCGGTTTCGTCGGCCAGCCCTGCTGGGCCCGGGCAGCACCGCAGAGAACGGCCGCACCGGCGGCAGCCGCGCGCAAGACGTCACGGCGTTGAAAGCTTGGATTCATTTGTCTCATCTCCAGTTTGTCGTTGTGGATCTTGCCGCCCGATGCGGTGTCCGGCGTACTGTTTGCCACCGGCCTGCGAACGCCATCAGCCTTTTTTGAAGTACAGGCTTTCGATGTCTCCCGATACAGCCACCTTGCCGTCCGCCAGCCAGGTGCGATGTTTGTCCAGACGTTTGAGGTCGTAGAGATAGTTGACCATGAGCCCGTACGACTGCTTGTGCCCCTTGGGCGACGGGTCGCCGGCCCAGTTCAGGCGCTCCACGCGGGCACCGTTGCCCAGGTGGAAGCGCGCGACCGGGTCGGCCGGCGTACCGTCGACCAGCGCGCGGCCGAGGTATTCGGCGGCGGCCTGCATCAGCCATTGGCGCAGCGGTGACTTCGCGTCGAAGGTGGCGGCAGAGTCCGCCGCGGCGAGCAGGCGCTCGGCGGTCGGCGGCAGCGAGCCGACGAGGCGGCCGAGTTCGGCTTCGCGCTTCTCGTCCAGGCGCGGCAGCAGGTCGACGACGTTCTTCGCGAGCCAGGTCCGAAAGCCCGGAATGGGCGACAACGTGGCGAAGGTCTTCAAGCGTGGCAGTTCGTCCTGGAGCGTCTCGACCACGCGCTTGATGAGCGAGTCGCCGAAGCTCACGCCGCGCAGGCCGTTCTGCGTGTTGCTGATCGAATAGAAGATGGCGGTGGTGGCCCTGGCCGGCAGCACGGGCACGGCAGCCTCGTCGAGCAGCGGCGTGATGCCGTCGCTGATGCGGTCGACCAGCGCCACCTCGACGAAGATCAGCGGCTCGTTGGGCAGGCGCGGATGGAAGAAGCCATAGCAGCGGCGGTCGCTGTCGTCGAGCCGGTTCTTCACGTCGGACCAGCTCTTGATGTCGTGCACCGCCTCGTAGCGGATGAGCTTCTCGATCAGCGAGGCCGGCGAGTCCCAGTCGATGCGGCGCAGTTCGAGGAAGGCCACGTCGAACCAAGTGGAGAACAGATGCTCCAGCTCGGCGTCGAGCGCAAGAAGGCGCTTGTCGGCCTTCAGGCACGGCAGCAGGTCCGCGCGCAGATCGACCAGGAAGCGCATGCCTTCAGGCTCGACCGCGAAGCGCTGCAGCAGGCGCATGCGCGGCGACACCAGCGCGCGGCGCAGGCGCAGCTCGGCCTGGCCTTCGTCGGGCGTGCCCACGGCAGCCTGGTGCTGGTTGCGGGCGGTCTCGAGCTTTTGCGCGTCGGCGGCGAAATGCTCGCTCATCAGGGCCCAGTAGTCGCGGCGCTCCTCGGGCGTGGCGGCGCGGTAGGCGTCGGCGATGGCATGCGCGCGGCGGCCGCCCTCGACCTCGCTCACGCGCGGATCGATCACGGCCTGCAGGTCGGCCAGCACGCGGCGCAGCGCGCGCGGCGACAAGGCTTCGTCGGCCTTGCGCAGCGTGGCCTGCAGGCGCTCGGCGGTGGAACGTGCGCTGGGCTTGGGCGCGCTCTTCGACGCGCCCTTGGCGGCGCCTTCCGACGCCACCGGCACCTTGGACTTTTCGCCAGAACGCAGCCGCGCCTGGAACCATTCGGTCGCACTCATCGGGGCACTCCAATGCTTGGGGGGGCGGGCATGGCGCGTTCGGCGGTCACGGCATTACCCTGGATTTCTGCTGGCGCGCGACTTCACGCAGCGCTTCGCGCTGGCGCGTCATGTGCGTGCGCATGGCGGCGTCTGCGCCTTCGCTGTCGCGCGCCTTGAGCGCCGCGAACACGGCCAGGTGCTCGGACAGGCTCTGGTCGAGCCGCCCCGGCGCATGCAGCTGCTGCAGCCGCGCGAGTTTGAGGATCTTGCGCAGGTCGCCGATCACCTGCGCCAGCCACTTGTTGTCGGCGAGCTTGATGATCGCCTCGTGAATGATGTGGTTGGTGGCGTAGTAGTCATTGATGCGGCGCGCCCTGGCGTGGCGCACCAGCCGCTCGTGCAGCGCATCGAGTTCGTTGAGCTCGGCGTCGCTGGCGTTGCGCGCGGCCTCGTAGGCACAGCGGCCCTCGAGCAGCGCGATGACGGGAAAGATCTCGTCGAGATCGCGTTCGGTCACCTCGTTGACGAAGCAGCCGCGCCGCGGCTCGTGCCGCAGCAGGCCCTCTGCGGTGAGCACCTTGAGTGCCTCGCGCAACGGGGTACGGGAAATTGAGAGCCGCTCGCACAGCGCCGCCTCGTCCACGAAGCTGCCGGGCGCCAGCGTGCCGTCGAAGATCTGCTCGCGCAGCGTGGCAGCGACTTCGTCGTGCAGGGAGTTGGGAACCAGGCGCATTGGAATGGCGTAATTTCCTGTAATTACGCGTAATTCTGAGCCCGCCGAGCATTTGGCGCAAGAGCCGCGCACGCCCTGCGCGGCTGGGACTTACCCTGCAAGCTTCCGGCCGAACGAACTCACGCCTGCGCGGGGGCGGTCTTGTTGTTGGCGCGGCCGAACCAGAACCACAGCGCGATGCCGGCGATCACCATCGGCACGCTGAGCCATTGCCCCTGGCTCAGGTTCAGCGCGCGCAGGCCGAGGAAGTCGTCGGGCTCGCGGAAGTACTCGGCCACGAAGCGCAGCACGCCATAACCGATCAGGAACACCGCGGCCACCTGCCCCTGCTTGCGCTCCTTGCGCGCATAGAGCCACATCACCACGAAGAGCAACAGCCCCTCGAGCAGGAACTGGTAGACCTGCGAGGGATGGCGCGGCAGCATCGATCCGCTTTGCGGGAACACCATGCCCCAGGGCAGATCGGGGCTGCTGAAGCGGCCCCACAGTTCGCCGTTGATGAAGTTGCCCACGCGGCCGGCGGCAAGCCCGGTCGGCACGCAGGGCGAGACGAAGTCCATCACCTGCCAGAACGGCCGCGCACGCGAACGCGAGAACCAGACCATCGCACCGATCACGCCGAGCAGCCCGCCATGGAAGCTCATTCCGCCCTGCCACACGTAGAGGATTTCGAGCGGATGCGTCAGATAGAACTCGGGCTTGTAGAACAGGCAGTAGCCCAGCCGCCCGCCGACGATGACGCCCATCACGCCGAGAAAAAGAATGTCCTCGATGTCCTTGCGCTGCCACACCCCCGCGCCCACCAGCGAGCGGTACGGCTCGTGATGCAGCCGGCGCGTGCCGAGAAAATAGAACAGCGCAAACGCGGCCAGGTAGGTCAGGCCGTACCAGTGGATGGCCACCGGCCCGAGCTGCAGGGCGATGGGATTGATCTGCGGATACATGAGCATCCGCAGATTGTGCCCGGAGCGAATGACTCGCTCCCAGGCTTCGCGCACTTCGCGTCGCTTCGCCCTCCCCCTGCCGGGGGCAACACCTGCGGCCCGGCAAAGCCGGTTCCGCGGTGTTCTGCGAATTTGCTGGTCAGCGAGCGGACCCTGCGCCCTGCTTGGCCCCCGCCGTGCGCTCGCGCACGAACGCCACGAACCGCGCCAGCGCCGGGTGCGCAGCCTGCGCCGGCCATACGAGGCTCGTCTCGCAAGCCGGCAGCGCCACGCGGCGCCGGCCCACGCCCTTGAATTCGCCGGCCTGCCGGTAGACGACGCCAGCGCGCCGAAACTGCATCACGCTGTGCGGCACCCAGGCCACGCCGATGCCACCCGACACGAGGTTGACGATGGTCTGCATCTGGATCGCCTCCTGTGCCACCTGGGGCACTCGGCCAGCTGCGTGATAGAGGTCGAACACCGCATCGTGCAGCGACGGCACGATGCGGCGCGGAAAGATCACCAGCGGCTCGGCCAGCACCTCTGCCAGCGGCACGGGCCGTGCGCGGGCGAGCCGGTGCTGCGCCGGCAGGGCCAGCACCAGCGCCTCTTCCTCCACCGGCAGGCGGGACAGGCCGGGCGGCGCCGCGCCGGGCGAATGCAGCATCAGCCCGGCATCGATCTCGCCGCGCGCAAAGGCTTCGAGCTGCACGTCGCCGGTGGCCTCGACCAATTCGAGCGCAACCTCCGGGCACAGCACGCGGAACTCGCGCACCCAGGCCGGCAGCTGCTCGAAGCCGACCGTCGAGACGAAGGCGATGCGCACCCGCCCCACCTGCCCCGCCGCTGCCGCCCGTGCCCGCGCGGGAAGCGCCTGCGCGCGCGCCAGCAGCTCGCGCACGTCGGGCAGCAAGGCCTCGCCGGCGGGCGTGAGCGCCACGCGTCTTCGCGTGCGGTCGAACAGCACCACGCCCAGCGTCTTCTCGAGCTGGGCAATGGCCTGCGTCACCGGGGGCTGCGTCATGTGCAGCCGCAGCGCGGCGCGGCCGAAGTGCAGCTCCTCGGCCACGGCCACGAACTGCCGCCAGGCCCGCAGGTCGATCAGGGCTTCATTCATATGCGAAGCATATCAATCCGTGCTCGAAAACGGATTGGAACCAATCAATCAGAAGTCCGATACTTGGGTTCCCCCCGATCCCCCACGACAGAAGAGACACCATGGACACCAAGCCGATCCAGATCAACCGCCGCAGCGCCAACATCGTCGAAGGCAAGAGCCGCGCGCCCAACCGCTCCATGTTCTACGCCATGGGCTACGAGGAAGGCGACTTCAAGAAGCCGATGGTCGGCGTCGCCAACGGCCACAGCACCATCACGCCCTGCAACTCGGGCCTGCAGAAGCTGGCCGACGCTGCCATCGCCGGCATCGAGGAAGCCGGCGGCAACGCACAGGTGTTCGGCACGCCCACCATCTCCGACGGCATGGCCATGGGCACCGAGGGCATGAAGTACTCGCTGGTCAGCCGCGAAGTCATTTCCGACTGCATCGAAACCTGCGTCGGCGGCCAGTGGATGGACGGCGTGCTGGTGGTCGGCGGCTGCGACAAGAACATGCCCGGCGGCCTGATGGGCATGCTGCGCGCCAACGTGCCGGCCATCTACGTGTACGGCGGCACCATCCTCCCCGGTCGCTACAAGGGGCAAGACCTGAACATCGTGAGCGTGTTCGAGGCCGTGGGCCAGAACGCCGCGGGCAACATGAGCGACGAAGACCTGCACGAGATCGAGAAGCGCGCCATTCCCGGCACCGGCTCGTGCGGCGGCATGTACACGGCCAACACCATGTCCAGCGCCTTCGAGGCGCTGGGCATCTCGCTGCCCTACTCGTCGACCATGGCCAATCCGCACGATGAAAAAGCCAACTCGGCCAAGGAATCGGCCAAGGTGCTGATCGAAGCCATCAAGAAAGACCTGAAGCCGCGCGACATCGTGACCAAGAAGGCCATCGAGAACGCAGTGGCCGTGATCATGGCCACGGGCGGCTCGACCAATGCGGTGCTGCACTTCCTGGCGATCGCGCACGCGGCCGAGGTCGAATGGACCATCGACGACTTCGAGCGCATGCGCAAGAAGGTGCCGGTGCTGTGCGACCTGAAGCCATCGGGCAAATACCTCGCGGTCGACCTGCACCAGGCGGGCGGCATTCCGCAAGTGATGAAGGTGCTGCTGAACGCAGGCCTGCTGCACGGCGATTGCATCACCATCTCGGGCCAGACGATTGCCGAAGTGCTGAAGGACGTGCCCGATGTGCCGCGCGCCGACCAGGACGTGATCCGCCCGATCGACAAGCCGATGTACGACCAGGGCCACCTCGCCATCCTGAAGGGCAACCTCTCGCCCGAAGGCGCGGTCGCCAAGATCACCGGCCTGAAGAACCCCGTCATCACCGGCCCGGCGCGCGTGTTCGACGACGAGCAGTCAGCACTGCAGGCCATCCTGGCCGGCAAGATCGTGGCCGGCGACGTGATGGTGCTGCGCTACCTCGGCCCCAAGGGCGGCCCGGGCATGCCGGAAATGCTGGCACCCACGGGTGCGCTGATCGGCGCGGGCCTCGGCGAAAGCGTCGGCCTGATCACCGACGGCCGTTTCTCCGGCGGCACCTGGGGCATGGTGGTCGGCCATGTGGCGCCCGAAGCGGCCGCCGGCGGCACCATCGCCTTCGTGAACGAAGGCGACTCGATCACCATCGACGCGCACAAGCTGGTGCTCGAACTGAACGTGCCCGAAGCCGAGATCGCGAAGCGCCGCGAAGGCTGGAAGGCACCGGCACCGCGCTACACGCGCGGCGTGCAGGCGAAGTTCGCGTTCAATGCGTCCAGCGCCAGTTCGGGCGCAGTGCTCGACAAGTTCTGATCGGGGCTATTGCGTGAAACACCGAGGAACCGGCTTCGCCGGGCCTCAGGTGTTGCCCCCGGCAGGGGGAAGGCGAAGCGGACACGAAGTGCCGCGCAGCCTGGGGGCGAGCCCTACTTCCGGCGCTGCCCGTTGCCGGTCTTCATGCCCATGTTGGTCTTCTGGCGATCGATACGATCCTGCTTGCGCCGGTCTTCCCGCTCGATGACCCTGCGTTTGGTATAGCCCGACGAATCGGCCCAGGCCCACCATGCGACGGCCATTGCAAACGGGGACAGCACGATCCACCAGCTCCAGCCGGCGACCATGCCCACTTCCAAATACTTGAGGGCCAATCCAAGCAGGCCCAGCGCCAGAAACCACATCGCGAATCCCTCCGGGTTGTATTGGCACGCACCCGTACGACGTGCACGGCGCTACCTACAATCGCGTTGAGTCGAATGTAACTCAGCCCTTACGAAATACGCCCCATGAAAAGAGTCTTGTTGTCGGCAGCCCTCGGCCTCGGCCTTGTCGGACTCGCCGTACCCGCCTTCGCCGACCTCGCCCTGGCAACCTCGAAGAACTGCATGAGCTGCCACGCGGTCGAGCGCAAGGTGCTCGGCCCGGCATTCAAGGACGTGGCCGCCAAGTACAAGGACGACAAGGGTGCCGTCGACACTCTTGCCAGCAAGATCGTCAAGGGCGGCTCCGGCGTATGGGGGCCGGTGCCGATGCCGGCGAACAACCAGGTCAGCGAAGCCGACGCCCGGAAGCTCGCAGCCTGGGTGCTGTCGACGAAGTAGGTTCCGGGGGCATCACGCCTGCGGGTTGATGTCCACCGGCAGCGGCCTGCGCTCGATGCGGTCTTCGAGTTGGCCGATGTGCGCGGCCACGGTGTTGTCGGTCTGATCCGAGCGCAGGCGGATCGCGGTCTCGAGCTGCTCCAGGCGCGCCAGCATCGCCGCCTGCCGGTCGGCGTTCTGCGCCATGTGCTTGTTCTCCTGCGCCTCCAGGAAGTTGCGCAGTTCGGTGAAGCGCGAGGCCTCGGCCTTGTCCGCAAGGTCGCGTTGGACCTGCATTTCCTTGGTGTGGCGCTTGGTTTCGATCAGCACCGAGCTGTGCAGGTACAGCACGTAGACGAGGAAGAAGGCAGCCAGCACCACCGTCAGCCCCAGCATGATCAGGCCCAGCGGCGCCGAGACGGTCATGAAACCCAGCCATACGTTGGTGGGTGCGGACAGCGTGCCCCAGTTCAGCGCGGCGAGCGCTGCGATGAGCAGCACGATGACAAGAAGAAAAGCGGATCTCACGCCCATGGGGGCCTCCTTCGGAAAGATCGGACACATCGGAAACGCCCATGCGCGTCGAGGCGCACGGTGCTCCGGATGGTTTTACCTCAGCGAAGGGCCCGGTTCGGCGTGGATGGCCGCTTAAACGGCCATGTCCTACAGCACCGTTCAGTTGGTCTGTGACAACTGTTCCAGAATGGCCGGATTCTCAAGCGTCGAGGTGTCCTGCGTGATCGCCTCGCCCTTGGCGATGCTGCGCAGCAGGCGCCGCATGATCTTCCCGCTGCGCGTCTTGGGCAGGTTGTCGCCGAAGCGGATGTCCTTGGGCTTGGCGATGGGACCGATCTCCTTGGCCACCCAGTTGCGCAGTTCGTTGGCGATCTGCTTGGCTTCCTCGCCGGTCGGGCGGGCGCGTTTCAGCACGACGAAGGCGCACACGGCCTCGCCCGTCACGTCGTCGGGACGGCCGACCACCGCGGCTTCGGCCACGAGGTCGGTCTTGGACACGAGGGCCGACTCGATCTCCATCGTGCCCAGGCGGTGGCCCGACACGTTCAGCACGTCGTCGATGCGGCCCGTGATGCGGAAGTAGCCGCGGTCGGCGCTGCGCACCGCACCGTCGCCGGCCAGGTAGATGGTGCCGCCCATTTCCTCGGGGAAATAGCTCTTCTTGAAGCGCTCGGGATCGTTCCAGATGGTGCGGATCATCGAGGGCCACGGCCGCTTGATGACCAGCATGCCACCGGCGCCGTTGGGCAGGTCCTTGCCGGTCTCGTCGACGATGGCGGCCATGATGCCCGGCAGCGGCAGCGTGCACGAGCCCGGCACCAGCGGCGTGGCGCCCGGCAGCGGCGTGATCACATGGCCGCCGGTCTCGGTCTGCCAGAAGGTGTCGACGATCGGGCAGCGCTCGCCGCCGATATTGCGGTGGTACCACATCCAGGCTTCGGGATTGATGGGCTCACCGACCGAGCCGAGGATGCGCAGGCTCGTCAGGTCCCAGTTCTTCGGATGCACCTTCTCGTCGCCCTCGGCCGCCTTGATGAGCGAGCGGATCGCGGTGGGCGCCGTGTAGAACACCGACACCTTGTGCTTCTCGATCATCTGCCAGAAGCGGCCCGCATGCGGGAAGGTAGGAATGCCCTCGAACACCACCTGCGTGGCGCCGGCCGCGAGCGGGCCGTAGGCGACGTACGTGTGGCCGGTGATCCAGCCGATGTCGGCGGTGCACCAGAACACGTCTTCGGGGCGGATGTCGAAGGTCCAGTCCATCGTGAGCCTGGCCCACAGCAGGTAGCCGCCGGTGGCGTGCTGAACGCCCTTGGGCTTGCCGGTGGAGCCCGAGGTGTAGAGGATGAAGAGCGGGTGCTCGGCATTCACCGGCACCGGGGCGCATTCGGTGCCCTGCCCTTTCAGCGCCTCGGCAAAGGTCTTGTCGCGGCCTTCGACGCGCGTCCATGCGGTGGGCGTGCGCTCGTAGACGAACACGGTCTTGATCGATTCGCAGCCGCCCAGCGCGATGCCGTCGTCCACGATGGCCTTGAGCGGCAGTTCCTTGCCGCCGCGCATCTGGTAGTTGGCCGTGATGACCGCCACCGCGCCCGCATCGATGATGCGCTCCTGCAGCGCCTTGGCCGAGAAGCCGCCGAACACCACGCTGTGGGTGGCGCCGATGCGCGCGCAGGCCTGCATGGCGATCACGCCCTCGACCGTCATCGGCATGTAGATGACGACGCGGTCGCCCTTCTGGATGCCCGCGGCCTTCAGCGCGTTGGCGAACTGGCTCACGCGGGCCAGCAGCTCCTTGTAGGTGACGTTGGTGACGGTGCCGTCGTCGGCTTCGAAGACGATGGCGGTCTTGTTCTCGACCGGGGTGCCCATGTGCCTGTCGAGGCAGTTGGCGCTGGCGTTGAGCTCGCCGTCGCCGAACCATTCGTAGAACGGGGCCTTCGATTCGTCCAGCGTCTTCGTGAAGGGCTTGGTCCATTGCAGGTTGCCCTTGGCCAGGCGGGTCCAGAACCCTTCGAAGTCCTCCTCGGCCTCCTTGCACAGGGCCTCGTAGGCGGCCATGCCGGAGATGCGGGCGCCTTCGGTGGCGCGGGCGTCAGGGGGAAACACACGGTTCTCGACGAGGACGGATTCAATGTTCTTCGATGCGCTGCTCATGCTTTTTGTCTCCTGGAAGGTGCGGCCGTAATGTCGGTGGCCGCACTTACGGGTCACTGACGGGTTCGATGTTAGTTCGCAGGGTTATCACGAGTACGACACAGGGGCACACCTAGAATCCGCGGTCTTTCATCTCTCGCCCGCCAATGTCCGCTACCGATCCTTTCGACACCCGGAACCCGCCCGTACCAGCCCGTGGTTCGCCGCTGCGCCCCCTGCCCAAGCTGATTTTCGCGAGCCGCTGGCTGCAGTTGCCGCTCTACCTGGGCCTGATCGTGGCGCAGGCGGTGTACGTGGTGCACTTCCTGGTCGAGCTGCTGCACCTGGTCGAAGCCGCCTTCGGCAGCCAGGATGCGCTGCAGGCGCTGATCACCAGCATCGGCTACAAGACCACGGCGCCGGTGGGCACGCTCAACGAGACGGTGATCATGCTGGTGGTACTCGCGCTGATCGACGTGGTGATGATCTCGAACCTGCTGATCATGGTGATCGTGGGTGGCTACGAGACCTTCGTGAGCCGCATGGACCTCGAAGGCCACCGCGACCAGCCCGAATGGCTGAGCCACGTGAACGCCTCGGTGCTCAAGGTGAAGCTGGCCACCGCCATCATCGGCATCAGCTCGATTCACCTGCTGAAGACCTTCATCAACGCGGACAACTACACCGACCGCGTGCTGATCGCGCAGACCGCGATCCACATCGCCTTCCTGTTCTCGGCCATGGCCATCGCCTATACCGACAAGCTGATGAACGAAGCCGCAGCCGCCAACACGCACCACTAAGGCGTGTCCCAGGCCGGCGTTTCAGTGAAGCGCGCGGCCAGGAAATCGAGCATCGTGCGCAGCGTGGCCGGCATGTGCTTGCGCGAGGCATATACCGCGTACATGCCCACCACCTGCGGCTCGAAATCGCCGAAAAGCCGCACCAGTTCCCCTTCCTGCAGCAGTGGCGCCGCCAGATAGGTCGGCAGCATCGCGATGCCTGCCCCGGCCCGGGCCAGGCACATCAGGCTGGCTGCATCGTTGGCCGAGACATTGCCGCCCACGGCCACCGAGGCCGGCTCCCCCGTGCCCTTGCGCGTGAAATTCCAGAGGCTGCGCCCGAAGTACGAATGCGTGAGGCAATTGCGCTGCGCCAGCTCTTCCACGCGCAGCGGCTGGCCGTGCTCCTTCAGGTACGCCGGTGACGCGCACACGACCGAGCGGCAGTCGGTGAGCCGGCGCGCGATCAGGTTGGGGTCGATCTCCGCGGCCACGCGAATGGCCAGGTCGATGCGCTCGTCGACCAGGTTCACGGCCCTGTCGAGCAGCACCAGGTCGACAGCCACACCCGGGTAGAGCCGCACGTAGTCGGCCACCGCATCGGCCAGTTGCGCCTGCGCGAACGAGGTGCTGGCCGTGATGCGCAACTGCCCACGCGGCGCCTCGGCCGGATGCCGCACCGCGGCCTGCATGTCGCCGGTGAGCTCGAGCACCTGGCGGCAGCGCGGCAGCAGTTCTTCGCCAGCGGCTGTGAGGCTCAGCCGGCGCGTCGTGCGGTGCAGCAGGCGCGCACCGGTCCATTGCTCCAGCTCGGCCACGTAGCGCGTGACGACCGGCCGGGACAGGTCGAGCTTGTCGGCCGCGGCCGAAAGGCTGCCCGAATCGACCACGTTCACGAACACGCGCATTGCATTCAATCGGTCCATTTGAACGATTTTAGGAATAAACAAGCGCGCAAATCGAGGTATTTCTTTCGAAAACAGAAACCTAAGATGCGATTCATTTCATCCGATCCTTTCGATCTTTCACAGGAGTCCCTCATGAGCCACATCGCCATCATTGGAGCCACCGGACGCGCCGGCGGCCGCCTTCTCGAAGAAGCCCTGCGCCGCGGCCACACGGTCACTGCCATCGCGCGCAAGGCCAGCGCCAAGCTGGCGGGCCGCGCCAACGTGAAGGCCGTCGACCTCGACGTGCTCGACGGCGCCGCGCTCGAGAAAGCCCTGGCCGGCCATGACGCCGTGTTCAGCGCCGCGCACTTCTCCACCGTGCCGCCTGCGGCCATCATCGAACCCGTGAAGCGCGCGGGTGTGAAGCGCCTGCTGGTGGTCGGCGGCGCCGGCAGCCTGTTCGCGGCGCCCGGCCTGAGGGTGATCGATACGCCGAACTTCCCCGACGCCTACCGCGCCGAAGCCTCGGCCGGCGGCGTGTTTCTCGAGGCGCTGCGCAACGAGAAGGAACTCGACTGGACCTTCCTGTCGCCCTCCGCCGAGTTCGTCGAAGGCGAGCGCACGGGCAAGTTCCGCCTGGGCAAGGACGACTTGCTTGTGAGCGCCGAAGGCCGCAGCTGGATCACGTTCGAGGACTACGCAATCGCGTTCATCGACGAGCTCGAAAAGCCGGCGCACTCGCGCCAGCGCTACGCCATCGGGTATTGAAGCTCGCCCCCAAGGCTGCGCGCACTTCGTGTCGCTTTGCCAACCCCCTACCGGGGGCGGGCCGGCCGCTTCGGGCGGCCGTGCGCGGCGGTCCCCGCGAATGACGGCCCCCACCACGGCATCAGCGGCCGGTCATGTTCTCCGGCACCACCCACTGATCGAACTGCTCGGCCGTGAGGTGGCCGGATGCAATTGCCGCCTCGCGCAGGCTCGTGCCTTCCTTGTGCGCCTTCTTCGCGATGTACGCCGACTTGTCGTAGCCGATGTGCGTGTTCAGCGCCGTCACCAACATCAGCGAGCGCTGCACCAGCTCCGTGATGCGTTCACGATTCGGCTCGATGCCCACGGCGCAGTGGTCGTTGAAGCTCACCATGCCGTCGGCCAGCAGGCGCACGCTCTGCAGGAAGTTGTGCGCCACCATCGGGCGGAACACGTTCAGTTCGAAGTTGCCCGAGGCGCCGCCGATGTTGATGGCCACGTCGTTGCCGAACACCTGTGCGGCGAGCATCGTGACGGCTTCGCTCTGGGTCGGGTTGACCTTGCCCGGCATGATCGACGAGCCGGGTTCGTTCTCCGGGATGCTCAGTTCGCCGATGCCGCTGCGCGGGCCGCTGGCCAGCCAGCGCACGTCGTTGGCGATCTTGTTCATGCTGGCGGCCAGCGTCTTGAGTGCGCCGTGGGCGTGTACCAGCGCGTCGACGCTGGCCATGGCTTCGAACTTGTTCGGCGCGGTGACGAAAGGCAGGCCCGTGAGCTTGGCCAACTCGGCGGCCACCTTTTCGGCATAACCCTTGGGCGCATTGAGCCCGGTGCCGACGGCCGTGCCGCCCAGCGCCAGTTCGCACAGGTGCGGCAACGCGGCACGCACATGCGCCTCGCCGTGCGCCAGTTGCGCCACGTAGCCCGAGAACTCCTGGCCCAGCGTGAGGGGCGTGGCGTCCTGCAGGTGGGTGCGGCCGATCTTCACAATGTCGGCGAAATCCTTGGCCTTCTGGTCGAGTGTGCCGCGCAGCTTGGCGATGGCCGGCAGCAGCTTGTGCGTGATGGCCTCGACGGCGGCCACGTGCATTGCGGTGGGAAACACGTCGTTGCTCGACTGGCTGCGGTTGACGTCGTCGTTCGGGTGCACGAGGCGCCCTTCCCCGCGTTCGCCGCCGAGGATTTCGCTCGCCCGGTTGGCCAGCACCTCGTTGACGTTCATGTTGGTCTGCGTGCCCGAGCCGGTCTGCCAGACCACCAGCGGGAACTCGCCCGAGTGCTTGCCGGCGATGACTTCATCGGCCGCTGCCACGATGGCGTTCGTCTTCTTCTGGTCCTGCAGGCCCAGCGCGTGGTTGACCACGGCCGACGCGCGCTTCACCTGGGCCAGCGCCTTGATGATCTCGCGCGGCTGCTGCTCACCGGAGATGTCGAAGTTCTGCAGCGAGCGCTGCGTCTGCGCACCCCACAGCTTGTCGGCCGGCACGTCGATCGGTCCAAAGGTATCGCGCTCGGCACGGGTCTTGGGGGAAGTCGTCATGGTGAAAAAGCTCCGCAGTCTTGGATGGTCGCGCCGCCTGATCGGGCGCGAGGCCGAGTATCGGCCAATAAGAATAGCTCGCATCTGACGGGGCCATTGGGCCGCCGCCGACATTACGTTACGCCCGTTGGGTTGACTCGCGTCATGTCAAAAAGTTATAATCATGAGCTTCAGACGACCAACAAGTCATGTTGATCGGCCCTGCACTACTCGCGGATCTCCGAATCCCGTCGCGGTGCAAGGTTCTCCCCGCCGGGCCCTGCCCGGCAAACCGGCCGGATCGTTTCCGGCCCCACTGCCACGCCACCTTTCGGCGGGCACTGGTTTCGTCGCCACGTCGTCTTCAGTGCCTGTCGGCAGCCCCAGAGGCTCGCCGGGCCATTGCACGCGTTTTCCTCACGCGCTCTCTGTTCGGACAGTCCCATCGGCTGATGGCGTGACCGTTGCCGTCCTCCGGGGCGGTGCTGTGTCCAACCTTCACACAAGGAGCCCCGGCATATGGCCAAAGGAATTCTCATCGACCATGTTTTCAAGGTGTTCGGCGACGCGCCCGGGCAGGCCCTGGAACTCGTGCGGCAAGGTTTCTCGAAGAAGGAAATCCTCGCCGAGACAGGCCAGTCGATCGGCGTGTTCGATGCCACCTTCGAGATCCAGGCCGGCGAGATCTTCGTGATCATGGGCCTCTCGGGATCGGGCAAGTCGACGCTGGTGCGCCTGTTGAACCGGTTGATCGAGCCGACCGCCGGCCGCATCGTGATCGATGGCGCCGACATCAACGAGCACTCCGACGCCAAGCTGCGCGCGCTGCGCCGCAAGGACATCAGCATGGTGTTCCAGTCGTTCGCGCTGATGCCGCACATGACGGTGCGCGAGAACACCGCCTTCGGCCTCGAACTGTCGGGCACGAGCAAGAAAGAGCGGCTCGCGCAGGCCGATCAGGCGCTCGCGCAAGTAGGCCTTGCAGGCTGGGGCGACAGCTATCCCGATGAGCTTTCCGGCGGCATGCAGCAGCGCGTGGGACTGGCGCGCGCGCTGGCCTCGGACCCGTCGATCCTGCTGATGGACGAGGCCTTCTCGGCGCTCGACCCGATCATCCGCACCGAGATGCAGTCGGAGCTGCTGCGACTGCAGAAGGAACAGCGCCGCACCATCGTCTTCATCTCGCACGACCTGGATGAAGCGATGCGCATCGGCGACCGCATCGCGATCATGAAGGACGGCCAGGTGATCCAGGTCGGCACGCCCGACGAGATCCTGCGCAGCCCCGCCGACGATTACGTGCGCAGCTTCGTGCGCGGCGTGGATGCGGCGGCGGTGTTCAAGGCAGCGGACATCGCGCGCAAGTCGCTCACCGTCGTGTGCGAGCACCCCGAGCGCGGTGCGCGCGCGGCGCTCAAGGTGCTGGAAGACCAGGACCGCGACTTCGCCTACGTGACCAGCCCGAACAGGCGCTACCTCGGCGTGGTGTCGGCGGACACGCTGCGCAGCGCGCTCGATGGGCATTCGGGTCCGCTGGGGCTGCAGCACGCGTTCCTCGACGACCTGCCGCGCATCGACGCCGAAGCCCCCGTGGCGGGCCTGATCGGCCAGCTCGCGCAGGCACCGTGCGCGCTGCCGGTGGTGGCCAGCGACGGCCGCTTCTGCGGTGCGATCAGCAAGACGACGCTTCTCAAGTTCCTCGACCGCGACACGCCGCCGATCGAGCCCGTCTTGCCCAACGCCGCCCCCGCGCTCGCCGCCGAGCCGCACTGAATTCACGGAGGACCTTGAACGATGAACGACAACACACTTCCTTCCGACCTGGGCACGCCGGTGCTGGACACGCCCGCAGCCCCCACCTTCGTCGATCCGTGGGAAGCACTCTCAGCCGCGCCCGACACCTCTGCCACCAGCGCCTGGCTCGATGCCCCTGTCGACACGGCCCACCAGCTGGCCGGATCGGCCAATGCCGCGACTGACGGCTTCCAGCTGCACCGCCTCTGGGACGGTTCCTTGCCCGTCGAATCCTGGATCAACCAGGGCCTCGGCTGGGTGGTGGAACATTTCCGGCCCTTCTTCCAGACCGTGCGCCTGCCCATCGACAGCACGCTGAACTGGGTCCAGGGCCTGCTCACCGGCTTGCCCACGCTGGCGATGATCGCGTTGATCGGCCTCTTCGCCTGGCAGTTCGCCGGCCGCGCGCTGGCCGTCGGCACCACGGTCGCGCTGCTGCTCGTGGCGATGCTGGGCATCTGGCCCGAAGCCATGGTGACGCTGTCGCTGGTGCTGACCTCGCTCGTGTTCTGCATGTTCATCGGCCTGCCGCTGGGCGTGCTGCTGGCCAGCAGCGACCGGGCCCAGCGCCTCATGCGCCCGCTGCTCGACGCCATGCAGACCACGCCAGCATTCGTGTACCTCGTGCCGGTGGTGATGCTGTTCGGCATCGGCAACGTGCCGGGCGTGATCGTGACGATCATCTTCGCGCTGGCGCCGCTGGTGCGCCTGACCAGCCTGGGCCTGCGCCAGGTGCGGCCCGACCTCATCGAGGCCGCGCGCGCCTACGGCGCTTCGCCATGGCAGATGCTGGTGAAGGTGCAACTGCCGTTGGCCATGCCGTCGATCATGGCGGGCATCAACCAGGCGCTGATGCTGTCGCTGTCGATGGTGGTGATCGCCTCGATGATCGCCGTGGGCGGCCTGGGCCAGATGGTGCTGCGCGGCATCGGCCGGCTCGACATGGGCCTGGCGACGGTCGGCGGCCTGGGCATCGTGCTGCTGGCGATTTCGCTCGACCGGCTGACGCAGGCGATGGGCAAGTCGCGCCGCAGCGCGGGTCGCCGCTGGTGGCACACCGGGCCGGCCGGCTTCTCGCTGCGCGTGCTGCAGCGCTTGCTGGGCACGCCGTCGCGCGGTGCGAACGCGCCTGTTCCCGCCTTGTCCACGCAAGCGCAATGACCCGCCACGGAGGAATTCAACGCATGAAGAAAACCACTTTCATCGCACGCAGCTTTCTGGCCCTCGGCTTCGTCGCCTTCGGCATGGCCGCGCAAGCCGCCAACGACCTCCCCGGCAAGGGCGTGACCGTGCAGCCGCTCAAGAGCTCGCTCGCCGAGGAGGCGTTCCAGACGCTGCTGGTGATGCGCGCGCTCGAAAAGCTCGGCTACACGGTCGAGCCCATGAAAGACCTGGAGCCCGCCACCGAACACCTCGCCATCGCCAACGGCGACGCCACCTTCATGGCCAACCACTGGAGCCTGCTGCACGCCGACTTCTACAAGAACAGCGGCGGCGACGCCAAGCTGTGGCGCAGGGGCGTGTACTCCGACGGCGCGGTGCAGGGCTACCTGATCGACCGCAAGACAGCCGAGCAATACAACATCACCAACATCGCGCAGCTCAAGGACCCGGCCATTGCGAAGCTGTTCGACACAGACGGCGACGGCCGTGCCGACCTGACAGGCTGCAACCCCGGCTGGGGCTGCGAACTCGCGATCGAAAAACACCTGACGGCCTATCAGCTGCGCGACACCGTCACGCACAAGCAGGGCAGCTATGCCGCGCTGATGGCCGACACCATCGCCCGCTTCAGGCAGGACAAGCCGGTGCTGTACTACACCTGGACGCCCTACTGGGTGAGCGCCGTGCTGCGTCCGGGCGCGGACGTGGTGTGGCTGCAGGTGCCGTCCTCTTCGTCGCAGGGCGACGGCGCCGACACGCGGTTGCCCAACGGCAAGAACTACGGCTTCCAGGCCAACCAGGAGCAGATCGTCGCCAACCGGGCTTTCGTCGAGAAGAACCCCGCGGCCGGCAGGCTGTTCGAGGTGATGAAGCTGCCGATCGGCGACATCAATGCCCAGAACCTGCGCATGAGCCAGGGCGCCAATACCCAGCAAGACCTGGAGCGGCACACCGATGGTTGGATCAAGGCGCATCGGCCGCTGTTCGACGGCTGGATCGAGGAAGCCCGGGCGGCGGCGAGGTAGGCGCGCCGGCTGAGATAATCGGGGGGCGTTCCACACTCCAAAAAACACCCCCCCACCATGACGACCACGATCCAGCAGGCCGACCTGATCGAATCGATCAGCGCCGCGCTGCAGTACATCAGCTACTACCACCCCGCCGACTACATCGCCCATTTGGCCCGCGCCTACGAGCGCGAGCAGAGCCCCGCGGCCAAGGACGCCATCGCGCAGATCCTGACCAACAGCAAGATGAGCGCCACGGGCCACCGCCCGATCTGCCAGGACACCGGCATCGTCAACGTGTTCCTCAAGGTGGGCATGGACGTGCGCTGGGGCGGCTTCACCGGCAGCCTGGACGACGCCATCAACGAAGGCGTGCGCCGCGGCTACAACCACCCCGACAACACGCTGCGCGCCTCGGTCGTGGCCGATCCGCAGTTCGACCGCAAGAACACCAAGGACAACACGCCCGCGGTGATCTTCACCGAGATCGTTCCCGGCAACACCGTCGAAGTGACGGTCGCGGCCAAGGGCGGCGGCAGCGAGAACAAGAGCAAGCTGGTCATGCTGAACCCCGGCGACAGCGTGGTCGACTGGGTGCTCAAGACCGTGCCGACCATGGGCGCCGGCTGGTGCCCGCCGGGCATGCTGGGCATCGGCATCGGCGGCACGGCCGAGAAGGCCGCGCTGATGGCCAAGGAAAGCCTGATGGACGACCTCGACATGCACGAGCTGCAGGCCAAGAAGAAGTCGGGCGCCGAACTCAGCAAGGTCGAGGCGCTGCGCATCGAGCTGTACGAGAAGGTCAACGCGCTGGGCATCGGTGCGCAGGGCCTGGGCGGCCTGGCCACCGTGCTCGACGTCAAGATCCAGATGTACCCGACGCACGCGGCCAGCAAGCCAGTGGCGATGATCCCCAACTGCGCGGCCACCCGCCATGCACACTTCGTGATGGACGGCAGCGGCCCGGTGTACCTCGATCCGCCGTCGCTCGACCTGTGGCCCAACGTCAACTGGGCACCCGACGAAAAGAAGAGCAAGCGCGTCGACCTCGACAAGCTCACGCCCGCCGAAGTGGCGAGCTGGAAGCCCGGCGACACCCTGCTGCTCAACGGCAAGATGCTCACCGGCCGCGATGCCGCGCACAAGCGCATCCAGGACATGCTGGCCAAGGGCGAGAAGCTGCCGGTGGACTTCACCAACCGCGTCATCTACTACGTCGGCCCGGTCGATCCGGTCGGCGATGAAGCCGTGGGCCCCGCCGGCCCCACCACCGCCACGCGCATGGACGGCTTCACCGAGATGATGCTGGCCCAGACCGGCCTGATCGCGATGATCGGCAAGGCCGAGCGCGGCCCCGTCGCCATCGAGGCGATCAAGAAGCACAAGAGCGCCTACCTCATGGCTGTGGGCGGCGCCGCCTACCTCGTGAGCAAGGCCATCAAGACCGCCAAGGTGGTGGGCTTCGCCGACCTGGGCATGGAAGCGATCTATGAATTCGACGTGGTCGACATGCCCGTGACGGTGGCGGTCGATGCCGGCGGCACCAGCGCGCACATCACCGGCCCTGCCGAGTGGCAGAAGCGCATCGCCAGCGGCGAGTTCAAGACCATCATGATGGAAGAAGCTTGAGCGCCGCTCGGCCGCCCGCAGGCGCTCGCACCGCAGTGCGCAGCACGGAGGTTTCCGAGTGACCGCTGTAGGCGTCTTCGACAGCGGGGTCGGCGGCCTCAGCGTGCTGGCCGCGCTGAGGGCCGAGCTGCCGCAGGAGAACTTCGTCTACTTTGCCGATACGGCCTATGCGCCGTACGGCGAGCGCGGGGACGCCTACGTGATCGAGCGCTCGCGCTCGGTGGTCGAGCATCTGCGGCGCGAGCATGCAGTCAAGGCGCTCGTGGTGGCTTGCAACACAGCCACCACGGCCGCCATCCACTTGCTTCGGGCCGAGCATCCCGACCTGCCCATCGTGGGGCTGGAGCCCGGCCTCAAGCCCGCGGTGTCGGCCAGCCGCACCGGACGCGTGTCAGTGATGGCCACGCGAGGCACCCTGGCCAGTGCCAAGTACGCGGCCCTGCGCGCTTCGTTCGCCGGATCGGCAGACGTACGCTCCGTGCCGTGCGACGGGCTCGTGAAGGCCATCGAAGGCTTCGACGCTGCGGGTATCGCGGCGCTGTGCGAGCGCTACATGAAAGAGGCCGGGCCTTTCGGCGACGGCCCCGATGGTGTCGACACCGTGGTGCTGGGCTGCACCCACTACCCGCTCGTGAAAGACGAATTGAGCCGGCATGCACCGGCGACGCTGCGCTTCATCGACACCGGCGTGCCGGTCGCGCAGCAGGCGCGGCGCCTGCTCGCGTCGGCAGGTCGACTCGCGGATGGCGGCGTCGGCAGCCTGCTGCTGCAAAGCAGCGGCAACGTCGCCGTGCTCGAAGCGGCGGCCGCCCGCTGGCTCGGGCTTCCCACGGCCACCGAAGCCTGACCTCGATGCGCCTGCTGCGCCACGCCGCTCTACTCTTCTGCCTCTCGGCCGCCGGGCTGAGCCACGCGGCCTGCGAAAGCGGACTGGCCGAGCGCATGCACGCCAAGCTGCATCCCCACCGGCCGCTCGACGAGCGGCTCGCGGCCTGCAAGGTCTGGCCGGCTTTTCCGGGGCGCAGCATCGTCGTGCTGCCCATGCCGCGCGAAACGACCGACCACGGCGCCAAGGTCTTCGATCTCGAGATCCTGCTGATCCAGCGCCCCGACAACGGCAACACCGAACGCGACACCGTCATCGCCCGGCTCCTCCAGCCCGAGGCGCTCGACGAGGACGCCACCACCTCGATCCAGGACATCCGCATCGACACCTCGCGCTACGTGCTGTCGCCCGAGGCCCGCGCCTTCGGCCTGCGCGTGCGCTACCGCGGCAGCAACGCGCCCGGCAGCCCGCTGGCCAGCGAAACCGTGCGGCTCTACGTGCACCATGGCAAGCAGTTGCGCGAGGTTCTGCAGGAGATTGAGCTGGACCACGACCATGGTGGATGGGACGCCACCTGCACCGGCCACTTCGACAAGCTGCGCACCATGTTGTCCGTCGGCAAGGGCAGCAGCAACGGCCTTGCCGACCTGCAGCTGTCGCGTACGCTGCTGCAAAGCCGCGCGCAGGAGCAGGAAGACCAGGGCTGCGTGGAAAAGGCATTGCCCCCGAAATTCAACACCGTCACGCTGCGCTACGACGGCGAGCGTTTCAAGGTGCCGAAGTCGCTTCGCCAGCAGGTGCCCTGAACGCCTTCAGGCCGGGCTGCGAAGAGCGGCGGCGCGGCCCCGCTCCATGCGGATTGGCAACAGGAGCAGCAACCCCGCCACGAACAGTACCGCCGTCGAGAGAATCGCGATGCGCTGGTTGCCGCCCGTCATCCAGGTGATCGCGCCGAAGCTCAGCGGACCGATGATGCTGGCGAGCCGGGTCGCGAAGGTCCAGAGCCCGAAGAACTCCGCGAGCTGCTTCGGCGGCGCCAGATAGCCCGTCATGGCACGGCCGGCCGACTGGCTCGATCCCATGGCCAGCCCCGCAATGGCGGCCGCCCACCAGAAGCCGCCCTTGGTCGTCACCAAGGCGGCGATCACGCAGACCGCGATCCAGGCGACCAGCGTGGCGGCCAGCGAAATCTTGTGGCCGATGCGGTCCTGGATGTAGCCGAAGCCGAAGGCGCCCAGCGCCGCCGCGATGTTGAGCACGAAGATCAGCACCATGGTCTCGCTCGCGACGAAGCCGATCACCTGCTCCGCGTAGATCGCAGCAAGCGTGATGGCGACCGCCACGCCGCCCTGGTAGCAGACCGTGCAGGCCAGCAGCCACATGAAGTCGCGATAGGCCCTGGCCTGGCGGTATGTGGCGCGCAGTTGCTGCCATGCACCGAGTTCGGCATCTGCAGTTCGAGGCTGCGCACGTTCGGGCAACAGCACGAAGGTGGCGCAGGCGGCCGCGCCGTAGATGGCTGCCGTGATGAGCATCGTGACCGGGACGAAGTGCGCCGCCGGCAAACCCTTCGATTGCGACCACAGCACATAGGCCAGGCAGATGCCCAGGGCCAGCATGCCGCCGACATAGCCGAAGGCCCAGCCCCACCCGCTCACCTTGCCCATGCCCTCGGCCGTGGCGAGTTCGGGCAGGAAGGCACCCGTGAGGGACTCGCCATAGGAATAGAAGGCGTTGGAAACGATCACCAGCCCCATCGCCAGCGCAACGCCGAAAGCACCCGAGAAGCCGGGCGTGATTGCAAGCGCTGCCGTTGCGAGGACGCAGCCGACGGTCGCGAAGACGAGCACCCGCTTCTTGGCCGCGCGCAAGTCGGCCCAGGCGCCGATGGCCGGCATCGTGAGCATCACGATGGCATAGGAGACGCTGAGCGCGGCCGTCCATGCGAAGGCGGCCCAGGGCGCGCCCCTGGCGATGCCGCCCACGAAGTAGGCCGCAAACACTGCCGTGATGACGACCGTGGTGTAGCCCGAATTGGCGAAGTCGTACATCGCCCAGCCGAACACCTCGCGCTTGCGTACCCCTGGGCGCAGCGCGGAGGCGGGAAACAGGGCCACGAGGCCTTGTCTATGAAGAGTGGATCAATGCAGGTGGCGCGGACGGCGGCCGCCGCCGTGGCCACCGCCGCTGCCGGGACCGCCCGTGCCGCGCGGACGCTTGCCGATCTCGAGCGAGTTCACGAGCGCGTCGAAACGGTCGCTGAAGAGGCGGTCGATCTCGGAGACCACGCCACCCAGTTCGGCGCCGTCGAAGTGGCGCTCCATGAGATTGACGACGTCTTCCACCAGCAGATCGCGCTGCACCTGCATGATTGCTGCCGGGTTCGGGCCGACGAACAGCATCAGGAAGTCGTCGCGTGATTCTTCCTCGGGGTCGCCCTCTTCCTCGTCGAAGTCGGTGTCGTAGAAGGTGACCTCGATGGCCGCACCGCGCTCGGAGAGCTCGTTCAGGGCCATGCACATCTCGTCGAGGGCCTGGCGGAAGTCTTCATCGCCGGGCACGGTCCAGCACATCTGCAGCGTGTGGTCCTTCTGCTCGAAGCGGATTCCGGGCTCTTCTTCGTAGGTGCTGGTGGCACCGTCGGCCAGCGATTTGGCGCCGGCGTACTTCCAGAGGGGCTTGAGCGCCTCCTGGATCTGGTCGAAGGTCACGTCCGAACGCAGCGGCACGTCGCCGTGCACATGGATCTCAAATGGAGCGTTGTAGCGAGGCATCGAATGCTCCCTTGTAAGTGTGGTACCCGGAACGGGGGTCGAACCCGTATGCCCCGATTAAGGAAGCGGCGGATTTTAAGTCCGATGTGTCTACCAATTTCACCATCCGGGCGTCAGGTTGAACATCGACGATAACCCAAACAAAACAAGCCCCGGCAACATGGGTTGGCGGGGCTTGGTCGTCGGGGTCGAATCGAGTTGAACGAGAAGGTGGAGGCGCGACCCGGAGTCGAACCGGGCTAGACGGATTTGCAATCCGTTGCATAACCGCTTTGCTATCGCGCCACGCAGAAATACGAAATCGACCTAGCGAAAAAAAGGGAAGCTGCTGCTTCCCTTTTTCAAAACTGGAGCGGGAAAAGAGTCTCGAACTCTCGACCTCAACCTTGGCAAGGTTGCGCTCTACCAACTGAGCTATTCCCGCGTTTCGAGCCTCGAATTATATATCAGTTTTTCGAGCCTCCACAAGTTTTGCGATCAACCAGTCAGTGCTTGACCGAACCTTCCGCGGCGGGTGCCGCCGCGCGCTGCTTGGCCAGTTCGGCCACGGCAGCAGCAGATGCAGCCACCTCTTCGTCGGACAGCGGCTCGGGCATCTTCTCGAGCGCGATCTCGAGGACCTTGTCGATCCACTTCACGGGCACGATCTCGAGGCCGTTCTTCACGTTCTCTGGGATGTCCTGCAGGTCCTTGGCGTTTTCCTCCGGGATCAGCACGGTCTTGATGCCACCGCGCAGTGCCGCCAGCAGCTTTTCCTTCAGGCCGCCGATAGCGGTGACCTCGCCGCGCAGCGTGATCTCGCCGGTCATCGCGACGTCGCCGCGCACGGGGATGCCCGTGAGCGCCGACACGAAGGCCGTCGTCATCGCCGCGCCCGCGCTCGGGCCGTCCTTCGGCGTCGCGCCATCTGGCACGTGGATATGGATGTCGCGCTTCTCGAACACCTCGTCCTTGATGCCCAGGCGGCGCGAGCGGCTGCGCACCACGGTGCGTGCAGCCTCGACCGATTCCTTCATCACGTCGCCCAGCGAACCGGTGCGGCTGATCACACCCTTGCCGGGCATGGTCACGGCTTCGATCGTCAGCAGGTCGCCGCCGACTTCGGTCCACGCAAGGCCGACCACCTGGCCGACCTGGTTCTGCTTCTCCGCGAGGCCGAAGCTGTACTTGCGCACGCCGAGAAACTCGTTGAGGTTCTTGCCGTCGACCGTGACCTTGGGCGTGAGTTGCTTGAGCAGCAGGCCCTTCACCACCTTGCGGCAGATCTTGGACAGTTCGCGCTCGAGCGAACGCACGCCAGCTTCACGCGTGTAGTAGCGCACGATGTCGCGCACGGCCTCTTCGGTGACGAAGAGCTCGTCGTCCTTCACGCCGTTGTTCTTCATCTGCTTGGGCAGCAGGTACTTGATCGCGATGTTGGTCTTCTCGTCCTCGGTATAGCCCGAGAGGCGGATGACCTCCATGCGGTCGAGCAGCGCCGGCGGGATGTTCATCGAGTTCGAGGTGGCGACGAACATCACGTCGCTCAGGTCGAAGTCGACTTCCACATAATGGTCGCCGAAGGTGTGGTTCTGCTCGGGGTCGAGCACCTCGAGCAACGCGCTCGACGGGTCGCCGCGGAAGTCGGTGCCCAGCTTGTCGATTTCGTCGAGCAGGAACAGCGGATTGCGCGTGCCGATCTTGCTCAGGCCCTGCAGCACCTTGCCCGGCAGCGCGCCGATGTAGGTGCGGCGATGGCCGCGGATCTCGGCTTCGTCGCGCATGCCGCCCAGCGCCATGCGGGTGTACTTGCGGCCGGTCGCTTTCGCGATCGACTGCCCCAGCGAGGTCTTCCCGACACCCGGTGGGCCCACGAGGCACAGGATGGGTGCCTTCACCTTGTCTACGCGCTGCTGCACCGCGAGATATTCAAGGATGCGATCCTTGACCTTCTCGAGGCCATAGTGGTCGGCATTGAGCACCGCCTCGGCATTGGCGAGGTCGTGCTTGATCTTGGTCTTCTTGCTCCAGGGCAGGCCGATCAGCACGTCGATGTAGTTGCGCACCACGGTGGCTTCGGCCGACATGGGCGACATGAGCTTGAGCTTCTTGAGTTCGCCTTCGGCCTTCTTCAGGCCTTCCTTGGACATCTTGGCGAGCTTGATCTTCTTCTCGATCTCCTCGATGTCCGCGCCCTCTTCGCCTTCGCCGAGCTCCTTCTGGATGGCCTTGACCTGCTCGTTGAGGTAGAAGTCGCGCTGGTTCTTCTCCATCTGGCGCTTCACGCGGCCACGGATCTTCTTGTCGACGTTGAGGATGTCGACCTCGCGCTCGAGCTGCCCGAACAGATTCTCCAGGCGTGCCTTGACGTCGTCGAGGTCAAGCACGGCCTGCTTGTTGTCGAGCTTGAGCGGCAGATGGGCGGCGATGGTGTCCGCGAGGCGGCCCGGATCGTCGATGCTCGAAATCGAAGTGAGGATCTCGGGCGGGATCTTCTTGTTCAGCTTGACGTACTGGTCGAACTGCTGCATCACCGCGCGGCGCAGCGCCTCGACCTCGGTGCCCTTCTCGCCGCCTTCGGGCGCCACGACGGGCGTCACGTTGGCCGAGAAGTGCGTCTCGCCGTCATCGATGCGGTTCACGCGTGCGCGCTGCTGGCCTTCGACCAGCACCTTCACGGTGCCGTCGGGCAGCTTGAGCATCTGCAGGATGGTCGAGACGCAGCCGACTTCGAACATGTCCTCGACCGAGGGCTCGTCCTTGGCGGCGGCCTTCTGCGCCACCAGCATGATGCGGCGCTCCGCCTCCATGGCAAGTTCGAGTGCCTTGATGCTCTTGGGGCGTCCCACGAAGAGCGGGATCACCATGTGGGGAAACACCACGACGTCGCGCAGCGGCAGCAGCGGCAGGTCGAGGGCTTCGGAAGGCAGAGGGGTGTGGCCAGACATGCAGATCCTTCGGGTCTTTGGCTTTAGGCCTTTTTCGCCGCTTCGCGGTACACGAGCAGCGGGGGCTTGTTTTCGTCGATGGTCGATTCCTCGACCACCACCTTGTCGACATTGGTCGCGTTCGGCAATTCGAACATGGTGTCGATCAGCGACTGTTCAAGGATCGAGCGCAGGCCGCGTGCGCCGGTCTTGCGGGCCAGCGCCTTGCGTGCGATCGCCTTGAGCGCCGCCGGACGGATCTCCAGATCCACGCCTTCCATCTGCAGCAGCTTGGTGAACTGCTTCACCACCGCGTTCTTCGGCTCGGTCAGGATCTGGACCAGCGCGTCCTCGCTGAGTTCCGCGAGCGATGCGACCACGGGCATCCGGCCCACCAGTTCGGGAATCAGGCCGAACTTGATCAGGTCTTCAGGCTCGACTTCGCGGAACACCTCGGTGATGCTGCGCTGGGCCTTGCTCTTGACCGCGGCGCCGAAGCCGATACCCGAGGCCTCGGTGCGGTTTTCGATGACCTTCTCCAGGCCCGCGAACGCACCGCCGCAGATGAACAGGATGTTGGTCGTGTCGATCTGCAGGAAGTCCTGGTTCGGGTGCTTGCGCCCGCCTTGCGGCGGCACGCTGGCCATCGTGCCTTCGATGAGCTTGAGCAGCGCCTGCTGCACGCCCTCGCCCGACACGTCGCGCGTGATCGAGGGGTTGTCGGACTTGCGCGAGATCTTGTCGATCTCGTCGATGTAGACGATGCCGCGCTGGGCGCGCTCGACCTCGTAGTTGCAGCTCTGCAGCAGCTTCTGGATGATGTTCTCGACGTCCTCGCCCACGTAGCCGGCTTCGGTCAGCGTGGTGGCGTCGGCCATCACGAAAGGCACGTCGAGCATGCGCGCGAGCGTCTGCGCCAGCAGCGTCTTGCCCGAGCCCGTAGGGCCGATCAGCAGGATGTTGCTCTTGCTGAGCTCGACGTCGTCGCCCTTGGCCTTTTCCTTGTGGCGCAAGCGCTTGTAGTGGTTGTAGACGGCCACCGACAGCATGCGCTTGGCCGGCTCCTGGCCGATCACGTAGTTGTCGAGGTTGGTCTTGATCTCGAGCGGCGTCGGCAGGTCGCTGCGTGCTTCACGCGCTTCTTCGCCCGCGGGGAGCTCGTCGCGGATGATCTCGTTGCAAAGGTCGATGCACTCGTCGCAGATGAAGACCGAAGGGCCCGCGATCAGCTTCTTGACCTCGTGCTGGCTCTTGCCGCAGAACGAGCAATAAAGCGTTTTTTCGCTGGAGGAGCCTTTTTTATCGGCCATGGACTTTTGCCTCGTTACAGGGTAGGGACAATGATAACTAAACAAAAACGGCGTTTCCCGTGTGGAAAACGCCGTTTTTTGCCTTTTGCGCCACAGGGCGCCGGACAGTTTTAACCGCGCTTGGCGACGACCTGGTCGACCAGACCGTATTCCTTGGCCTCGTCGGCCGTCAGGAAATAGTCGCGTTCGGTGTCGGTCTTGACTTTTTCCAGCGGCTGGCCGGTACGTTCGGCCAGGATGCGGTTCATCTGGTCCTTGGTGCGCAGGATGTCGCGCGCATGGATCTCGATGTCGGTGGCCTGGCCGCGTGCGCCGCCAAGCACCTGGTGGATCATGATCTTCGAGTTGGGCAGCGAGAAGCGCTTGCCCTTCTCGCCGGCCGCCAGCAGGAAGGCGCCCATGCTGGCCGCGAAGCCGAGGCACATGGTCGACACGTCGGGCTTGATGAACTGCATGGTGTCGTAGATCGCCATGCCGGCGCTCACGCTGCCGCCCGGAGAGTTGATGTAGAACGAAATGTCCTTGTCCGGGTTCTCGCTCTCGAGGAACAGCAGCTGCGCCACGACGAGGTTGGCCGTCTGGTCGTTGACCTCGCCCACCAGGAAAATGATGCGCTCCTTGAGGAGGCGCGAATAGATGTCATAGGACCGCTCGCCGCGGCCCGATTGCTCGATGACCATCGGGACCATGCCGAGGCCTTGGATTTCCTGTGCGCTCATGAATTTGCTCTCCGAGAAATGGAATCGTTCGCTGTTTCTGAACTGTACGCCTGAGTGAAATGGGGCTCGTGCCGCAAAGCACAAGCCCCATTGGCGTTACCGTAGCGGCGGATCAACCCTGCTGCTGCGCCATCAGCTCGTCGAACGACACCGACTTTTCGTTGACCTTGGCCTTGCCCAGGACGAAATCGGTCACGTTGTTCTCGATGACCACGGCTTCGACTTCCGCCAGGCGGTTGTTGTCGCTGAAGTACCAGCGCACCACGTCGGCCGGCTTTTCGTAGCTGGCGGCCAGCTCGTCGATGTGGGCCTTGATCTGCTCGGGCTTGGCCTGCAGGTTGTTGGCGCGCACCAGTTCGGCGACCACCAGGCCCAGGCGCACGCGGCGCTCGGCTTGCGGGCGGAACACTTCGTCGGGGATCGGAGCCTTGTCGGCGTCCTTGATGCCGCGCTGCTTCAGTTCGGCGCGGGCGCCTTCGACCATGCGGTTGACTTCCGACTGCACGCTGGCGTTCGGCAGGTCGAGCTCGGCATTGGCCACCAGGGCGTCCATCACGGCGTTCTTGTTGCGCGCCAGCAGGCGGAACTTCACTTCGCGCTCGAGGTTGCGCTTGATGTCGGCGCGCAGGCCTTCGACGGTGGCTTCGGCAATGCCGAGCGACTTGGCCAGTTGTTCGTTGACTTCGGGCAAGTGCGAGGCTTCGATCTTCTTCAGGGTGACCATGAAGTCGGCCTGCTTGCCGGCCACGTCCTTGCCGTGGTAATCGGCTGGGAACGACAGCGGGAAGGTGCGGCTGTCGCCGGCCTTCATGCCGCGCACGGCGTCTTCGAATTCCTTCAGCATCTGGCCTTCGCCGACCACGAATTGGAAGTCTTCGGCCTTGCCGCCCTGGAAGGGCTCGCCGTCGATCTTGCCTTCGAAGTCGACGGTCACGCGGTCGTCGTCCTGCGCAACGGCGTCTTGCGCGCGCTGGGCGAAGGTGCGGCGCTGCTTGCGCAGGATGTCGAGCGTCTTGTCGATGGCTTCGTCGCCCACTTCGGCCGAGAGCTTCTCGACTTCGGCGCCGGTCAGGTCGTTGATCTTGACTTCGGGGAACACCTCGAACACCGCGTCGAAGGCCAGCTCGCCTTCGGGCGACTCTTCCTTCTCGGTGATGCGGGGCTGGCCGGCCACGCGCAGCTTGGCTTCGTTGGCGGCTTGCGAGAAGGCCTCGCCGACCTTGTCGTTCATGACTTCGTAGTGCACCGAATAGCCATAGCGCTGGGCCACCACGTTCATCGGCACCTTGCCGGGACGGAAGCCGTCCATCTTGACGGTGCGCGCGAGCTTCTTGAGGCGCGAATCGACTTCGTTCTGGATGGTGCCGACCGGCAGGGTCAGCGTGATCTTGCGTTCGAGCTTCTCGAGAGTTTCAACGGTCACGGTCATGATGTCTTCCTGGTAAGGGGGCCGGTGCGCGGGGCCTGCATCTTTTTTATCAATACAGATCAAGGACTTACACGCGCTGGCGGGATTTATGCGGAGGCACGCACGTGCCGCCTGCAAAACTGGGCAACCCAGGATTCTAATCCGCCGGGAAAGCGGGTTTTCACGGGGGCCTGGCGCGGCGCGAACGATGGTCAGGCTTGACCAATATTCCAGCCGTAAAGTCAGTTCCGATTCGTCCCCTCTCCATAGGAACGCACAGGAAAAATCATGCTTCAGCGACTGTTCGCCGCCCTCGCCTTCACCCTTGTCGTGGCATTCGGCATGCCCTCGTTGGCACAGGCGAAGGCCGATTCGCCCACTCCGGCCGAGCCCACCATCCAGCAGATCTACGAGGCCGCGAACGGCGGCAGGATGGCCGAGGCCGACACCATGATCGCAAAGGTACTGAAGGACCACCCCAAAAGCGCCAAGGCCCATTTCGTCCAGGCCGAACTGCTCGCAGCGCAAGGCAAGTTCGACGGCGCGCGAAGCGCGCTGGCCCAGGCGAAGGCGCTCGCGCCCGACCTGTCTTTCGCCAAGCCCGAGGCCGTCGAGCGGCTCACGAGCAAGCTCGACAAGCCCGCCGCCGCACCGGCCCGGACCGAACCCGCGCGCATGAGCACACCAGCCCCGGCCCCGCCGCAGACCGAAGCCAAGAGCGGCTCGACGCCATGGCTGCCGATCGCGCTCGTGGGCTTGCTGGTCGCGGGTTACCTCGCCTTCCGTCGCCGGGTGGCGCCGCCTGTGGCCCAAGCTCCGTCGTACGGCCCTGCAGCGGGCGCACCAGGCGCTGGATACGGAAGCTACGCGCCGGGCGGCAACTGGACGCCCGCGGCCCCACCCACAGCCGCTCCCGGCATGGGCCTGGGCTCGGCRCTGGCCACCGGTGCGGCGGTGGGCGTAGGCGCGGTGGTGGCCCAGGAGGCCGTGCGCCACTGGATGAACAACCGGTCGGACAACACCGACCGGAACGACACTTCTCACATCGCAGACAGCGGCAACGCAGAGATGGGCCGCAGCCTCTGGCCTTCTTCCTCGCCCTCCGCCGACCAGGCGCCCGAACGCATCGTCGACAACGACTTCGGCATCACCGATACCGGTTCGTGGGATGACGGGGGCAGCAGCGACGGCGACAACAGCGACTGGTGAAGACGCGCAAAAAAGAAAAAGCCCCCGTCTCTCTCGAAACGGGGGCTTCGTCAATGCCCGATGGAACGGGCTACTCGGCAGGCTGGTGCGCGGGGCCGGACTCGAACCGGCACGTTCTTGCGAACGTCAGGACCTAAACCTGGTGCGTCTACCAATTTCGCCACCCGCGCAATGCCAATCTTTCAGGTGAATGCAAAAGCGGACGGCCTCTTCGCGCCGTGGAACCTCACGGGCCAAAGACCATCCGCTTGAAATCGGTCAGCTTTCGATTTTAGACGCTAATCGGCGCCTCTTTCGGCTCCCGCTTCACACGAAATGCCGCGGCATACATTGCGGGCAAGGCCAGCAGCGTCAGCACCGTCGCGACGATCAGRCCGCCCATGATGGCCACGGCCATCGGCCCCCAGAACACGCTGCGCGACAGCGGAATCATGGCCAGCACCGCCGCCGCGGCCGTCAGCACGATCGGCCGCAGCCGCCGCACCGCCGACTCCACGATCGCATCCCACGCCGGCACGCCCGCCGCGCGGTCAAGCTCGATCTGGTCGATCAGGATCACCGCGTTGCGCTGGATCATGCCCATCAGCGCGATCACGCCCAGCAGCGCCACGAAGCCGAAGGGCCGGTTCAGTACCAGCAGCGCGCCGGCCACGCCGGCGATGCCCATCGGGCCGGTGACGAACACCAGCAGCGAGCGGCTGAAGCTGTGCAGCTGCAGCATCAGCAGCGTGAACACCAGGAACAGCATGATCGGCACACCCGCCACGATCGAGGCCGAGCCCTTGCTGCTTTCTTCCACCGCGCCCGCCACCTCGATGCGGTAGCCGCCCTGCCCGGCCTCTACCCAGCCGGCCTCGAGTTGGCGCAGTTTCGGCAACAGTTGCGCCGTCACGGTCGCGCCCTGCAGCCCCTCGATCACGTCGCCCTGCACGGTGATGGCGTAGTCGCGGTTCTCGCGCCACATCACGCCCGGCTCCCAGGTGAACACCGGCTTGGCGATCTGCGTGAGCGGGATCGAGCGGCCCGAGGTGGTCGGGATGTAGGCGTTGCCGATGTCCGAGATGGCCTGGCGCTCGTCGGGCGCCTGGCGCAGCACGATGTCGATCAGCAGGTCGTTCTCGCGGTACTGGCCCACTGTCGTGCCGCTGAACATGGTCTTCGAGGCCTGCGCAATGGCCTGGCTCGTCACGCCGAGCGCGCGCGCCTTGGCCTGGTCGACTTCGAGGCGGATCACCTTGACCGATTCGTTCCAGTTGTCGTTCACGCCGCGCATGTTGGCGTTCTCGCGCAACACGGCCTTCACCTCGTCGGCGTGGCCGCGCAGCTGCGCCGGGTCGGTGCCGATCACGCGGAACTGCACCGGGTACGGCACCGGCGGCCCGTTGGGCAGCAGCTTGACGCGCCCGCGCACCTCCGGAAATTCCTGCGCCAGCACTTGCGGCAGCTTCAGGCGCAGCGTCTCGCGCACCTTCAGGTCCTTGGCGAGCACGATCAGCTGCGACACGTTGGTCTGCGGAAACACCTGGTCCAACGGCAGATAGAAACGCGGCACGCCCGAGCCGATCCAGGTGCTGACCGTCTTCACGCCAGCTTCCTGCATGAAACGCTTCTCGACGCGCTTGGCCACCTCTTCGTTGGCCGCGAACGAGGTGCCCTCGGGGAACCAGATGTCGACCAGGATCTCGGGCCGGCTCGAATCCGGAAAGAACTGCTGCTGCACCTTGCCCATGCCGAAGATGCCGAGCGCGAAGATCAACACCGTGGCGCCGATGGTCATCCAGCGGTGCTGCACACACCAGTTCACCGCGCGGCGAAAGGCGTTGTAGAAGGCCGTGTCGAACAGCTCGTGCGGCGGCGCCTCGGGGTCGTGCGGTTTCACCTTCAGCAAGAGCGTGCCGAGGTAGGGCACGAAGTACACAGAGACGATCCACGACAGCACCAGCGCGATCACCGTCACTGCGAAGATCGCGAAGGTGTACTCGCCCGTCACCGACTTGGCGATGCCGATCGGAAGGAAGCCCGCGGCCGTGATGAGCGTGCCCGTGAGCATCGGCTTGGCCGTCACGTCGTAGGCGAAGGTGGCGGCGCGGACCTTGTCGTAGCCCTCTTCCATCTTGCGCACCATCATCTCGACCGCAATGATCGCGTCGTCCACCAGCAGGCCGAGCGCGATGATCAGCGAGCCCAGCGATATCTTGTGCAGCCCGATGCCGAAGTAGTTCATCGCCAGGAAGGTCACGGCCAGCACCAGCGGAATGGTGATCGCCACCACCAGCCCGGGTCGCATGTCGATGTACCAGCCGAAGCGCCCGCCCTTGTGCAGGCCGAGCGAAATGATGCTCACGGCCAGCACGATGGCCACGGCCTCGATCAGCACGCCGACGAACTCGTTGACCGAGCTGGCCACCGACACCGGCTGGTCCTGCACCTGCGCCAGCTTCACGCCGGCCGGCAGGCGCTGGTCGATGGTGGCGGTGGTGGCCTTCAGCGCCTTGCCCAGTGCGATGATGTCGCCGCCCTTGGCCATCGACACGCCAAGTGCGATCACTTCCTTGCCCTGGTGGTGCACCTTGACCGCCGGCGGATCGATGTAGCCGCGATGGATGTCGGCGATGTCGCCGAGCTTGATCTGGCTGCCCGAGCTGCCGCGGATGGGCATCTCGCGCAGCTGGTCGACGCTGGTGAACTGGCCGGCCACGCGCACCTGCACCACGTCGAGCGGCGACTGGATCGAGCCCGCGCTCTCGATCGCGTTCTGCGAGCCGAGCTGCGCCAGCACTGCGTTGAAATCGAGCCCCAGCTGCGCCAGGCGCTTCTGCGAGATCTCGATGTAGACCTTCTCGTCCTGCACGCCGAACTGGTCGACCTTGGCCACGTCCTTCACGCGCAGAAGCTGCTGGCGCACGTCATCGGCCAACGTCTTGAGCTCGGCGTAGCTGAAGCCTTCGCTCTCCAGCGCGTAGATCACGCCATAGACATCGCCGAAGTCGTCATTGAAGAACGGCCCCTGCACGCCGGCGGGCAAGGTGGCGCGCATGTCGCCGATCTTCTTGCGCACCGTGTACCAGACGTTGGCCACTTCGGTGGACTTCGACGAGTCCTTGATGTTGAAGATGATCTGCGACTCGCCGGGCTTCGAGTAGCTGCGGATCTTGTCGGCGTACGGCGCTTCCTGCAGCGTGCGTTCGAGCTTGTCGGTGACCTGCTCGGCCACCTGCTGCGCGGTGGCGCCGGGCCAGTAGGTGCGCACCACCATCGCACGGAAGGTGAACGGCGGGTCCTCGTCCTGGCCGAGCTGGAAGTACGCGAAGGCACCCAGCACCATCAGCACCACCATCAGGTAGCGCGTGAGGGGCGCGTGGTCCAGCGCCCACTTGGAGAGATTGAAGCCGGCGGGCTTCTCAGCGGGGGGAGTTGCTGCGCCGCCGCTCATTTGGCGGCACCCGCTGCGATCTCCTTGTTCGTCGCAGCGACAGCCGCCACGGGCTGTGCCGAGTCCTTCGCACCGGCATTGGCGGCGGCCGCGGCCGCCTCCTTGGACTGGTAGATGGTGACCTTCTGCCCCGGCGACAGCACGTGCACGCCCGCAGCCACGACCATCATGCCGGGGGCGATGCCACTGGCGATCACCGCCTCGTTGCCGTCAGCCGTGGCGACCTGCACAGTCTGCGAACGCACCGTCATGGTCGGCTTGTCGAGCACCCACACGGCAGAGCCCTTGCCCTCCTGGCGCAGTGCGCTGGTCGGCAGCTTCATCACCGCGGTGGTGCCATGCGCGAGCGCCTGCGGACGCGCATAGACCGTGGCGCCGAGCGGCGGCGAGGCGGCCGCATCGATGGCGACCTTGACCGAGTAGGTGCGCGTGACCGCGTCGGCGCTGGCCGCTACTTCGCGCACCTCGCCCTGCAGCTCGCTGCCGCCGGACCAGCCGCGCACCGTGACGGGTGACCCCGCCTTGATCAGCGTGGCGCGGTCTTCGGGCACCGCGAACACCACGTCGCGCGCGCCGTCCTGTGCGATGCGCACGACCGGCGTGCCGGCCTGCACCACCTGGCCCGGCTCGGCCTCGATGGCCGTGATGATGCCGGCCACGTCCGCCACCAGCGTCGTGTAGTTGGCCTGGTTGCCCTGCGAGGCGAGCTGCGCCTGAGCCTGTTCGAGCTGGGCCTGCGCGGCCTTCCAGGTGGTTTCGCGGCGCTCGAGCTCGGCGCCGCTGATGAAGTTCTGCTGGCGCAATTCGGTGTAGCGCTTCAGGTCGGCGGCAGCCAGGTCGCGGTTGGTCAGCGCGGCGGCCTGCTGGGCTCGAGCGGCCTCAGCGGCGAGCTTGTAGTCCTGCGGGTCGAGCTGGGCCAGCACCTGGCCGGCCTGCACATGCTGGCCGAGTTCAGCCTGGCGCCTGGTGATCTTGCCCGCCACGCGGAAGCCCAGGCGCGATTCGACGCGCGCCCGAACCTCGGCCGAGAACTCGGGCTGGGCATCGAATTCGCTCGTGCCCACGGTCACGAACTTGACCGCGCGCACGGGATCCTCGGCGGCGGGTTTCGGCGAGCAGCCGGCCAGAAAAATGGCGGGAAGCAGCAGCCATGCGGCACTGCGGACACGGGACGAGAGGACGGCGGAGGCGGTCATGAGACACCCTGGAAAGGACGAACCGGATCATTAATGACCCACTGGTTAGTAATCTAGGGTAAACGTGAAGCACTGTCAATGACCCGCCGGTCACTAGGTTCGTTGGCCCATCTCCACGAGGCGGTTGTCGGGCAGTTCGAAATAGTCCGAAGCGCGCCCCGCGTTGCGCTGCAGCCAGCCGAACAGGGCACGCCGGATCGGGTTCATGCCAGGCAGGGTTTCCTCGCCGATCGAGGCGCGCGAAACGAAGTAGGAGGTCTTCATCGAATCGATCGCCAGCGTCTTCTGGTAGGCCAGGATGCGGATGAATTCCGGCACGTCGGGCCGCTCCATGAAACCGTGACGCGCCGTGACCATCCAGATGCCGTCCATCAGTTGCTCTGCCTCGATGCGAATGCGCGCGTCGACGCGCGGTGTGTCGCAAGGCAGCACGCGCAGCACGATCACCTGCTCGTGCAGCACCTGGTTGTGCTTGAGGTTGTGCAGCAGCGCGTGCGGCACCGCGGTGGCGTCGGGGTTCAAGAACACCGCGGTGCCGCTCACCCGGTGCGGCATGTGCAGCGCCAGCGACTCGACGAAGGCGCGCAGCGGCAGGCTCTCGGCCGCGGCCGCCTCCAGCCCCAGGCGACGGCCCTTGGCCCAGGTGGTGAACACCACCATCACCACCGCGGCCACCGCCAAGGTGAGCCAGCCGCCCTCGGCGACCTTCAGGCTGTTGGCAACCACGAAGGTCAGGTCGATCACCGCGAAGGCTGCCACGCCGACCACCACCGCCACCTTGTTCCAGCGCCACAGCCCCCAGGCCACGATGCCGGCCAGCAGCGTGGTCGTGACCATCGTGATCGACACCGCGATACCGTACGCCGCCGACAGCGCGCTCGAGCTGCGGAAGCCCACCACCAGCAGCAGCACGCCCACCATCAGCAGCCAGTTCACGGCTGGCACGTAGATCTGCCCGATGGCCGCGCCCGAAGTCTGGATCACCCGCATGCGCGGCAGGTAGCCCATGCGCATCGCGTGTGCCGTGAGCGAGAAGGCGCCAGAAATCACCGCCTGCGAGGCGATCACCGTGGCCATCGCGGCCAGCACCACCATCGGCAGCACGCCCCACGAGGGAAAGAGCCGGAAGAAGGGGTTGTCGATGGCGCCGGGGTTGGCCAGCACCAGCGCGCCCTGCCCGAAGTAGTTCAGCACCAGCCCCGGCAGCGCGATGAACAGCCATGCCAGCCGGATCGGCCGCGCACCGAAGTGCCCCATGTCCGCATACAGCGCCTCGCCGCCCGTGAAGGCCAGGAACACCGCGCCCAGCACCGCCAGCGACTGCGCCCGGTGCTCGACAAGAAAGCCCACGGCCCGCCGAGGATCGAGCGCCGCCAGAACCTGCGGCTGCTGCAGCACCTGCCACAGGCCGGCCGCTGCCAGCACCAGGAACCACAGCAGCATGATCGGCCCGAACACCTTGCCGACCACGCCCGTGCCCTTCTTCTGTACCGCGAACAGCGCGATCAGGATCATGATCGTGATCGGAATCACCGCGCGCTGCAGCACCGGCGCCTGCACCTCCAGCCCTTCCACCGCCGAGAGCACCGAGATGGCCGGCGTGATCAGGCTGTCGCCGTAGAACATGGCCGCGCCCACCAGGCCCAGCATGCCGATCACGTTCCACACCCAGGGCCTGGTCTTCGGTCCGCCCACGGCGCTGCGTGCCAGGGCCTGCAACGCCAGGATGCCGCCCTCRCCGTCGTGATCGGCGCGCAGCACGAACACCACGTACTTCAGCGTCACCACGAACATCAACCCCCAGAAGATCAGCGAGAGCAGCCCCAGCACCGAATCGGGCGAGAACGGGATGCCGTGCTCGGGGTTCATCGTTTCCTTGAAGGCATACAGCGGCGAGGTGCCGATGTCGCCGAACACGACGCCCAGGGCCGCGATCATGAGCACCGGGCCTTTCGGGTGCGCCGCCTCGCCGTACGCGGAAACCTGGGGCCCGGAAGCCGGAGCGGATGCTTTCATGAAGCGGGGAATTCAAAGTGGCGACGCTGCGAGCATAGTGCCGGAGCGTGGCGTCGTCGCTGACAATCGTGGCGTGTCCGCCACTCCCCACCTTGCCGCGCCGTCCGCGCACTACGAGAACTTTCCGGTCGCCTCGTGGCTGTGTCCGCCGCACCTGCGCCCGCCGATCGCCGCCATCTACCACTTCGCGCGCACCGCCGACGACATCGCCGACGAAGGCAATGCCTCGCCCGGCGAACGCCTGGCCGATCTGAATGCCTACCGCGAGGAACTCGCCGCCGCCGCCCGGGGCGAGGTGCTGCCCGCATCACGCTGGCCACAGGTGTTCGAGCCGCTGGCCCACAGCATCGCCCGGTACGACCTGCCCGAAGACCTGCTCGCTGACCTGCTGAGCGCCTTCATGCAGGACATCGAGAAGACCCGCGACCGCGGTACGTACGCCGACCGCGCCGAGCTGCTCGACTACTGCCGCCGCTCCGCCAACCCGATCGGCCGCCTGCTGCTGCATCTCTACGGCGTGCACGACGCGCAGGCGCTCGCGCAGAGCGACGCCATCTGCAGCGCGTTGCAGCTCATCAATTTCTGGCAGGACCCGAGCGTCGACCTGCCGCGCGACCGCTTCTACTTTCCGCTGGCCGACTGCGAGCGGCGCAGCCTGACACGCGAGAACTTCAAGGTTTTTGCACCGCTCGCGAGCGGCCCGCCTCCGCAGGAGGCCATCAACCTGATGGCCATCGTGTCGCACTGGGCGCGCGAACTCATGCACCAGGGCGCCCCCCTCGTGCACCGCCTGCCGGGCCGCGCCGGCTGGGAGCTGCGCCTCGTGGTGCAGGGCGGCCTGCGCATCCTCGACAAGATCGAGGCCCTGGGCTTCGACACCTTCTCGCAGCGCCCCACCATCGGCAAATTCGATGCGCCCGTGCTGCTCTGGAAGGCCATGCGGATGCGGAGACAATTGCGGCCCATGAAAGCAGCGCCTCCCCGATGAATCCCGAGCAATACGTACAAGACAAGGCCGCCGCCTCGGGCAGCAGTTTCTATTACGCCTTCCTGTTCCTTTCCAAGCCGCGCCGCGCCGCGATCACGGCCTTCTATGCGTTCTGCCGCGAGGTCGACGACGTGGTCGACGAGGTCTCCGACCCCGGCGTGGCCGCCACCAAGCTCGCCTGGTGGCGCACCGAGGTCGCCCAGTCGTTCGCAGGCACGCCGCGCCATCCGGTGACGCAGGCACTGATGCCGCATGCCGTGGCCTACGGCATCGAGGCACGCCAGCTCAACGAAGTGATCGACGGCTGCCAGATGGACCTGGAGCAGACCCGGTATCTCGACTTTCCCGGCCTTGCGCGCTACTGCCACCTGGTGGCCGGCGTGGTCGGCGAAGTCGCGGCGCGCATCTTTGGCCAGACCGATCCGCAGACCACCGCCTACGCCCACAAGCTCGGCCTGGCGCTGCAGCTCACCAACATCCTGCGCGACGTGGGCGAGGACGCCCTGCGCGGACGCATCTACCTGCCGGTGAACGAGTTGCAGAAGTTCGACGTGAAGGCGCACGAGATCCTCAACCGCGTGCACTCCGATCGCTTCGTCGCGCTGATGAAGTTCCAGTCCGAGCGCGCCCACGCGGCGTACGACGAAGCGCTCGCACTGCTTCCGCTGGCCGATCGCCGCGCGCAGAAGCCCGGGCTGATGATGGCCAGCATCTACCGCACCTTGCTGCGCGAGATCGAGCGCGACAACTTCCAGGTGCTGAACCAGCGCGTGAGCCTGACGCCGGTGCGCAAGTTCTGGCTGGCGTGGAAGGTCCAGGCTTTGGGACGCATCTGAGCTTGAAGAAGAAAACCGCCGTCATCGGCGCCGGCTGGGCCGGCCTCGCCTGCGCGGTGGAAGCCACGCGGCTCGGCCATGCCGTCACGCTGTTCGAGGCGGCGCACATGCCGGGCGGCCGGGCGCGGCGGGTCGACAACATGCACGGGCTGGCGCTGGACAACGGCCAGCACATCCTGATCGGTGCGTACACCGCCACGCTGCAGCTGATGCGCGATGTGGGCGTGGATGTCGAAGGCGCGCTGCTGCGCATGCCTCTCTCGCTGCGCTTCGCCGATGGCGGCGGGCTCAAGCTGCCGCGGCTGCCCGCGCCGCTCGACCTGCTGGCCGGCATCTTCACGGCGCGCGGCTGGACATGGCGCGACAAGTCTTCGTTGCTGCGCACCGCGATCCGGTGGCGGTTTGCAGGCTTTCGCTGCGCCAGCAGTACCACGGTCGCCGACTTGTGCGCAGGCCTCACGCCGCGCGTGATGCAGGAATTGATCGAGCCGCTGTGCGTTTCCGCATTGAACACGCCCGTCGCGCAATCGAGCGGGGAAGTGTTCCTGCGCGTGCTGAACGACGCCTTGTTCAGCGGCAGCGGCGGCGCCGACCTGCTGCTGCCATGCGCCGACCTCGGCGCCCTGATGCCCGATGCCGCCATCCAATGGCTCATGAAGCACGGCGCAGCGGTGCGCATCGGCGCCCGTGTGCGTGCCATCGCGCCGGAAGCCGGACCGTGGCGCGTCGACGACGAGCTCTTCGACAAGGTCGTGCTGGCTTGCGCGCCATGGGATGCTGCGCGGCTGGTCCGCGCATCCGGACTGCCGGCCGAGCGCTGGTGCGGAACCACCGAAGCCCTGCGCTTCGAGGCCATCGCCACGGTCTACGTACGCGGCGCGACGCCGCTCGCCGAACCAATGCTCGCGCTGCGCAGCGATCCGGCCAGCGCACCGGCCCAATTCGCGTTCGACCGGGGCCAGCTCAGCGGCCTGCCCGGAGTGCTTGCCATGGTCGTAAGTGCCAACGAAACGCCGCGCGAGGCGCTGGAAGAACAGGTGATCGCGCAAGCGGTTGCGCAGTTGGGCCAGACGAAGCTGCAGCTCGTGCAGACCGTGGTCGAGAAGCGCGCCACATTCGCCTGCACCCCGGGGCTGTCGCGGCCGCCGATGGACATCGCCCCCGGCCTGCGAGCCTGCGGCGACTACATCGAAGGTCCCTACCCTGCCACGCTGGAGGGCGCGGTGCTCAGCGGGCTGGCAGCGGCGAAGGCATTGAACGCATGACGACCGAACTGCGCTATCTCGATTTCGACTACAGCGAAGACACCGAAGGCCACGGCACCTTCGACGCGATGGCGTCGACCACGCCGGACAAGACACCCGAGGTGCGAGCTGAAATCGCGCAGGTGCTCGATTGGGCCGAAGCCACGTTTCCCCATGCGCGCGGCGCCCTCGATGAAGGCGCGACCTGGGACTACGACCTGCAGCAGACGCACGAGGACAACCCGCGCTTCGACACCCTCACCCTCTCGCTGAGTGGCACTGCCGATTTCTGCGCCGCGCTGCGCGAGCAGTTCGCGCTGGGCTGAAAAAGATCAGGCCGCCTTGTTGCGCAAGCGCAGCAGGCTCAGCCCCAGCAGCACGAACGCCCCGCCCGACACCTTGTTGAAAACCCGCGTGCGGCGCGGGTCCGACAGCTGCTTGCGCAGCAGGCGCGCCAGCAGCACATAGAACGCATGCGACAGCACCGAGGCCGTCGCGAAGGTGGTCGTCAGCACCGCGAACTGCATGGCGAGCGGCGCATCCTGCGTCAGGAACTGCGGAAACAGCGCCGAGAAGAAAAGAATGCCCTTCGGGTTCGTGAGCGCCACCGTCAGGCCGTGCCCGAACAGCCGCCAACTGGAGCGCGGCGAACCCTCGGCCGACGTGCCCTGCAGGTCGGCGAACACGCTGCCCTGGCTGCGCCACTGCTTGATGCCCAGATAGATCAGGTAAGCGGCGCCGGCCACCTTCAGCACCATGAACGCATTGGCCGAGGTGGAGAGCACCACGCCCAGCCCGGCCATTGCCGCGGCGGAGACCATGAACAGCCCCATGGCGTTGCCGAGCGAACTGATCATCGCGCGGCGCGGACCCACGCTCATCGAATTCGAGACGGCGAGCAGCACGGCCGGACCCGGCGTGAACGCAACGAGCAGTGTCACGCCGCAGAAGAGGAGCCAGTTGGAGAAATGCATGTGGGTTTTTCCTGGCCGGAGCGCAGCCGCAAGACGTCGTGGCGCAAACTATAGTCAGGCCCATGAATCGCTGCAGACGCGGCGGCAATACCCCCTTCACAGCCGGAACAACATCCATGGTCACCTGCTACCTGCGCTACATCGTCGACCCCTACAAGCTCAAGGAGTTCGAGCACTACGGCAGGCTTTGGATTCCGCTGGTCGAGAAGTTCGGCGGCCAGCACCACGGCTACTTCCTGCCCTCCGAGGGCGCGAACGACCTGGCCCTGGCGATGTTCAGTTTCCCGAGCCTGGCCGCGTACGAAAAGTACCGCGCCGACTCGATGCAGGACCCCGAATGCCAGGCCGCGTTCAAGTACGCGCAGGACACGCGCTGCTTTCTCAGCTACGAGCGCAGCTTCTTCCGACCGGTCTTCAAATAGCGCTCAGCCGCCCAGCGCCATGCACAGCGCGTGCAGGTTGGGCACGATCAGCTGCGGCCGCGCGCCGTGCACCCAGGGCCGCTCGTCGCGCACCAGCCAGGCCGCCTGCATGCCGGCATTGAGCGCGCCCACCACGTCGAGCTCGGCGTCGTCGCCGACGTGCAGCACGTCTTTCGGCAACAGGCCGACCGAAGCCGCGGCGGCGCGGAAGATCGGCGCGTGCGGCTTGCCGCTGCCGAAGGCGCGTGCATTGAAGGCGGTGCGAAACCAGCGGCCGACGCCGGTCTTGTGGATGTCTGCATTGCCATTCGAGACCGCGACCAGCGGATAGCGCTCGCTGAGCCACTTCAGCGCGGGCAGCGCGTCGTCGTACAGCGTCACGCGCTGGCGCTCCGCGAAGAAGGCGTCGAAGGCCGGGTCGGCCAGCGCCGGGTCTTCGCCAGCCCGCGTGAGCGCGGTGCGGATCGACTCACGGCGCAATGCGCTCAGGTCATGCGCGAGGTCGGAGCGCTCCTTGGCTGTGGCTTCGCGCAGCTCGCGCAGGATGCCGGGCGTCATCAGCAGCGAAGCCGTCTTCGGCGCCTCCCGCAGCAGCCATGCATGCAGCACGGCCTCGGCGCGTTCAATGGTCGGCCAGATCGGCCACAGGGTGTCGTCGAGGTCGAGAGAGATCGCCGAGATGCGCTTGAGATCGAGGGGCGCGGCGCCCGCAGGCACCGGGGAAGCGGAAGTCATGCCCGAGAATATCGCATGCCTTCGACCCACGAGAACGCCTCCTCAAGTACCCCGCGCACCGCTGTGCTCTGGTGTAACCTGGGTTCGCCCGACGCGCCCACCGCAGCCGCCGTTCGGCCCTATCTCGCCGACTTCCTGGGCGACCCGCGCGTGGTCGAAATCCCGAGGGCGATCTGGGCACTGATCCTGCACGGCATCATCCTGCGCACACGCCCGGCGAAGTCGGCCGCCAAGTACGCGAGCATCTGGACGCCCGAGGGTTCCCCCTTGAAAGTGTTCACGCAGAAGCAGGCCACGCTGCTGGCCGGCTGGCTCGGCGAGCGCGGCCACCGCGTGACGGTGCGCGACGCGATGCGCTATGCCAACCCGTCCATCGCTTCCCGCCTCGACGCGCTGCAGGCCGAAGGCGCCACGCGCGTGCTGGTGCTGCAGGCCTACCCGCAATACTCGGCCACCACCACGGCCAGCGTGATCGACGCGGTGAACGACTGGAGCCGCAGGCAGCGCCGCCTGCCGGAGTTCCGCTTCGTCAACGACTACCACGACGACCCGGCCTACATCGAAGCGCTGGCGCAAGGCATCGAGAAGCACTGGAAGGCCGAAGGCCGCGGCGAAGTGCTGCTGATGAGCTTCCACGGCATTCCCGCGCGCAACATCGCGCTGGGCGATCCGTACCAGTCGCAGTGCCTCGAGACCGCTCACCTGCTCGCGGCGCGGCTAGGCCTCACGGCCGCCCAGCACCGCGTCACCTTCCAGTCGCGCTTCGGCCGTGCCAAGTGGCTCGAGCCCTACACCGAGCCCACGCTGCGCGAACTCGGTGCCTCCGGCATCAAGCGGGTCGACGTGGTGTGCCCGGGGTTCCCAGCCGACTGCCTGGAGACGCTCGAAGAAATCGCCATGGAAGGCCGCGAGGCTTTCATGCACGCGGGCGGCCAGGCCTTCAGCTACATCCCCTGCCTCAACGACAGCCCGGCATGGATCACCGCGCTCGCGGACATCGCCGAACGCAACCTGGCGGGCTGGCCCACGCAACGGACATCCGTCATGACATGAAGCGCATCGTCTCGTCGCCGGAATGACCGGGCGCGCTCAACCCGCCGGCCTGCGCGCCAGCAACACCTCGATGGCGGCCTCCATCTCGGCGTACTCCCCTTCGCCGAAGTGCTGCCGCATCACCTGCCCCTTGCTGTCGACCAGATAGAACGCTGGCCAGTACTGGTTGTTGTAGGCCCTCCAGGTGGTGAAGCTGTTGTCCTGCGCCACCGGGTAGCGGATGTTGAAGCGCTCGATCGCGTCCTGCACGTTGCGCGTCGATTTTTCATACGCGAACTCGGGCGAATGCACGCCCACCACCACGAAGCCCTGGTCCTTGTACTTCTCGTACCAGCGCACCACGTGCGGCAGCGTGCGGATGCAGTTGATGCAGGAGTAGGTCCAGAAATCGACAAGCACCACCTTGCCGGCCAGCCCCTGCAACGTGAGCGGTTCCGAGTTGAGCCACTTGTCGATGCCCGCGAACTCGGGCGCCGTGCCGTAGTCTCGCAGGCCCGGCGACGCGGCCAGTGCACTGCGCGCCGGCCACCCGCCGCCTGCTGCCGTGACAAGCGCCGAGGCCCCCACGGCGAACCCCGAGAACGCCCTTCTGGACACCATGCTCTTCATGATCGCAACCTTGTTCGTGTCAGACCGACAGCGGTCAGGCGCGATTGTTTGCGGCGCACGCGCTGCGTGCGCATGTGTCACGGCAATTTGAAGTTTGTCCCGGCGCCGTGAAGGCGCCCGGTCTTCAGAACTTGCCCAGATAGTCCATCTTGCCGATCGGCATGCCCTTGTGGCGCAGCACGTCGTAGGCCGTGGTCACGTGGAAGAAGAAGTTGGGCAGCGCGAACTGCAGCAGGTAGCGCTGCGCGGTGAAATGCGCCTCGCCCTCGCGGGCCTTGATGGTCACGGGCCGCTCTTCCTGGCCGTCGATCAGCGCCCGGTCCACGCCCGCGAGGAAGTCTTGCGTCTTCGCGATGCGCGCCACCAGGTCGTCCCAGGTCCTTTCCTCATCGGGAAAGCTCGGCGCGGTGATGCCCGCGATACGGGCCACGCCCAGCTTCGACGCGTCGCTCGCGCGCTGGATCTGGCCGGCCAGCGTGAGCATGTCGGGCGCGAGGCGCGCCTCGACCAGCGTGGCCGGATCGATGCCGTTGGCCTTGGCATGCGCCAGGCTCTTGTCGAGAAAATGGGTGAGTTGTCCGAGTCCGCGGATGAAGACGGGCACGGACAGGTCGTACATCGAGAGCGCCATGGTGTTCGAGGCCTTGTGGTTGGAATCGGCGGCGATTGTCACGCCGCCCGAGCCTCAGGATCCGGCCGCGCGAATAAACCCTTCGATCAGCTCCAGTTGTTCCGGCACGTTGAGCGCGGGCGCGTGGCCGCACCCCTGGATTTCGACCACCTCCAGCAACCCGGCGGCGCCCGGCCCTCGCTGCTGCATCTGCTGCGTCACCGCTGGCAGCACGAGGTCCGACTCCGCACCGCGCAGGCACAGCACCGGCACCTCGATGGTGTCGTAGTGCGGCCAGATCAGGTAGTCGTTGTCGTGCGCGCTGAACTGGCGGACCATGGCCGGGTCGTAGTGCGGCGTGACGCGGCCGTCGGCCAGCCGGCGCGTGGAGCTTTCGGTCAGGCGCCTCCACTGCGCATCGCTGAGCCAGCCATAGGGCTTGTAGACCGTGCGGAAGAAGGCCTCCAGCTCGGCCACCGTATCGAACGACGGCGGCTCGCCCGCATAGGCGCGGATGCGCTCGATGGCCGGCTGCGCCAGCTCGGGCGCGTTGTCGTTGAGCACCAGGCTCGCGATGCGCGCCTTCATGCGCGGCTCGAACAGGCCTGACGCGCAGACCGTGCCGATGGCGCCGCCCATCGAGGTGCCGACCCAATGCACACGCCCGAGCTGCAGTTCGTCGCACAGCGCATTGGCGATGCGCGCATAGAACGAGAGTTTGTATTCCTCGTCGGGCAGCGGGCTCCACTGACTCAGGCCGCGGCCGATGGTGTCGGGACAGATCACGCGGAAGCCGCGCGAGGCGAAGTGCTGCGCCAGCTCGTCCATGTCGCGGCAGGTGCGCGCCAGGCCGTGCCATGCGATGACCACCGGCGCCTCCGGCGCGCCCCAGTCGAGCCAGTGGATTTCGCGGCCCGCGAGCTGGGCGTAGCGGGAAAGTGGCAAGTTCATTTCTGTGATTCCCTTTCAGGCGTGCCGCGGAACCGGCTTTGCCGGGCCGCTGGCACGGCCCCCTGCAAGGGGGTGGGAGTAGCGACACGAAGTGCGCGAAGCCTGGGGGTGAGCTTCATTTGACCGCCCTCGCACGCAGTTTTCCGACGATGCCGGTGGGAAAGTAATAGACGGACAGCACGAAAAGCACGCCCAGCCACAGAAGCCAGCGGTCGGGCGACAGCAGCGCGGCCAGCCAGGGCAAGCCACTCGCCGCCTCGCTGCCCATGCGCAGCAGGTCCTGCAGGTAGCTCTGCGCCACCACGAACAGCACCGCGCCAATGGCCGCGCCGTAGATGGTGCCCATGCCGCCGATCACCACGATCAGCAGCACATCGATCATGATCTCGAAGCTCAGCGAGGTGTCGGGCCCGTTGTAGCGCAGCCAGACCGCGAGCATCGCCCCGGCCAGCGTGGCGAACAGCGCCGACAGCACGGCAGCCGTGGTGCGGTACACCACCACGCGGTACCCGATGGCCTCCGCGCGGAACTCGTTCTCGCGGATAGCCTGCAGCACGCGGCCGAAGGGCGAGTTCACGATGCGCAGCAGCGCCAGCACCAGCACCACCGCCGCCACGAACAGCAGGTAGTAGCACAGCAGCCGGCCGTCGAGCGAGACGCCGAGGAAAGGCTCTTCCGCGAACTCGAAGCTCGGCGAGATCAGTTCGGGCAGCTTGAAGGTCAGGCCGTCCTCGCCGCCGGTGAAGTCGGAAAGCTGCGAAGCCAGCGTCTGGAAGGCCGAGGCCACGGCCAGCGTGATCATCGCGAAGAAGATCGCGCGCACCCGCAGCGAGAACAGGCCGATGGCGAACGAGAGCAGCAGCGAGATCGCGAGCGAGGCGCCCAGCCCCACCAGCACCCCACCCCAGTTAGGCCCGAGCCGCGTCGCCGAGATCGCGATGCCGTACGCCCCGATGCCGAAGAACATCGTGTGCGCGAAGCTCACGATGCCGGTGTAGCCCAGCAGCAGATCGAAGCTCGCAACCAGCACCACGAACACCAGGATCTTGGCCGCGACACTGAGCGCCTTCACGCCCGGGAAGATGAACGGCGCGAACGCCAGCGCGATGAACAGGGCCACGAGCAGCAGCGCCAGCAGGCGGCTGCGGGGCATGTCGTTGGAGAGAAGTCGTTTCAGGAACATGAGCGTCTTCTTCCTCAGCGGTTCGCGACGGGATACACGCCCTGCGGACGCCACAGCAGCACCGCGACCATCAGGAAGATGCTCGCGAACTGCGTGAGCGTGGGCAGCAGGAAGCCGATGTAGTTGGTCATGAGCCCCACCAGCAGCGCACCGATCAGCGCCCCGCCGGTCGAACCCAGCCCGCCGATGATGATCACGATGAAGATCAGCACGTTGACCTGCGCGCCCATCTGCGGCACGAGGTTCTGCTGGAACAGGCCCCACATCACACCGCCCAGTCCGGCCAGCGCACTGCCCACCACGAACACGCCGACGAAGAGGCGCCCGATGCGGTAGCCGAGCGACTCGACCATCTCGCGGTCCTGCACGCCGGCGCGGATCAGCAGGCCGATCTTGGTGCGGCCCAGCGTCCATGCGAGCAGGCCGAACACGACCACGCCCACGGCCACCGCGAGCAGCCGGTATTTGCTGATGGCCGCGTCGCCGACCAGCAACGAGCCGCGCAGCGCGTCGGGCAAGGGCAGCGGCACCTGCCCCGGCCCCCAGATCACCTTGATGAGCTCTTCGCCGATGATCATGCCGCCCATGGTGATGAGGATCTGTTTCAGGTGCTGGCCGTACACGGGCCGCACGATGAAGCGCTCGAAGGCAAGGCCCACGGCACCGGCCACCGCCATCGCGACCAGCATCGCGGGGAACACGGCCACGAGGTTTCGCCACAGCTCGCCCGAGCCGGTCCAGTCGCCCATCAGGCCGAGCACGCTGCTGGCCACGAAGGCGCCGAGCGCAATGAACACACCGTGGCCGAAGTTCAGCACATCCATCAGGCCGAACACGAGCGTGAGGCCCGAGGCGATGATGAAGATGATCATGCCCATCGCCAAACCCGCGACCGTGAGCGTGAGCCAGGTGGAGAAGGAACCGGTGAGGGGCAGCGCGGCCAACGCGAGCACCGGCGCGAGCAGCAGCGGTTTCCAGTCGAAGTCGATCTTCGTCATGCGCGCGCTCCCTCGTGCTCCTTCCCCCCCTGGGGGAAGGCTGGGATGGGGGCTGGCGGCGCTTGCAAGGCCGCGCTGCATCGAAGGCCGCGAGCCCCCACCCCAACCCTCCCCCAAAGGGGGAGGGAGAAATACATCGAATACTTCATAGAGCCAGTCCAAGCAGCGATTGCTGCAGTTGCGCGTCCTCGGAGAACGCCGCCATCGAGCCGCTGTGCACCACGCGGCCGTTGTCCATCACCGCGACGGTGTCGCCCAGTCGCTGGGCGAAGTTGATGTTCTGCTCCACCAGCAGGATGGTCACGCCGCTGCGCTTCAGCTCGTCGAAGGCATCGATCATGTTGTTGATCATCACGGGCGCAAGGCCCTTGCTGGGCTCGTCGATGATGAGCAGCTCGCGCGGCTCCACGATGGCGCGCGACACGGCCAGCATCTGTTTCTGCCCACCCGAGAGCTTGCCCGCCGGGTGGTTCCAGAACTTCTCGACCGCGGGGAAGAGCTTGAAGATCCACTTCAGGCGCGTGTCGTCGATCTGCTGCGCGTTCTTGGCGCCGCGCGCGGCCAGCAGCATGTTTTCCTTCACCGTGAGGTCGGAGAAGATGCCCATGTTCTCGGGCACGTAGGCAATGCCCAGGCCGGCGATCTGCGGCGTGTGTTGTGCGGTGATCTCCTTGTCCCCGAAGCGCACCCTGCCCTGCGACGCGTGCCACAGGCCCATGATGGTCCGCAGCGTGGTCGTCTTGCCCGCGCCGTTGCGGCCCAGCAGCATCGTGAGCTGGCCCTTCGGCACGGCAAGATCGACGCCGTGCAGGATGTGGTACGCCCCGATGTGCGTGTGCACGCCCTCGAGGCTCAGAAGAAGATTCTCGGCGCTCATGCAGCCTCCTTCGCGATGCCCAGGTACGCCTCCTGCACCACCGGCGAGGCGATCACCTCCGCCGGTTCGCCGTCGGCCACCAGCGTGCCGTTGTGCAGCACGATGATGCGGTCGGCAAGCTCGCGCACCACGTCCATCTTGTGTTCGACCAGCAGGATGGTCTTGCTCTTGTCCTGCTTGAGCTTGCGGATCAGGTCGAGAATGACGGGCGCCTCGGCCGCGTTCATGCCGGCCGTGGGCTCGTCGAACATGAAGACCTTCGGCTCCAGCGCCATCAGCAACGCCACTTCGAGCTTGCGCTGGTCGCCGTGCGGCAGGCTCGCCACGGTCGCGTGCTCGCGCGATTTCAGCGCCACGTCTCCAAGGATCTGGTCCGCGCGCTCGGTCAGCGCCTTGTGGTCGCTCCAGATGCTCCACAGGTTGAGCCCGCGCCGGTGCGCGCCCTCGCGCGTGGCCTGCACCGCGAGGCGCACGTTCTCCAGCACCGTGAGGTTCGGGAACAGGTTGGTGAGCTGAAAGGCCCGCCCCAGCCCCGCGTGCGTGCGCGCCGACGGCGACAGGCCCGACAGCGAGTGCCCGTCGAGCGAGACCGTGCCGGCGCTCGCCTTGAGCTGGCCCGAGATAAGGTTGAAGTAAGTGGTCTTGCCCGCCCCGTTGGGGCCGACGATGGCCGTCAGCGTGCCCGGCGCGAAGGCGCAGCTCACACCGTTGACGGCCACGTGCCCACCGAAGCGGATGGTCAGGTCCCGGGTCTCAAGCATCGTTGGTCATTGCGAATTAAAAAGAGAAATGAAGACGGACCTCAACAGGTGCCAATCACGTAGTAGTTGGGGCCGGTCTGCTTCAGCGTGGTGGTGACGTAGATGTTCCACAAGCCCATCGACTGCCCCGAGCCGTAGGCATAGGTAAGGCCCCACAGTGCATAGGCTCGCCCGGCCACGGTGTGCGTGTAGTTGCTCGCGGTGTAGCACGTTTCGCCGCCGCCGGAGCCCGCGGTGGTGGCGCCCGTGGCTGCGGCCGACATGGCGCCTTCGACGTTGCTCGCGTCCAGCGCGGCCACCGTCCAGCTGTACGTGGTCGATGCGGCCAGGCCGGTGTCGGTGTAGCTGGTGGCGGCGACGGGAGAGGCGTTGACCTTGCTGCCGCCGCGGTACACGTTGTAGCCGCTGGCGCCCGTGACGCCAGCCCAGCCGATCACCATGCTGCTGCTGGTCGCGCCCGAGGTGCCCACGCCGGTAGGCGCGGGCAGGCCGCTGCCGCCCGCCGAGCCGGTGACGCGGTCGATCATGGCCTTCATCGCCGCCATCTGCGGTCCGGATTTCTTGGAATAGTTGACGCTGTCGTAGCCCCACCAGTCCCAGCAGCTGTTGGTGGCGGCCGTGCTCGTCTGCGGGTAGATCAGCACGATGTTGTTGGTGTCGGCCCAGCGGTTGTAGCCGGTCTTGCGCACGTACTGGTCGCCCACGTCGGTGTAGTTCTGCTTGCAGCCGTGCAACACCAGGTGCACGCGGCACGAGGTGGTGGTGCAGGCCTGCGGCACGTAGATCCAGCCGGTGGTGGCCATCCCGTGGCCGGTGATGAACTCCGACTGGTTGAACTCGGTGAAGGTGCCGCCCAGCGTGCCGTTGTTGCGTGGGTTCAGCGGCCCGTAGAGCTGCGTGAGGATCTCGCCCGCGAGGTCGAAGCCGCAGTTGTTGATGTAGGGTGCAGCGGTGGTGCTGCAGGCGCCGCCGTAGTCGTCGGTGACCATCGCGTGGCCCGCGCCGATGTTGTTCTTGTAGACCGTGTTGGCGGTGGGCACGAAGCTCTGGTAGTAGGTCTTCAGGTCGTCCATGACCGCCTGCTTGACGGTGTTGTCCGATGTGCCCGAGAACAGGTACACCTTGGAGCCGCTGAGGTTCGACACCGGGTCGATCGCGCCGCTGGCGGCCCAGCTATTGGTGGTGCTCACGAGCGACGACACCGGGATGCTGGTGCTGTGCGTCATGCAGCGCCCGGTGGCGTTGGTCACCGAGCCTTCGGCGCAATAGAACGGCCCGCCCGCCACCACGCCGGCGCCGCGCTTGAAGGTGGCCGAATAGGCCACATGCAGTTGCACCGACATGAAGCCGCCCGCCGACAGGCCGGACACGCTCACCTCCGCCGGGTTGGCGCCGAGCGCCGGCAGCGGCACAGCCGCCGTGGCGGCATGCGCCGCCACCGCCATTGCCGCGGCCGCGGCGAATCCCTTCCAGTTCATCGATCGCATCGCTGTCTCCTTGTGTTGTGGGTATCGAACGCTTGCTTGCTGACGAATCGGCCGTGGATCAGGCTGGCTGCGCAGACGCAGGCTGGCGCTTCGCCCGGCGGCCATCCGGGGCGAAATGGAGAACACTCAAGGAACACCGCGGAACCGGCTTGCCGGGCCGCTGGTGTTGCCCCCGGTAGGGGGTAGGCGCAGCGACACGAAGTGCGCGCAGCCTGGGCGCGAGCCCTTACCTTTTGTTCTTGATCGGGATGTCCATCTCTTCAGGCTTGATCTCGTGCACCAGCTCCGGCACACCCCAGGCAAACGCCGGGTCGACCTTGATCTTGAAGTGGTACATCGACTGCATCGCCTGGTGGTCTTCCTTGCGGAAGGTCATCTTGCCCTTAGGCGTGTCGAAGCTCATGCCTTCCATGGTGCTGATGAGCTTGTTGGTGTTGGTGTCGCCGTTGGTCTTCTTCAGCGCCGTGACCACCGCCATCGCGGCCGAGAAGCCGCCGGCCGTGAAGAAGTCCGGCGGCGTCTTGAACTGCTTGTAGTGCGCCGACACCATCGCCTCGTTCACCGGGTTCTTCGGGATGCCGAAGTAGTAGTACGCCGCGCCTTCCATGCCCGGCAGCGCCTTGTAGGCCGCCATCGCGGGCAGGATGTTGCCGCCGGTGGCGATCTCGATGCCGTAGCGCTTCAGGTCGAGGTCGACGATCTTGAACGGGTTGCCCGCGCCGGCCCAGACGATCCAGATGACCTTGCGGCCCGGCTGGTCCTTGAGCTTGTCGATCAGGCGCTGCGCGCCGGCCGTGAAGTCGGTGGTGGTGGGCGGCAGGTACTCCTCATGGACCAGCTTGGCCTTCTTGAGCGCTGCGCCGAAGGCCTTCACGCCGTCGCGGCCGAAGGCGTTGTCCTGCGCCAGCGTGGCGACGGTGACGCCCGGCTTGTCGACGGCCACCGCGTTGGAGATCGCATCCTGGCTCGAATTACGGCCGGTGCGGAAGATGTACTTGTTCCACTTGTCGCCGGTGATCGAGTCGGCCACCGCAGGCTCGACCAGCAGGATCTTCTTGTATTCCTCGGCCACGGGCAGCATCGCGAGCGCCACGCCCGACGAGGTCGGGCCGACGGCCAGCGCGGCCTTGTCGTCGGAATAGGCGGCCGCCAGCAGCGACTTGCCGAGATCGGGCTTGCCCTGGTCGTCCTTCTCGATGACCACGAGCTTCTTGCCGTTGACCATCATCGTGCCGCCGGTGGCGTAGTCCAGGCCCATCATGAAGCCGGTCTGGGTCTGCTTGCCGTAGGCCTCCAGTGCGCCCGTCTTGCTGTAGATGTGGGCGATGCGGATTTCGTTGGACTGGGCCCAGGCGGGTGCGGCGGCTGCGCAGGTGGCGAGTGCGGCCAGGGCGACGAGGTGGCGACGGTTCATTCTTTGTCTCCTGATAATGGTGACTGAATATTGCACAGTTCGTGCCATTCTCTAAGCCATTGATAACAAACGCTTCTTTATTCGAGAAGAGCGCCATTCGACTGAATTCAGAACACTGGCGATGTCTTTTTTTCAGACATCTGTCTTTTTATTGTTCAGGGTTTTCGCGGAGGCTTGGCGCTGCGCGATCCATTGCTTGAACTGACGCTCGGCCTGCATGCGGAATTCGTTGCGCGCGTGATTGCAGGCTGCGTGCGCGAGCCGCCGGTGCTTTGACGAACGGATGCCGCCGAAGGTCGAGTCGACGAGATGCTCGATGGTGGCGGCCTCTGGCCGGCCCGCGGGCTCCTCGAAATCCATAGGCAGCCCGCACCAATGGCAGTTGGGCCCGAAGGTGGAGCGCAGTGCCTTGATGCTCACAGGTTCGCGTACTCCAGGATCTCCTGGCCCATCAGCGTGCAGTCGTTACCCGACACGAAGTAGATGAGCCGCATGCGGTACTCGCCCTTGTAGATGCTGCCCCAGACTTCGAGCACCTTGAACTGCTGCTTCTTGTTGGCAGGGTTGCGGATCGGCGGCAGCTCTTTCACGTCGGGGCTGATGCGGATGCGGTCGTCCTCGCCGAAGTGGAAGGTCAGCAGCTTCTTGGCACGGGCGACGGCCTCGCCGGAACACTGGGGCGCGGCATTTGCCAAACTGGCAGCGGCGCAGAGGGCAAGGCAGGCAGCGGAGCGGGCAAGGGCCTTCTTCATCGGATGTGGCGTCGGAGTTGTGGGCTGGAGCGGGAGTATCGCTCTGACACCGGGCTCAATGCTCCGGTCACGGGGACTCCACCCAATAGAGCTGCTTGTGGCCCGGAGCCTCGTAGACCTGCTGGTCGTAGTCGGCAACCCTTCGGCTCTCATATTCGTGCATCAGGACTTGCCAATGGACGTGTCGCGCTCGATGTCCGCGCGGCTTATCTGCGCATGGCAGACAGCGGATTCAGGTTGGCTGTTCCTGACTCGTCATCCGCTCATACAAGGTCGCCCGCGAAATCCCGAGCAGCCGCGAGGTCGCCAGCTTGTTCCCGCCCGTCGAAGCCAGCGCTGCCGCGATCGCCTTGCGCTCCAGCTCGGCCACCTGCTGCGCCAGCGGCCGCAGCAACGCCGCTTCTTCATCCGCATCGTGCGCGCTCTGCAAGGTGGCCGGCAACTCGATCTGCTCCAGCCCAGCCTCGCGCAGGATGCGTTCGAGCTGCACGGAATCGATGCGCTGCGAGTCGCTGCGCATGGTCACCTGCTCCAGCACGTTGCGCAGTTCGCGGATGTTGCCGCGCCAGTGCTGGCCCGCGAGCAGCGCGAGCGCGTCGGGCGTGAGTTCGGGTGGCGCCTCGCCGCTGCGCAGCGCCATGTCCTCGCCCAGCGCCTCGACCAGCGCGGGAATGTCCGAGCGCCGCTCGCGCAGCGGCGGCACGCGCAGCGGCAGCACGTTGAGGCGGTAGTAGAGGTCTTCGCGGAACAGCCCCCGCCGCACCAGCTCCGGCAGGTCGCGCGAGGTGGCCGCGATCACGCGGGCATCGAAGGGCACGAGCTTGTTGGAGCCCAACGGCTCGATCTCGCCCTCCTGCAGCGCACGCAGCAGCTTGGCCTGCAGGCCGAGCGGCATGTCGCCGATCTCGTCGAGGAACAGGCTGCCGCCGTCGGCCAGCTTGAACTTGCCCTCGCGCCCCTTGCGGTCGGCGCCGGTGAAGGCGCCGGGTGCGAAACCGAAGAACTCGGCTTCGAGCAGCGTGTCCGGCACGGCCGCGATGTTGACACTGACGAACTGGCCCTTCGCCCGCGCCGACGAGGCATGGATCGCGTGCGCCAGCAGTTCCTTGCCCGTACCGGTTTCTCCCAGCAGCAGCACCGGGCTGGCCGACTGGGCCGCACGGCGCGCATGCCGCTTCACCTCCACCGCCGCCGGGCTGCTGCCGATGAAGCTCGCGAAGGTGTACTTGGAGCGGCGCTGGCCATCGGGCGCATGCTGGTAGAGCGGGTTGTTGCGCTGGCTCGCGAGTTCGCGCCGCGCGTCGTCCAAGTCGCGCTGCAGCAGCGCGAACTTGCTGATGAGCGGCTGCAGCGTGGTCTCGGGCTGGTCGAACAGCACGATGCCGATGGCGCCGATCACCTCGCCCGCCCCGCCCTCGCGCTCCTGGCGCAGCGGGAGGCGGCTGACCACGAAGGTGCCGGCCTTGTTGGTCAGCAGGTCCACGAGGATCGGCTCGCCGGTCTCGAGCACGCGCCGCATCTGGGTGTTGGGAATCACGTCTTCCACCATGTGCCCCAGGAACTGGTCGATGGACGAAAAGCCCAGCGCCGGCAGGAAGCGCCGGTAGCCCTCGTTCACCCACACGATGCGCCCGCTGCTGTCCACCAGGAACATGCCCTGGCTGATGCTTGAAAACAAATGAAACATCGAGCGCGCGGCCAGCGCGAGGATGCCCTCGGCGTCGAGGGGCAGTGTGGGCGGTGCGGTGGGAGCGACAGGCATGGCGGGATCGTAGCGCGCATCAATCGGCAACAAATCCGGCATCAAAGTCCGCGGGGAAATGCCCAGAATCGAAGTTGCAGACAAAAGCCTTCAGCAGCCCTTAAGTAAATCAATCGTTTGATTTCATGCATGGTTTAATGCGGGGCATGAATGCGAGAGACCCGATCACCCAGGCCCCGCGCCGCGCACCGCGCAGCGACGGCGCCGAGGCACGCCACCGGCTGCTCCATACAGCGCTGCGGCTGTTCGCGCAGAAGGGGTTCTCCAAGACCTCCACGCGCGAGATCGCCCGCGAGGCCGGGGTCAACATCTCGGCCATCAGCTACTACTTCGGCGACAAGGAGGGGCTGTACGCGGCCACCTTCAGCGAACCGATGGGCGGCGACTCCAGCGACCTCGTCGCCGCCTGCAACGTGCCCGGCCAGTCGCTCGAAGACACGCTGCGCATCTGCATGGTGTCGATGATCGACCCGCTCAAGCAGGGCGAGATCGTGCGGCAGTGCATCCAGCTGCACATGCGCGAGATGCTGGAGCCGACGAGCCGCTGGGCCGAAGAGCTGGAGCGCGACATCAAGGGTCCGCACCGCGCCATCGCCGACCTGCTGTGCCGCCACCTGAAGGTGGAGCGGGCCGACGACGACATCCACCGCCTGACCTTCGCGATCACCGGGCTGTCGATGCAGCTCTACGTGAGCCAGGATTTCATCGAGGCCATTCGCCCTTCGCTGCTGCGCACACCGCGCGCCATCGACACCTGGGCCGACCGCCTCACGGGCTATGCGCTGGCGCTGGTCGAAGCCGAGGCGGCCCGCCGGAATGCCGAGAGAAAGCTGAAGAAATGAGAAGACTCCGACTGAAACTGATGGCTGCCCTCTGCCTGGGCATCGGCCTGATGGGCTGTTCGCTGACGCGCCCGCCCGCGCAGGTCGAGGCGCCGTTCCCTGCGCAATGGCACGCTCCCCTGCCCCACGGCGGCTCACTGGCATCGCTGGCCGACTGGTGGCGCCAGCTCGACGATCCGCTGTTGGTCGAGCTGATCGCCGCAGCCGAAGCGGCGAGCCCGAACATCGCCAGCGCAGCGGCGCGCGTGGCCGAGGCGCGCTCCACGCGCGTGCAGGCCGGCGCCGCGCTGCTGCCGAGCCTGGACGGCACGGCTTCGGCCAGCCGCGGCACCTCGGGCTTTGCTTCCAGCGGCGGCGGCAGCAACAGCAGCAACCTCTCCGCGAGTACGCCGATCACCACGCTGCAGGCGGGCCTGCAGTCGAAATGGGAGATCGACCTGTTCGGCCGCCTGCGCGCCGACCGCGACGCCGCCGAGGCCAAGCAGAACAGCGCCAACGCCAAGTGGYACGACGCGCGCGTGGCAGTGGCGGCCGAGACGGCCAACGCCTATTTCGCCGAGCGTGCCTGCCAGCAGCAGCTGCGGGTATCCGAATCGGACGCGCGTTCGCGCTCGGAGACGGCGCGGCTCAACGACCTCTCCGCGAAGGCCGGCTTCACCGCACCGGCCGATGCCGCACTGGCCCGCGCCAGCGCCTCCGACGCCTCGGGCCGTCTCACCCAGCAGCGCGCCCAGTGCGCGGTGCAGCGCAAGGCGCTGGTCGCGCTCAGCGGCATCGACGAAACCACGCTCGAACAGAAGCTCGCCGCCGCGCCAGCACAGCGTGCACTGCCAGCCGTGGGCAGCATCGCCAGCGTGCCGGCCGAGGCGATCTCGCAGCGGCCCGACGTGTACGCGGCCGAGCTCGGCGTAGCCTCGGCCAGCGCCGACGTAGGCTCGGCCGAAGCCGAGCGCTACCCGAAGCTCACGCTGTCGGGTTCGATCGGACGCACGCAATATCGCGTCGGCGGCGTGCACCAATCGCTCGAGACCTGGACCGTGGGCCCGCTGTCGCTGACCGTTCCGCTGCTCGACGGCGGCGCGCGCAGGGCCAACACCGACGCCGCCAAGGCGCGCTACGCCGAGGCTGTGTCGCTCTACCGCGCCAACGTGCGGCAGGCCGTGCGCGAGGTCGAGGAGGCGCTGGTCAACCTCGACGCCACCGACGCCCGCACCACCGACGCCGACGCCGCGGTGAAGAACTACCAGGCCTCCTTCGACGCCACGCAGGCCCGCTATAGCAGCGGCCTCGCGAGCCTGTTCGAGCTGGAGGATTCGCGCCGCACGCTGTTCTCCGCGCAGACGGCGCGCGTCTCGCTGCAGCGCGAGCGCACCGAGGCATGGGTTGCGCTGTACCGCTCGATGGGTGGCGGCTGGAGCCGCTCCGCGCCCTCTTCCGAATCGTCCTCAATGACCACCACCCCGGCCACCCAGGTCGCGACGTCGCCATGAAAACAATGAAGCGTTCCACTCTCGTCATCGCGCTGCTCGCGCTGGTCGTCGTCATCGCGGCGATCTTCTTCGTGGCGCGCGGCAAGCCCTCGGACAAGGCGGCCGAGTCCGCCGCCAAGGCAAAGGACGGCGGCTCCGCGCCCAGGCCCGCGCTGACCGTCACCGTCGCCAGGCCGGAGGCCACCGAGCTGATGCTCACGCTCGCAGCCAACGGCAACGTGGCCGCCTGGCAGGAGGCGGTGGTCGGCTCCGAGTCCAACGGCCTGAAGCTGGCCGAGGTGCGCGTGAACGTGGGCGACGTCGTCAAGAAGGGCCAGGTGCTGGCCGTGTTCTCGCCCGAGACGGTGCAGGCCGACATCGCGCAGTCGCGCGCCTCGCTGGCCGAAGCCCGCGCCACCGCGGCCGACGCCGCCGGCAATGCCGCGCGCGCCCGCACGCTGCAGGCCACCGGCGCGCTGAGCCAGCAGCAGATCAACCAGTACCAGACGACCGAGCAGACCGCCAAGGCGCGCGTGGAGGCGGCCGAGGCGGTGCTGGCCGCGCAGCAGGTGCGCGGGCGCAACACACAGGTGCTGGCACCCGACGACGGCGTGATCTCGGCGCGCACCGCCACCGTCGGCAGCGTGGTCGCGGCCGGCACCGAGCTGTTCCGCCTGATCCGCCAGGGCCGGCTCGAATGGCGCGCCGAGGTCACCTCGGCGGAGCTGAGCCGCATCTCGGTCGGCACCACCGCCTTCGTGGTCAGCGCCAGCGGCGCGCAGGTGCGCGGCAAGGTGCGCAGCATTGCGCCCACGGTCGATCCGCAGACGCGCGCGGCGCTGGTGTACGTCGACCTTCCCAACGTGCAGCAGAACACCGGCATCAAGGCGGGCATGTTCGCGCGCGGCGACTTCGAGCTGGGCCGCAGCTCGGCGCCGACGGTGCCGCAGAGCGCCATCGTGCCGCGCGACGGCTTCAACAACGTCTTCCTGCTCAAGCCTGACAACAAGGTGGCGCAGATGAAGGTGCAGATCGGCCGGCGCCTGAACGACCGCATCGAAATCACCAGCGCGCTGCCCGACGGCGCCCAGGTGGTGGTGCAGGGTGCGGGCTTCCTCAACGACGGCGACCTGGTGCGCGTGGTGGATGCGCCCGCGCCCTCCGCGCAGCCGGCCAGGTCGGCGGCCTCCGCCGCCGCGGCCAAGTAAGCAATTCAAAGGACACGCCCATGAACGTTTCCGCCTGGTCCATACGCAACCCGATTCCGGCGGTGATGCTGTTCGTGCTGCTCACCTTCGGGGGGCTGCTGTCGTTCAACGCGATGAAGGTGCAGAACTTTCCGGACATCGACTTGCCGACCGTGACGGTCTCGGCGTCGCTGCCCGGCGCCGCGCCTTCGCAGCTGGAGACCGACGTCGCGCGCAAGCTCGAGAACTCCATCGCCACGGTGCAGGGCCTGAAGCACATCACCACCAAGGTGCAGGACGGCGCCGCCACGCTGATCGTCGAATTCCGCCTCGAGAAGCCGGTACAGGAAGCCGTGGACGACGTGCGCTCCGCGGTGCAGCGCGTGCGCGCCGACCTGCCGGCCGACGTGCGCGACCCGGTCGTCACCAAGCTCGACTTCGCGGCCCAGCCGGTGCTGGCCTTCACCATCGCCTCCTCGGCCATGGACGACGAGGCACTGAGCTGGTTCGTCGACAACGACATCACCAAGAAGCTGCTCGCGCTGCCCGGCGTAGGTGCGGTGAACCGCGTGGGCGGCGTCGCGCGCCAGGTGCACGTCGACCTCGATCCGGGCAAGCTGCAGGCGCTGGGCGCCTCGGCGGCCGACATCTCGCGCCAGTTGCGCCAGGTGCAGACCGAGAGCGCGGGCGGCCGCTTCGACCTGGGTGGCAGCGAGCAGCCCGTTCGCACCATGGCCACGGTGCAGTCGGCCGACCAGCTGGCCGACATGCAGCTCGTGCTGACCGACGGACGGCGCATCCGCCTCGACCAGGTGGCGCGCATCAGCGACACCATCGCCGAGCCGCGCGCGGCCGCGCTGCTCAACGGCAAGCCCGTGGTGGGCTTCGAGGTGGCCCGCAGCCGCGGTGCCAGCGAGGTGGAAGTGGGCCACGCCGTGCAGAAGGCGCTGGCCGACCTGCGTGCGAAGCGGTCCGACATCGAGCTGACCGAGGCATTCAACTTCGTCGATCCGGTGGACGAGGAATACAACGGCTCGCTGCACCTGCTCTACGAAGGGGCCATCCTGGCGGTGGTGGTGGTGTGGCTGTTCCTGCGCGACTGGCGCGCCACGTTCGTGTCGGCCATCGCACTGCCGATGTCGGTGATCCCGGCGTTCATCGGCATGTACCTGCTGGGCTTCTCGGTCAACGTGATCTCGCTGCTGGCGCTGTCGCTGGTGGTCGGCATATTGGTGGACGACGCCATCGTGGAGGTCGAGAACATCGTGCGCCACCTGCGCATGGGCAAGACACCCTATCAGGCGGCCATGGAGGCGGCCGACGAGATCGGCCTGGCCGTGATCGCCACCACCTTCACGCTGATCGCGGTGTTCCTGCCCACGGCCTTCATGAGCGGCGTGGCCGGCAAGTTCTTCAAGCAGTTCGGCTGGACGGCCTCGCTGGCGGTGTTCGCGTCACTGGTGGTGGCGCGCGTGCTCACGCCCATGATGGCGGCCTACATCCTGAAGCCGATCGTCGGCGCTGAGAAGGAGCCGGGCTGGCTGCGCTGGTACATGCGCGCGGTGGAATGGAGCACGCACAACCGCTTCAAGACGATGGTGCTGGCCACCCTCTTCTTCTTCGGTTCGCTGGCGATGATCCCGCTGCTCAAGACCGGCTTCATTCCGGCGGACGACAACTCGCAGACGCAGATCTATCTCTCGCTCGCGCCCGGCTCCACGCTGGCGCAGACCACGGCCGCCGCCGAGGAAACCCGCAACCGCGTGATGAAGATCGACCACGTGAAGAGCGTCTACACCACTGTGGCGGGCGGCAGCGCGGGTGGTGACCCGTTCGCGAACTTCGGCACGCCCGAAACGCGCAAGGCCACGCTCACAATCAAGCTCGATCCGCGCGGCGACCGCCCGCGCAAGCAGGTGATCGAGAACCGGATCCGCGCCGCGCTCGAAACGCTGCCCGGCGTGCGCAGCACCGTGGGCCTGGGCGGCTCGGGCGAGAAGTACATCCTGGCGCTCACGGGCGAAGACCCGGCGGCGCTGGCCAGCGCCGCCAGCGCAGTCGAGAAAGACCTGCGCACCATTCCCGGCCTGGGCAACATCACCTCCACCGCCAGCCTGATCCGCCCCGAGATCGCCGTGCGCCCCGACTTCGCGCGCGCCGCCGACCTGGGCGTGACCAGTTCGGCCATCGCCGAGACGCTGCGCGTGGCCACCCTGGGCGATTACGACCAGGCGCTGGCCAAGCTCAACCTCGCGCAGCGGCAGGTGCCGATCGTGGTGAAGCTGGAAGACTCGGCACGCAAGGACATCGACCTGCTCGGACGCCTCTCGGTGCCCGGCGCGCGCGGGCCCGTGATGCTGAACCAGGTGGCCTCGCTCACCATGGAAGGCGGCCCGGCCGTGATCGACCGCTACGACCGCTCGCGCAACGTGAACTTCGAGATCGAGCTTTCGGGCGTGGGCCTGGGCGACGCCAAGGCCGCGGTGGAAAAGCTGCCCTCGATCCAGAAGCTGCCGGCCGGTGTGCGCGTGACCGAAGTGGGCGACGCCGAGGTGATGACCGAGCTGTTCGCCAGCTTCGGCCTGGCGATGCTCACCGGCGTGCTGTGCATCTACATCGTGCTGGTGCTGCTGTTCAAGGACTTCCTGCATCCGGTGACGATCCTGTGCGCGCTGCCGCTCGCCTTGGGCGGCGCGTTCGTGGGGCTGCTGATCGGGCAGAAGGCGCTGTCGATGCCCTCGCTGATCGGTCTCATCATGCTGATGGGCATTGCCACCAAGAACTCCATCCTGCTGGTGGAGTACGCCATCGTGGCGCGCCGCGACCACGGCATGAGCCGCTGGGACGCGCTGCGCGACGCCTGCCACAAGCGCGCCCGGCCCATCATCATGACCACGCTCGCCATGGGCGCGGGCATGCTGCCGATCGCGGTCGGCTTCGGCGCCGCGGACTCCAGCTTCCGCTCGCCAATGGCGATGGCGGTGATCGGCGGGCTGATCACCTCGACTGTGCTGAGCCTGCTGGTGGTGCCGGCCGTGTTCACCTACGTGGACGACATCGAGCACTGGATCCGGCGCACCGTGCGCAAGCTGCGCGGGCAGCCGGCTGATCCGCACATCGACGACGACCTGGTCGAGACGCCTGCGGCGGGGCGATAAGCCTCACTGCGGCAACAAAAAAAGCTGCGGCATTGCCGCAGCTTTTTTTTGCCCGGGCTCGGGCGAGCCCCGAGGAGCGTCAGGCGTCCAGCTGTGCCAGCCGCTTCAGCTTGCGTTCGCTCATGCGCTTGGCAAGGCGCGGCAGCACCAGCACGGCCACCACGATGACGACCAGCGCGATCGACATCGGGCGCTGGAAGAACACCGACGCACTCCCCTCGCCGATCGACATGGCGTTGCGCAGCTGCGCTTCGGCCAGCGGGCCCAGGATCATGCCGACCACCACGGGCGCGGTCGGGAAGTCGAAGCGGCGCATCACCACGCCCAGCAGGCCGATGGCATACAGCAGGAACAGGTCGAACGCGCTCTGGCGCATGCCGTAGGCACCCACCGTCGCGAAGATCAGGATGCCGGCGTAGAGCTGCGGCTTCGGAATCTTCAGCAGCTTGACCCACAGGCCGACCATCGGCAGGTTCAGCACCAGCAGCATCACGTTGCCGATGTACAGCGATGCGATCAGCGCCCACACCAGCGCAGCGGAGGTGGTGAACAGCTGCGGCCCCGGCTGGATGCCGTAGTTCTGGAACGCACCCAGCAGGATGGCGGTGGTGTTCGAGGTCGGAATGCCCAGCGTGAGCAGCGGGATCAGCGCGGCCGTCACCGTGGCGTTGTTGGCGGCCTCGGGGCCGGCCACGCCTTCGATGGCGCCGGTGGTGCCGAACTCGGCCTTGGCGTCCTTGTCCTTGGCGAGCTTCTTCTCGGTCGCATAGCTCAGGAAAGTCGGGATCTCCGTGCCGCCGGCCGGGATGCAGCCGAACGGCGTGCCGATGGCGGTGCCGCGCAGCCAGGCGGGAATGGAGCGCTTCCAGTCGCGCTTGCTCATGTGCACGCGGCTGAGCTTGTTCTGGCCTTCGACCACGCGGCCTTCGTACAGCACGGCGTACAGCACCTCGGCCACGGCGAACAGGCCCACGGCCACCAGCACGATCTCGATGCCGTCGAGCAGTTCGGGCACGCCACCGGTATAGCGGCCCTGGCCCGAGATCTGGTCAAGGCCGACGCAACCCGCGGCGAGGCCGACGAACAGCGCCGTCATGCCGCGCAGCGTGCTCTTGCCGAGCACCGCGCTTACCGTGGTGAAGGCCAGCAGCATCAACATGAAATACTCGGGCGGCCCGAGCTTGACCGCGAAGTCGGCCACGAAGGGCGCGAACAGCGTGACGATGACGGTGGCGATGGTGCCGGCCACGAACGAGCCGATGGCGGCCGTGGCAAGCGCTGCGCCCGCGCGGCCGCTCTTGGCCATCTTGTTGCCCTCCATCGCCGTCACCATGCTGGCGGTTTCGCCAGGCGTGTTCAGCAGGATGGAGGTGGTCGAGCCGCCGTACATGGCGCCGTAGTAGATGCCCGAGAAGAAGATCATCGAGGCCGTGATGTCGACCTTGCCGGTGATGGGCAGCAGCATGGCCACCGCCACGGCCGGGCCGATGCCGGGCAGCACGCCCACGGCCGTGCCCAGGGCGCAGCCGACCAGGCACCACAGCAGGTTGACGGGGGTGATGGCGGCGGCGAAGCCCGCCATGAGTGCGTTGAAGATATCCATGTCAGATCCACCCGGTGTTGGTGAGGCCAGGCAGGTTGATGGCCAGGAATTGCGTGAACATCCAGAACACCGGGGCCGAGATCAGCGCGCCGGTGACGAAGTCGACGAGCCAGGTGCGCGGCGAGTTGACGCCGCCCTGCCCGCTCGCGCGGCGCAGGCCCTGCACCGCGAGCACGTAGCACATCGTGCAGCTCAAGATGAAGCCGAGCGTGGTGATGAGTGCTGCGTTGAGCAGCAGCCCCGCCGACACCCAGACGAAACCGGGCCAGTAGGCATGCTCGGCGCCAGTAGGCGCGTCGAGCTCGCGGAAGCCGCCGGTGCGCGCCTCCCACAGGATCCAGGCGCCGCACAGCACGAGCACCACGGACACGAGCCAGGGCAGGAAGTTGGGGCCGACGCCGCCATAGCCGGCTTCGGAAGAAATGCCGATCGCGCCGAAGGCCAGCGCGAGGCCGGTCAGCAGCACGCCGGCGCCGACCAGGGTTTGTGGCCACGTGGCCGAGGGTTGCGGCGAGGCCGAGGAGTCTGGAGTTGTCATTTTTTGCTCCCGCAGTCGGGGGGAAGAGAGCCCCTTCGGGGAACACCGAGGAACCGGCTTTGCCGGGCCTCAGGTGTTGCCCCCGGCAGGGGGAAGGCGCGCGCGACACGAAGTGCGCGCAGCCTGGGGGTGAACCTTGTTCAGACCATGCCGGACTTCGCCATGATGGCCCGGAGGCTCGCGAAGTCGTCATCGACGAACTTGGTGAAGGCGTCGCCCGAGAGCACCGCCGGCGTCCAGTCGTTCTTCTTGAGCGACTCGGCCCACGACGGGCTCTTCATCGCGGCCAGCACCATGTCGGTCAGCGCCTTGCGCTGCTCGGCCGAGATGCCGGGCGCGCCGTACACGCCGCGCCAGTTGCCGATCTCGACGTCGATGCCCTGCTCCTTCAGCGTGGGCACATTGATGCCCGGCAGGCGCTGCGCGGAGGTGACGGCAATGGCCTTCATCTTGCCGGCGGCGATGTATTCGGCGAATTCGCTGTAGCCGCTGCCGCCGACGGTGACGTTGCCGCCCAGGACAGCGGCGGTGGCTTCACCGCCGCCACGGAAGGCGACGTAGTTGATCTTGGACGGATCGGCGCCCACCTTCTGCGCGATCATGGCCGCGGCGATGTGCTCGGTGGAGCCGCGCGAACCGCCGCCCCACTTGACGCTGCCCGGGTCCTTCTTGAGCTGGTCGACCACGTCCTTCATGCTCTTGAGCGGCGAGTTGGCCGGCAGCACGAACACGTTGTACTCGGTCGTCAGGCGGGCGATGGGCGTGGCCTGCGACAGGTTGACCGGCGGCTTGCCGGTGATGATGCCGCCCAGCATGACCGAGCCCATGACCATCAGCGCGTTCGCATCGCCCTTGGAGCCGTTCACGAACTGGGCCAGGCCCAGCGCGCCGGCGGCGCCGCCCTTGTTGTCGTAGGTGACGGTGTCGGCCACCTTGGCTTCGGTCATGGCCTTGCCCAGTGCGCGGCCGGTGGTGTCCCAGCCGCCGCCGGGGTTGGCGGGAATCATCATCTTGACGTTGGCGGCCGCCAGGGCCGACAGTGGCAGGGCACCGGTGGCGGCCAGCGCGGCCAATGACTTCAGAAAGGTGTCGCGACGCATGCGTGTCTCCTGGAATTGGAAGGAACTTGAAAGGAAGCTGACTTTTAGCTGAGCGCTATCATGCGCCGCCCCGCTGTCAGTTGGCTGTCCGCCAGACTGGGGAAAACACCAAAGTACCCATCCCTGCCGCCACCGTATGAAGCTGCTGCTGGTCGAAGACGATCCCTCGATGCAAATCACCCTGCAGCGCACCCTCGGGCGCCGCCGGATCGATGTGCGCGTCTGCGGCGACGGGGCAGAGGCCGTCGCCCAGTGGCGCGCCATCGAGCCCGACGTGGTCGCCCTCGACCTGAGCCTGCCCAACCTCGACGGCCTGCAGGTGCTGGCCCAGGCCCGCGCCGAAGGCTTGCGCACGCCGGTGCTGCTGCTGACCGCGCGCGGCACGGTCGGCGACCGCATCGTCGGCCTCAACGCCGGCGCCGACGACTACCTGCCCAAGCCCTTCGACCTCGACGAGCTGGAAGCCCGCATCCGCGCGCTGCGCCGGCGCAGCCACGGCGTCGCGGGGCAGGACGCCGGACTCAACCCGCAGGAGATCGGCGGGCTGCGCTTCGAGCCCGACAACGGCGCCATCTACAACCGCGCCGAGCTGCTCGAACTCACACCGCGCGAGCTGGCGCTGCTGAAGGCGCTGATGATGAAGCCGGGCCACGCCGTGACCAAGGAGCGCCTGTTCGAGCTGGTGTTTCCGGGCGAGGCCGACGTGCAGTACGAAGCCATCGAGGTGGTGGTGTACCGCCTGCGCAAGAAGCTCGTGGGCACCGGCGCCGTGCTGATGACCATGCGCGGGCTGGGCTACCTGCTGCGCCCGGAAACATGACCCGCGTTTCCTCGCTTCGCGCGCGGCTGCTGCTCGGCATCCTCGCGCCGATTGCGGTGTTCATCGTGATCAACAGCGTGAGCCTGTACCGCCAGAGCCTCGCGGCCGCCACCACGGCCTACGACCGCACATTGCTCGCGTCCGCCAAGACCATCGGCGAACAGCTCGACGTGGAGGGCTACGAAGACATGGCGCGGCTGCGGGCCATCGTGCCCTACTCCGCACTGGAGGCCTTCGAGGCCGACAACCGCAGCCGGCTGTTCTACCGAGTCTCGGCGCTCGACGGCAAGCTGATCTCGGGCTTTGCGGAACTGCCCTTCTGGCGCGGCCGCATTCCGGACCGCGGCGCGTATGCGGCGCTGGTCGACTTCTACGACGCGCAATTCCGCAACCAGCCGGTGCGGGTCGCCGTGCTGCTGCAGCCGGTGGCGAGCGCCACCGGCCGCGGCATGGCCGTGGTGCAGGTGGCCGAGACGCTGGAGCTGCGCGAAACCCTGGTGCGCAAGCTGCTGCTCGACATGCTGTGGCGCCAGCTGCTGCTGATGGGCGTGATCGCGCTGGTCACGGTGTTCGTCGTGCAGCGCGCCACGCGGCCGGTGCGCGAGCTGGGCGAAGCCATCGAGAAGCGCCCGGCCGACGACCTCTCGCCCATCGACGCGCCCGATGCCCCGCGCGAGCTGCGCCCGCTGATCGACGCCACCACGCAAGTGATGGGCCGGCTGCAGCGGCTGCTCGACCACCAGAAGCGCTTCGTGCGCGACAGCGCCCACCAGCTGCGCACGCCGCTGGCCGTGCTGAAGGCCCAGGTGCAGTCGGCGCGGCGCGGCGACGTCGCTCCCGAGCAGGCGTTCGGCGAGATCAGCCACACGGTGGAGCGTGCGACCACGCTTGCCAACCAGATGCTGTCGCTTGCCAAGGTGGAGCAGCTGCGCCAGCAGCCGGAATCGGTGACGCTCGACTTCGGCGAGGTGGCGCGGCAGATCGCGCTCGACCTGTCGCCGCTGGTGGCCGACAAGGCGCTCGACTTCGAGCTCGCCATCGACGAGCCAGTGCCGGTGCGCGCCCACCACTGGATGCTGCAGGAACTCACGCGCAACCTGCTGCACAACGCGATCAGGCAGAGCCCCGTGGGCGCTGCACTGTCGGTCTCGGTGCGCGCCGAGGGCGAGGACGCGGTGCTCACCGTGCGCGATTGCGGCCCCGGCATCTCGTCCGAGCTGCGGCAGCGCCTGTTCGCGCCCTTCTCCGCCGGCAGCGCGTCGAGCGGCTCGGGGCTGGGCCTGGCGATCTGCCGCGAGATCGTGCTGGCGCTCGGCGGACGCATCAGCCTCGACAACCGCAGCGAGCCGGACGCGCAGAGCGGGGCCGAACAGGTGATCGGGCTGGACGCGGTCGTGCATCTGCCGCTGTCGGGGCACAATTCCTGACACCCACTCTTCGACATCCATGGACCGTCTGCGCATCGACAAATGGCTCTGGGCCGCCCGCTTCTTCAAGACGCGCTCGCTGGCCGCGGAGGAAATCGGCAAGAACCGCGTGCAGGTGAACGGCGACGTCGCCAAGGCCTCGCGCGAAGTCAAGCCCGGCGACACCGTGGCCATGCGCATGGGCCCGCTGACGCGGACCGTGACGGTGCGCGGCCTCAGTGGCCAGCGCGGGCCGGCGCCGGTGGCGCAGCAGCTCTACGAGGAAACCGCCGAGAGCCTTGCGGCGCAGGCCGCCTTCCGGGAGCAGCGCCGCGCGGGCACCGAGCCGGCCCTGGCCATCGAACAGGGCCGCCCCACCAAGCGCGACCGGCGCGAACTCGACGGCGCCGCGCGCCAGCATGCCGAATGGGACGATCGCTGGAGCGCCTCCCTGCCCCCCGAAGACGACGAGCGCTGATCGATCGCGTACGCTGTCGGCTCTTTTTCTTCACGGAGTCCCGCTTCATGGCCAGCTTCAAGAAATACCGCGCCGGCGGCAAGTTCAGGCTCTCGCACATCGACCCCGACGACACGTCGTTCTGCCATGGGGACGAGGCCTTGCAGCGCGCGGAACTCGACGCACTGGCCGTCGAGCTCGACGAGTTGCAGGACGTGCTGCACGCCGAGGGGCGGCGCAAGCTGCTGCTGGTGCTGCAGGGCATGGACACCAGCGGCAAGGACGGCACCGTGCGCTGGGTGTTCTCGCGCACCTCGCCGCTGGGCGTGCGCGTGACGGCCTTCAAGGCACCGAACGACGAGGAACGCGCACACGACTACCTCTGGCGCTGCCATGCCGCCGTGCCGCGCATCGGCGAGATCATGGTGTGGAACCGCAGCCACTACGAAGACGTGCTGGTGCCCGTGGTCGAGGGCTGGATCGACAAGGCCGAGGCGAAACGCCGCTACGCTCAGATCAACGACTTCGAGCGGCTGCTCACCGAAACCGGCACGGTGATTGTCAAGTGCATGCTGCACATCGACAAGGACGAGCAACGGGAGCGCCTGCAGGCCCGGATCGATACGCTCGGCAAGCAATGGAAGTTCAGCATGGACGACCTCGCGGTGCGCACCAAGTGGAGCGCCTACCAGCAGGCCTACGAGACCGCGCTGGGCGCCACATCGACCGATCACGCGCCTTGGTACGTGGTGCCCGCCAACAGCAAGCGGCATCGCAACGTGATGATCGCGCAGCTGCTGGTGAAGACGATGCGGCAGATGAAGCTCAAGCCGCCGCCGCCGGACCCGGCGCTCAAGGGAATGATCGTCAAGTGAGCTTGCCGGCCCGGCGCGGGGCCGTCGAAGCTCAGGAGCGGCGGGTGGGTGCCTGCGCCAGCACGCGGCACTGGCCGAACTCGCAACGCACGGCCCAGGTTCCGCCGTTGTCGCAGGGCACGTTGTAGTTCTCGTAGCCGGGGCCCTTGGCCGTGAGCTCCGCGCGCGGCTGCAGGTTGCAGCGGCCGGCCTTGGCGAGCGTCTCGACGTTATAGGTGTCGACGCCGGTACGGCGGGGCTTCGCAATGACGCCCGGGGTAAAGGTGTTGCCGTAGAACGATTCGCGCACGTTGGGGTCGAGGTTGCGATAGCCGCGCTTGGCCATGCAATGCACGATGGCGACCTGCTGGTGCTCGGCGATCAGTTCTGCATCGGGGCGACCGTTCCAGTCGATGACGGCGGCGGTGATGCCGGTGTAGGAGGCTGCGGCGACGATGCCCTGCCCGTACACCGTGATCAGCCCGACGCCCAGCGCACCCCACATGGCGTCGCCGGTTTCGCTGCGGGCCGTGATGCGGGTCGATGCCGTGCGGCATGCCGCCACGTCGTTGTCGTAGCGCGCCTTGTCCACGCCCTCCATGGCGACCATGGGCACATAGGAAGTGCCTGTGCCCGTTCCGGGTTCGGTGGGTGTGGGCGGTGCGCTGGCGCAACCGGCCAGGCTCACGGCGGCGAACACAATGCTCAGCAGCAGCTTCATGCAATCCCTCGTCTTCTTCGCGATAGTTGCGGGGATTTAACCATACATATAGTTACTCCTGAATCACCTTGTCGTGAATGCACGACGGCGCACGCCTCGAAGTTGCATTACAAAATGAGAAAATAGGTTACATCTCGTTCGCGTCGGTTCTGAACGCTGCCCATCCGAACTCCCCTTGACCTACCGTCCCGCGCCCTTCTTCGCCAACGTGGTGCTCGTCGTTTCGATGGCATTGCTGGGCGTCATTGGTGTCTTGCTGGCCGGAACGGTCGGCTCGCAGCAGTCCGATGCGCTGTTGCACCTCACGCGGGCCGACTGGCAGGTCGACGACGCGCCTGGCTTCAGCAATCCAGCGCCTCTTCAGGACAGCAGCGCCCTGCCGAACACCTGGAAGCAGGTCGAACTGCCCCTCGCCCTCCCCATCGCGCTGCTGCGACAGGCAGAGGCCACTTCCACAAGGACGACGCGAACGACCTGGATCAGGCTGTCCGTGCGCGGCCTGCCGCCCAACCCCGGGCCGCTTGCGCTGTATGGCATCCGGATCAAGACCGACGGCACCATCGCGGTCTACGCCGATGGCCATCTGGTCCACCGGGCGCAGCAGTCGGGTCCGCTATGGAACAGCACCCGCACACCGCTGTGGGTCCAGCTGGACGACGGCGCCGGCAGCAAGCCGCCCAGCGAGATCCTCCTGCGCCTGGAGCACACCCGGGGCGCCCAGGTGGCGCTGTCGTCGCTGTGGATCGGCCCCATCGACGCGCTGAGAGGCCGCTACGGCATGCGCCAGTGGCTGCAGCAGGAGCTGCCGGCACTGCTCAGTGCGGCCTTCATGGCCGTGGGCGTGTTCGCACTGTTCGTGTGGTTCAGGCGCCGCGACGAAACGGGCTACCTGCTGTTCTTCAACCTCTCGGCCACCTCTTTCATGCGGGGGCTGCATTTCTACGTAAGCCTGCCGATCGCGAACGACTGGTTCGCCTGGCTGACCGTCAACTCGCTTTTCTGGCTGGTGATGATCGTGCACTTCTTCCTGCGCCAATTGCACGGCCGGCAGCTCAAGGGGCTGACCTGCGGCGTGGTCGTGACAACCACCGCCATCGGCATCGCCACGATGCCCGGCCTGTCCATCGTGCAGAACACTCCCCGCGTGACGCCGCTGATCTACGCGGTCGCGGCACTGCTGGGCGCGGCGGTCTGCCTTGTGGGCGGCGTCAGCGCATGGCGCCGCTCCAACGAAGGCCGGCTGGTGGCGGTAGGGATCGGCATCTGCGTGCTGCTGGGCCTGACCGACTGGCTGCTGCAGAACAACTTCATCAGCCCCGAAGGCTGGTACATGGGGGCGTACACCAACGCCGTCACCTTCAGCGTATTCGGCGTGCTGATGTACCGCCGCTACATGCATGCCATCGGCGAAGTCGAGCAGCTCAACGCGAGCCTTGCGCAGCGCCTGCAGAAGCGCGAGGCCGAACTCGAGCTGAGCCACCAGCGGCTGCGCGAGGTCGAGCGCCTGCAGACCATCAGCGATGAGCGCCAGCGCCTGATGCAGGACATGCACGACGGGCTCGGCTCTTCGCTGATCAGCGCGATCCGCTCGGTCGAGAGCGGCGGCATGAGCGACGACAAGGTCTCGCAGATCCTCAAAAGCTGCCTGGACGACCTGAGGCTCGCGCTCGACTCCCTGGAGCCGGTCGAGGCCGACCTGCTGCTGCTGCTGGCCACGCTGCGCTACCGGCTGGAGCCGCGGCTCGAAGGCACCGGTGTTTCGCTGCGATGGGAAGTGCAGGAGTTGCCGGCCCTGGGCTGGCTCGATCCCTCGAGCGCGCTGCACATCCTGCGCATCGTGCAGGAAAGCATCTCGAACATCCTGCGGCACACGCGCGCTACGGAAATACGCGTTGGCACCTCGCTGGAGGGCGCGGGTGTGCAGGTGACGATCGAGGACAACGGTCAGGGCTTCGACGTCCAGAAGGTGATGGCCAATCCGTCCGCATCCGGACGGGGCCTGCAGAACCAGCGGCGGCGGGCGCAGGCGATCAAGGCCGTGGTCCGTTGGGAATCGAAGCCGACGGGAACGCGGTTCGTGCTGTGGCTGCCGCTGCAGCGGGAGCCACACGCGGCATGACGTTTCAGGACAACGGAATCCACTGACCACACTCCTACTTCGCCGCGTTCACCAGCTGCGGCCGACTCTGGTACTGGGAGGGAATGGCGTCCCTGTAGTAGGCCTTGCCGGTGAGATTCTGGTTGGCGGAATGGGCCTCCTTGACTGCTTCGGCATTGACGACATCCCGGGACTTCGAAGACCCGAGCGGTGCGATGACTCCGCTCGATGCCGATTCCCTGTAAAGATCTTCCTTCTGCGCGACGGTTGCGGCCTCTGCGTCGACGTCTGCCCGGGAGCGAACGCTGGAACTTTGAAGCACGCCGTCATAGGTTTCCGCCTGGGCGGCTGAAGCGAAAATAAGCGCAAGAATGGCGCCTTGAACAATTTGAATTTTCTTCATATCGGTCCTTGAGAGTTGAGTGTCGATCCTTGCTCGGCTCAAACTTTCATTGCTCTGAAATTTGTTGCCGCGTATGCGATTTTCTGGCGCCTTCCCGCCATCTTGATACGCGCATGCAGCAACGTCGTGTCTTCAAGGCGGAAACTTCGCTCCCTCGTCTTGGCTCAAGCTCTGTGCGGAGACCGCAGAGGATTGATCCGGTCCTCGAGAAAGCTCAGAAAGGCGCGCTGGACCGCGGTACTGTGTCGCCGCTGCAGATAGACCGCCGAGAGCCACATGTCGCTGCGAACGAACTCCGTCAATGCCGGGACGAGGCGACCGCTCTCGATGTACGGCCTCAGCATCACCGACGGCAGGTACAGGACGCCCGCGCCCCGCAACGCGGCCTGAATCAACGGCCCGGCTTCCGTCGCGTCCAGTCGGCCGCGCACCGCAACCTCCAATGGTTCTCCGTCCACTTGAAATCGCCACTTCGATAGGGGGTTCAGATGGATGCTTACCAGCGCATCGTGATTCGCAAGATCGCCGGGGTGCATTGGAATTCCCCGGTTTTTCCAGTACATCGGAGACGCGCACACCGCCAAATCCATCAGAAGCAACTTGCGGACGATGAGGTTCTCGTTCGCAGTCGGCCCGAAACGCAAGGCTATGTCGATCCCTTCCGCCGCCAGATCGACCTGGCGATTGGTCAGAACAAGGCTTACGCTGACCTCCGGATAGTGGCCCAGGAAAGTATTGACCAGCGCCGGAAGCTCCGTCTGATCGATACCATGCGGTGCGGAGATACGCAGGCGCCCGCTGGGCGTCAGCGCTCGTTCCTGGAGTTCCGCGCGCGTTATGTCGGCCAGCTCCAACATGGGCTTGCTTCTTTCGAGCAGCAACACGCCGGCATCTGTAAGACTGACAGCGTGGCTGTTCCTGTTCAGCAGCCGGACACCGAAACGCCCCTCGAGTGTCGCGATGTATTTGCTCACGGTTCCTCTCGACATCTCCAGATGCTCGGCGGCGCGCGAGAAGCTGCCTGAAACTGCAACCTCGCTGAAGGTTCGCAAAAGATCCAAGCTATCCAAAGCATCTCCTTTCTTGCAAGACTTTGCGTGGGATCGGCCGTTGGCCGATCCGCCTCGTCGATGCTTCAGGCGAGTCCGAGTTTCTTTCTCAAGCTCGCATCGACAGGACCAGCCGGCATGAAGCGGCGCAATTTGCTCAGCACGGATGCCTGGCCCGGTGGAGTCCAGCGCATGCGCCACGCGCCAAGCGCCGCTTCGACGATCGTGTTTGCCACGCCATCGGGTTCGGGTGCACCGTTGACGCTGCTGGCGATGGAGCGCGCTACGAGGTCGCGTTCGCGGCCATAGGCCGCGATCTTTGACTTTGCATGCGGCGAATTGATATCCAGGTTGGTCTTGGTGTAAGACGGCTCGACCAGCGTGACGCGCACGCCGAACTGGCGAACCTCATGGTCCAGCGTTTCGGACAGCCCCTCCACGGCATGCTTGGACGCCGAGTAGAGCCCCATGTACGGAGCTGGAAGAAAGCCGAGCACCGAACTGATGTTGACGATCCTTCCGCGATGCTGTGCCCGCATGTGCGGGAGCACGGCCTGGGCCGTGCGCAGGATGCCGAGCACATTGGTATCGAGCAGCGCTGCGGCCTCGGCCGTCGCGGTCTCCTCCACCGCGCCGATCATCGTCGTTCCCGCGCTGTTGACGAGCACGTCGATGCGCGCGATCCGGTCGATGATGGATCGGACCGCACCCTGGACAGAAGCTTCGTCGCGCACATCCATCTCGACAAGCTCGACGCCGGGCAATGCGGGCGCTTTCGCGAGGTTGCGCACGGTACCGAATACCTGGCAACCCCGCTCGGCAAACTTCTGTGCGGCGGCGCGTCCGATGCCCGACGACACGCCGGTGACCACGACCACTGTTGAATTCGACATTGCAGTTCCTCGATACAGGTGAATGGGATGAAGAGCGGATCAGTGCGCAGGCCGGCTGCCGTGGCCGGGTCTGATCCTGAACCAGATGGAATACATGGCCGGCAGGAACACCAGCGTCAACACCGTTCCCGCCAAGGTGCCGCCGATCAGCGTGTAGGCGAGCGCTCCCCAGAACACCGAGTGGGTCAGGGGGATGAAGGCCAGGATCGCGGCGAGCGCCGTCAGGATCACCGGCCGTGCACGCTGCACGGTGGCTTCGACGACCGAACGGAAGGGGTCCAGTCCCTCCTCCTGGTTGTGGTGGATCTGCCCGATCAGGATCAGCGTGTTGCGCATCAGGATGCCCGACAGCGCAATGAGGCCGACCAGCGCATTGATGCCGAATGGCTCCCGGAAAAGAATCAGGGTGGGAACCACGCCGATCAGACCCAGCGGGCTGGTCAGGAAGACCATGACCATCGCGGAGAGGGAGCGCACCTGCAGGATGATGATGAGCAGAGTGACCGCCAGCATGATGGGGAAGAGCGGCAGCATGGCCTTGGTCGCCTTGCCCGACTCCTCGATGGAGCCGGCCTCCTCGATGCGGTAGCCCGCCGGCAGCTTGTCCATGATGGGCTGCAGTTGCCTGGTGATGGCCGTCGACACGTCCGGCGGCTGCAAGCCATCGGCGATGTCGCCATGGACGGTGATCGTGGGCATGCGGTCGCGCCGTCGCATGACCGGCTCTTCCATGCGCACGTCGACCTCGCCCACTTGCGACAGCGGAATGCGTTGCCCGTTGGCGCCGGACAGTGTGAAGTCCGCGATCCTCGCCGGATCGAGCCGGGTGGCGCCGGCCGAGCGGGCCACGACCTGCACCGTGCGGATGTCCTCGCGCACCGCGGTGACAGGCACGCCGCTCAGGAAGAACTGCAGCTGCTGCGCCACCGCGCTGGAACTCAGCCCCACGGCCTGCAGCCGGTCCTGGTGCAAGGTGAAGTGCAGCGTGGGCGTGCGCGTGCCCCAGTCGGTATTGACCGTGCGCATCGTCGGACTTGCATCCATGACCTGCTGCACTTCGGCCGCGATCTGGCGCAGCTTGTCCGGGTCCGGCCCCGAGACCCGATAGGCGACAGGGAACGGCGAATAGGGCCCGAACACGAGCTGGGTGACACGCAGGCGCGCCTCGGGGGCCAGGCCATCGGCGATCGCCTGGCGAAGCCGGTGCTTCAGCGCGTCGCGCTCTTCCTGGCTGCCCGTGCGCACCACGATCTTGGCGAAGGACGGATCGGGCAGCTCCGGACCCATCGCGAAGTAGAAGCGCGGCGCGCCCTGCCCGATGTAGGCCGTGACGATTTGCGCTTCTTTCTGCCTGGCCAGCCATGCCTCCACCCTCGCCGCGGCGTCGCTGGTCTGCGTGATCGACGTGCCATAGGGCATTTGCACCTCGACCAGGACCTCGGGCCGGTCGGAGATGGGGAAGAACTGCTTCTTGACCAGTCCCATGCCGAGGATGGCCGCGACGAAGAGGCCCACCACCGCGCCGGCGACCAGCCACTTGCGCGCAATGACGCGCCCGAGCACCGCGCGCAGGCGGTTGTAGCGCGGCGTGTCGTAGATGGCGGCATGGCCGCCCTCGACCTTCTTGAAATCGGGCAGCAGCTTGACACCCAGGTAGGGCGTGAAAACCACGGCGACGACCCAGGACGCGATCAGCGCGATGCCGACGATCCAGAACATGTTGCTGGTGTATTCGCCCGCGGTCGATGGCGCGAAGCCGTTGGGCATGAAGCCGACGGCCGTGACCAGCGTGCCCGAGAGCATCGGCGCCGCGGTATGGCTCCAGGCATAGGCGGACGCGGCGACGCGGCTGTAGCCCTCCTCCATCTTCACCACCATCATCTCGATGGCGATGATCGCGTCGTCCACCAGCAGGCCCAGCGCCAGGATCAGCGACCCCAGCGTGATGCGGTCGAAGTTCTTGGCGGTAGCGGCCATCACCACGAAGACGATCGCCAATGTCAGCGGCACGGCCGCGGCCACCACCAGGCCCGCGCGCCAGCCCATGCTCAGGAAGCTCACCAGCATCACCACCAGCAGCGCGGCAAAGAACTTGACCATGAACTCATCAACCGAGGCGCTGATGTTGACGGCCTGGTCCGTGACCTTGCTCAGGCTCATGCCCAGCGGCTGCTCGGCGTTGATGGCACCGACCTCGTGATCCAGCGCCTTGCCCAGGTCGAGCCCGTTCCAGCCTTCGCGCATGACAACGCCCAGCAGAAGGGCAGGCTCGCCGCCGTTGCGGATCATGAAGGTCGCCGGGTCTTCATAGCCGCGCTTGACGGTGACGATGTCCGACAGCTTCAGGGTGCGGCCCTGTGCCACGACTGGCGTGTCGCGGATCTTCTGCAGCTCGTCGAAAGACCCATCCAGGCGGATGAACACCTGGGGCCCCTTGGTTTCGACGGAGCCCGCCGGCGTCAGGGCATTCTGGCCATTGAGCGCGCCGAACACATCCTGCGGACCGATACCCAAGGTTGCCAGGCGCTCGTGCGAGAACTCGACAAAGATGCGTTCGGATTGCTCGCCGGCGATGTTGACCTTCTTCACGCCCGGCACATGCAGGAGGCGCTGGCGCAGCGTCTCCGCGTCGCGCACCAGCAGGCGCTGCGCTTCGCCCTTGGCCTTGAGCGCGTACAGCGCGAAGGTGACGTCCGCATATTCGTCGTTGACCATCGGCCCGATCACGCCGGACGGAAGGTTGCCCGCCTCGTCGCCGACCTTCTTGCGGGCCTGGTAGAACTGCTCCTGCACCTGCGAAGGCGGCGTGCTGTCGAGCAGGGTCAAGGTCGTGAAGGCCAGGCCGGGCCGGGTGTAGGTCTCGGAGCGGTCGTACCAGCGCAGCTCCTGCAGGCGCTTCTCGATCTTCTCGGCCACCTGGTCCTGCATTTCCTGTGCGGTGGCGCCGGGCCAGGCGGTGATGATGGTCATCACCTTGACGGTGAAGGCAGGGTCTTCCGCGCGGCCCAGCTTGAAGAATGAGACAAGACCCGCGAGCGAGATCAGGAAGATCAGGAACAGGGTGACCGAGCGCTCGCGCACTGCGAGCGCCGACAGGTTGAAGCGGCCTTCGCTCACGGACGGGCTCCCTCCGCCGCAGCGGCCTGGCCCGCCACACGCACCTGCTCGCCTTCGCGCAGCAGGTGCGCGCCGAGCGCAACGATCCGGTCGCCTTGCTTGAGCGAGCCGGCAACGCGCGCACCATCGTCATCGAGGTGCTCGACCACGACGGGCCGCCAGCTGACCTTCGCCGGTTCGCCGCTGATGATCCACACGCCCGGCCCCTTGCCCGCGTCGAACAGGGCGCCGATCGGCACCTGCAGGCCGCCTTGCGCGGCGGGAAGCCCGTCCGGGATCCGGATGGTGACCGTGGCCCCCAGCGGTGCATTGGCGAGCTCGCCCTTGAGCACATAACGCGCCTCGAAGGTGCGGGTCAGCCGGTCCGCGGCGTCCGAGAGTTGCCGCAGCGTGGTCGGCACCGTCACGCCCTCCTTGCCGAAGAGCGTGGCCTGCCCGGCGGAACCGACCGCCGGCCGCAGGGTTTCGGGCAACTGGACCACGGCTTCGCGCGGACCGGCGCGGGCCACGCGCACCACGGCCTGCCCAGCGCTCACGACCTGGCCGGGTTCGGCCAGCGTTTCCATGACGACGCCATCGCCGTCTGCCATGAGCTCGGTATAGCGGCTCGCGTTGCGGGCCACGTCGGCCTGGGCCTCGGCCGCGCTGAGCTGGGCTTTGGCGGCGTCCGCGGCCGCCTTGATCTGGTCGTAGGCCGAGGCCGAGATCGCGCCGGTGCCGCGCAGGTCGCGGTAGCGGGCTTCGTCCTCCGCCGTCTGCCGCGAGCGCGCCCGCGCCGCGGCGACCGCCTCCTGCTGCGCATGGGCCGCCAGATTCAGATCGGCGGGGTCGATGCGCATCAGCAACTGACCGCGTTTGACGGCCTGCCCCGCGTCCACGAGCCGCTCCAGCACCTTGCCGGAGACGCGAAAACCCAGGTCGCTCTGGACCCGGGCGGCTACGGTGCCGGTGAAGGCGCGCGATGCAGCGCCGGCCCCCTGGACGGAGGTGACGCGCACCTGCGGCGCCTGCGTGCGTGGATCGGAGGGCGTTGTTTCGCCGCAAGCGACCAACGCCAACGGCAATGCGCAGATGACTGCAGAAGTGGCAAGGCGGCGCCAGAGCATGAGAGTCCCAGTGACGAAGTGATCGGGACCGCCATTCTGATACCAGTGACCAATTCAGTCAATAGTCACATCTCTTTTTTCTCAAGGCGACAGGCTGCGCAGCACCAGGCCCGACAGTTGTGCCGGCGCTTCGGCCGTGTGGTCGAAGCTGTGCTGCAGAAGCAGCGGATTGATGTAGGGGTGCATGACGAGATAGATGGCCCCCGCCGCCTCGTCCAGTGGCGTCTTGCGCTCGAACTCCCCCATTTCACGGCCTTCACGCAGGATGTCGTGGAGCAACTGCCGAATGCGCTCTTCATGCGTGAGCGCCGACTGCCAGCGCTCGGTCGCCGCAGAAATCGCGATCTCGTAGAGCTTGCGATCCTGGGAGAACAGGCGAAGGCTGGCTTCGACCACCGACTTGAACATCCGGCGCAGCTTCTCGGGAGGGCGATCGGCGCCTTCGACGGCCGCCCGGATCTCGGCTTCGATCTCGCGCAGGCAGTTCGCACAGATCATCTCGCCGATGGCCTGCTTGGACTCGAAGAACTTGTAGATGTAAGCCTTGGAGAAACCAATGGCTTTGGCGAGGTCGGAAACAGTGGTCTTCTCGTAGCCATACCGGCTGAAGTGCTCCGTGGCCGCGAGAACGATCTGGTCCCGCACGTCGTGGTCGGCCGGGCCGCGTGCAGAAACGGAAGAAAGGGTGGCTTTGCTCATGCCCGAAGCTTAGCGCCTCCCCTGAAAATCAACAACGAGTGACCATATTGAATTATAGTCACTTCATTCATCACGCTTTTCTTGACCATCTTCCGGAAGAAGCCATGCTCCAACGCACCCTTGCCACGCTCTTCGTTGCCAGCCTCGCTGCAGGATGCGCAGTCGGCCCCGACTATGTCCGGCCTGAGGCGCCCTTGCCCGAACGGTACATGGGCCAAGCCGCCGTCGATCGACGCCCTGCCACCTCCAATGCCGATCTCACCGCTTGGTGGATGGGTTTCGGCGACCCGCAACTGGCCCGGTTCGTCGCGCTGGCGCTGGCGCAGAACCTTGACCTCGCGCAGGCGTCCGCGCGCGTGGCCCAGGCTCGCGCAGGACTCGGGGCGGCGAATGCTGCCTTGCTGCCGTCAGCAAATGTCAGCGGTCAGGCGGCCAGGGCCTACCAGTCAGTTGAAACGCCCCAGGGACAGGTGTTGAACTCGAGGCCCGGTTTCGATCGTTACGGCAGCGCCTACGAGGCCAATCTCGGTGCGAGCTGGGAACTGGACGTGTTCGGCGGCCTGCGCCGTGGACGCGAGGCGGCGCAGGCGGACTACCGGGCTTCGGAAGCAGGCGCGGCCGCCACCCGGTTGGCGGTGGCGGCACAGACCGCCGATATCTACATCAGCATCCGGGGGCTGCAGACCCGGCTCGACGTGGCGCGCCGGCAGGTGCGCACGCAGCAGGACTTGCTCTCCACGGTCAACCTTCTCTATGGCAAAGGGCTGGCGGCTGAACTTCAGGTGCGGCAGGCCGAAGGTGCACTTGCCCAGGTTGGAGCCTCCGTCCCGGTCCTGGAGGCGGGCCTGGACGCGGCCATGAACGCGCTGGATGTGATGCTGGGCTCGCCGCCGGGTACGCATCGGGCGGAACTGGCCGAGGCCAGTGCCATACCGGTCGCCCCGCAGATCAGGGACGCGGGATCGCCGGGCGAATTGCTCAGGCGACGGCCCGACCTGATCGCGGCCGAGCGCCGCCTCGCCGCATCGAACGCCCGGATCGGGGTCGCCGTCGCGGAGTACTACCCCAAGTTCTCGCTGAGCGGGCTGATCGGCAGTGCGACGTCGGTGTCCGGCGGTCACCTGTTCACCGGCAGTGCCAGCCAGGCCGCCGGGGTGCTGGGCCTGCGCTGGCGCCTGTTCGACTTTGGCCGCATCGACGCGCAGATCGACCTCGCCAAGGGACAGGATGCGGAGATGCTCGCCGCGTACCGGCTGGCCGTGCTGCGCGCCACCGAGGACGTGGAAAACGCCTTCTCGGCGCTGGTCAAGCGCGAGGAGCAGGCCAGCACGCTCGCGCAGGGCGTGGATTCGCTCGGCCGCGCGCGAGGCGCTTCATTCGCGGCCTACCAGAAAGGCGTGGTCAGCCTGATCGAAGTGCTGCAGGCAGACGAGAACCTGCTGCGCGCCTCCGATGCACGGGCCCAGGCGCAAACCGAATCGGCACGCGCCGCGGTGACTGCCTTCAAGGCACTGGGCGGGGGTTGGCAACCCGGCAGCAAGTCCGAGGTGGCGGCCATCGAATAGCCCAAGGCCCTCACTCCGCGTGTTCGCGCGCATACAGCCGCAGGCCGTCGACATCCAGCACGTCGATGCTGCCGTAGCGGATGTGAAGCAGGCCCGCGTCCTCGAGTTCGTGCAGCGCGCGGTGGGCGATCTGGCGCGAGATGCCGGCCAGCCGGCCGATCTCTTCCTGCGATATGTGCAGCACAGGATTGGTCTGAGGGTTGAGCTGCGGGTTGAAGAGTTCGGCCAGGCAGTGGGCCACTCGCGAGTTGATGTCGTGCATCCGATAGCCTTCAGCGAGGGCGATGAACTGGCCAAGCCTTGCGTTGAGCTGGTTGATCATGAAATGGCAGAAGGTCAAGCTGTTGGCGACCAGGTAGTGGAAGGTCGAGCTCGGCATCAATGCAATGCGGCTGTCTCGCAGCGTCGCGACACCGTAGGGACGCGACTCTCCCTTCAGAACGGATCCTTCTCCGAGCCACCCTCCATCGGATACCCCGGTCAAAGTGGTGCTTCTGCCATCCGCCGAAAGAACATCCACCTTGACCATGCCTTCGACGACCCCGATCCAGTGCGTGGCCGGGCTCGATTTCTGACAGACGATTTCGCCAGCCGAATAGAAACGATCCTGCGTTTCCTGCTCGACGCGCTGAAGCTGTTCTTGCGACAAGCCGCGAGCCCAGGCAGCCGCTCGCAGCATGGCAATGGTCTGCACGTGCTTTGTCATTGGAAAGACTTTCTTCCTCGACCGTAGTGCCTAGCATGCGCTGCGCAGGCGATGGTCCGGGCCGCCTGAGTTTATGTGGCAGTACGAACAGGAGACAAATCATGAAAAACCCTCTCTCGATGGCGCGCTGCGCTCTTGCGTGCATCCCCATCATGCTGGCGGCTTGCGGCGGCGGCGGCGGGAGCAACCTGCCGGTGTTGTTCCCCACGCCTGCGCCGACATCGACCCCGCCGCCAGCGCCCGCGCCAGCCCCAGTCGCGTCAGCGCAGGAGAAGTGCACGGCCTTCGCCGGCGCCTCGCTCGCCGGTGCGTCGCTGAAAGACGCCAAGCTCGTCGCCGCAGCGGCGGACTCCGCGGAGTACTGCAAGGTCACGGGCACTCTTCATGGCACGCTCAACTTCGAGGTGCACCTCCCCACCGCGTGGAACAACAAGCTCCTGTATGCCGGCGGTGGCGGCTGGGACGGCAGCATCAACATCACGCCCATCTCGCCCAGCGGGTCCACCGCAGGCTACGTGCTCGTGGCCTCGGACGGAGGGCGCCAGGGAGACGCCTTGGACGCCTCGGTCTTCCTGAACAATTCCACGGCACAAGCGGACTTCGGCTATCTCTCGATCCACTCGGTCAATGAGGTCACCAAGGAGATCGTTCGCCAGCGCTACGGCTCGGATGCCACGTTCAGCTACTTCGAAGGCTGCTCCAATGGCGGCAGAGAGGCGCTGATCCAGGCCACGCGCTTCCCGAACGACTTCGACGGCATCGTCGTGCGTGCGCCGGCCTACTCTTTCACCGAACTGTTCCAGGCCTTCGTTGCGAACGGAAAGGCTCTCGCGGCACCGGGTGGACAGCTCAGCGATGCAAAGGCCTCGCTTATCGGCAAGACCGTCACCGCGCAGTGCGATGCGCTTGACGGCATTGCGGACGGCATCGTGAGCAACCAGGCCGCCTGCACCTTCGACCCGGCGGTGTTGCGCTGCACGGCAGGAGATGCGGAAACCTGCCTGACCGACCAGCAGATAGCGACGGCCAACACGATCTATTCCGAACTCAAGCGTGCGGACAGCACGAGCGTCTATCCCGGCTGGGGCCCCGGCGGCGAGAACCTGGGCTGGCCCCTGTGGGTGACCGGCTCCGCCATCGGCGGCACCGGCCTCCAGTTCATGTTCGGCAGCGGCTTGGTGAAGTACTGGGTCACGGGCGACCCGGCCTTCAACGTGCTGGGCTTCGATCCGGAGCTCTACTCTGCGGGACTGCGCCTCGCGGCCACAACACTCGATGCGACGCCCGACCTCCGCTCCTTCTTTGGACAGGGCGGCAAGATGATCCTTGCTCACGGAACGAATGACTGGGCGATCAGCTACAAGGGCTCGATCAAGTACTTCAACGATGTCGCGACCGCGGTTGGTGGCGCGTCCACGCGGGATGCCTCGATGGAGTTCTTCCTCCAGCCGGGCGTCCAGCATTGCTCTGGCGGGGTCGGCCCTGACACCGTCGATCTTGTGGACGCTGTCGTGAAATGGCGAGAAGGTGGTGCCAAGCCTTCCGCGCAGAGCATCGTGGCGAAGAAGCTCGATCCGGCGACCAAGGCCGCCACGCTGGCGCGCCCCTTGTGCCAGTACCCGACCTTCCCGAAATACAAGGGCAGCGGCGACGCGAACTCAGCCGACAGCTACAGCTGCCAAGGTTCTTGAGGACTGAGGAAAGCCGCGAGACTTGGCTCCGTCGGAAAACGAAGACGAACAACGCGCCGGCGAGAGCTTCAGGGCGATGCTCGCCGCTTTCCCGGAGCATGAAAAAAGCCCCGCCGATCACACGATCAACGAGGCTTCATCAACTTGGCGGAACCGGAGGGATTCGAACCCTCGATGAGGCTCTACACCCCATACTCCCTTAGCAGGGGAGCACCTTCGGCCACTCGGTCACAGTTCCTGAAAGAAGCCGAGATTATGCCATCTTTAGGCGCTCGGCTGATCCAGATCGAAGGCTTTGTGCAGTGCGCGCACTGCCAATTCCATATATTTTTCGTCGATCACAACCGAAGTCTTGATTTCGCTGGTCGAGATCATCTGGATGTTGATGCCCTCCTCGCTCAGCACGCGGAACATCTTGCTCGCCACGCCTACGTGGCTGCGCATGCCGATGCCCACGATGCTGACCTTGCAGATCTTGGTGTCGCCCACGATCTCGGTCGCGCCCAGCGAGGGCATGACCTTCGACTGCAGCAGGTCGACCGTCTTCGCGTATTCGTTGCGATGCACGGTGAAGCTGAAATCGGTCTTGCCGTCCTTGCTGAGGTTCTGGATGATCACGTCGACTTCGATGTTGGCGTCCGCCACGGCACCGAGGATGTGATATGCGATGCCGGGCTTGTCGGGCACGCCGAGCACCGAGATCTTGGCTTCGTCGCGGTTGAATGCGATGCCGGATACGACGGCTTGTTCCATGTTTTCGTCTTCCTCGAAAGTGATCAGCGTGCCGGACTTGGCCTCTTCATTGATGTCGATGTCCCACGGCGTGAAGCTCGAGAGCACACGCAGCGGCACCTTGTACTTGCCGGCGAATTCCACCGAGCGGATCTGCAGCACCTTGGAGCCCAGGCTCGCCATCTCGAGCATCTCTTCGAAGCTCACGGTCGTCAGGCGGCGCGCATCGGGCTCGACGCGCGGATCGGTCGTGTAGACACCGTCCACGTCGGTATAGATCAGGCATTCGTGCGCCTTCATGGCCGCGGCAATGGCCACGGCCGAGGTGTCGCTGCCGCCACGGCCCAGCGTGGTGATGTTGCCGTCGTCGTCCACGCCCTGGAAGCCGGTGATGACCACCACCTTGCCGGCGTTCAGGTCGGCCATGACGCGCTCGTCGTCGATGCTCTCGATGCGGGCCTTGGTGTACGAGTTGTCGGTGCGCACCGACACCTGCCAGCCCGCGTAGCTCACGGACTCGACGCCTTCGGCCTGCAGCGCGATGGCCAGCAGCGCCGACGACGCCTGCTCGCCGGTCGAGGCCAGCATGTCGAGCTCGCGGCTGTGGGCCACGCCGGGTTTACTGGGCGCCAGTTCCTTGGCCAGGCCGAGCAGGCGGTTGGTCTCGCCGCTCATGGCGCTCGGAACCACGATCATCTGGTGGCCTGCGCGCGCCCACTTGGCGACGCGCTTGGCGACATTCTTGATGCGCTCGGTCGAGCCCATCGACGTACCGCCGTATTTGTGAACGATCAATGCCATGGGTGAAATCAGAGAAAGGGAAAGGGCCGCTTGAAAGGCGGCGCCCTGCAAGCTGTCAGAGCAAAGTCTTCGGCGAGGGCGAAACATTGTACCAATGCAGGCAATCGCCCTGCCGCTCGACGAAACCGGCGGCCACCTTGAGGTGGATGCGGTGGCCGCGCGTGGCGCAGGCGCGGACCTGGTCGAGCAGCTGGTCGAGCTGCGCGGCGCTGGGCGCGCAGCCGTGCGACTGCATCAGCCAGTGGCGCAGCACGTTGGCCTGGCGGGCGCGCGACAGCGTCTGCAGCGTCGCAATGCGCGGCGGGCTGCCCACGGTTTCCAGGTCTTGCGCCGCCAGTTCGGCCAGCAGCTGCTGCGCCTGTGCGGCATGGCCAATGCTGCGCGCGAACGTCGTACGGAACTGCGGAAAGGCCTGCTCCAGCGCCGGCAGCAGCACGGAGCGAATCCGGTTGCGGGTGTAGCGTGCGTCGCCGTTGGTCGGATCTTCGATCCATGGCAGGCCTCTACCGGCCAGCCATTCGCGGATGTCGGCGCCGGCAACGGCAAGCAGCGGCCGATGGATGTCGAGCCCGTTGCGTCGCGCCTGCGCTGGCATGGCAGCGAGCCCCGGGAGCCCCGCGCCGCGTGACAACGCCAGCAGCAGGGTTTCGACCTGGTCGTCGGCGTGATGCCCCAGCGCCACACATTTGACAGCCGCCCTCGCCCCATCCGCGCGTGCCATCTCGGCGAACGCCGCGTAGCGGGCGCGGCGGGCGGCATCTTCCGGACTGTCGCCGGGTGCATGCCGCGCATCGACGCGATGGACGACCAGCGGCACGCCCAGGCGTTCGCACACCGCCCGGCAATGCCGCTCGAAATCGTCGGCCGCAGCCTGCAGCCCGTGATGCACATGAAAGGCGATCACCTGCCCCGGCCAGCGCGATGCGCTGGCAGCCAGCAAGGCGGTTGAATCCGCGCCGCCGCTGAAGCCCACCGCCAGCGGCCAATGCGCCGGCTCGAACGCGGCGACGGCGCGTTCGAAAGCTGAGTTCATGACAGCGCCCGCGCGTTATCTGACGCTGTCGGCCTTGGTGTCGTTGAAGCGGCCGTAGCTCTGCAGGCGCTCGTAGCGGCGATCCAGCAGTTCCTTGGTCTTCAGGTCGCTGACCTGGCGGAACGCGTCGTTGAGCGCGCGCTTCAGGAAAGCCGCCATCTGCCGATGGTCGCGATGCGCGCCGCCGACGGGCTCGTTCACGATCTTGTCGACCAGGCCCAGCGCCTTGAGGCGGTGCGCGGTGATGCCCAGCGCATCGGCCGCTTCCTGCGCCTTGTCGCTGGTCTTCCACAGGATGGAAGCGCAGCCTTCGGGGCTGATCACCGAATAGATCGAATACTGCAGCATCACCAACTGGTCGCCGACCGAAATGGCCAGCGCGCCGCCGGAGCCGCCTTCGCCGATGATGGTGACGATGATCGGCACCTCGAGCTGCGCCATCTCGAAGATGTTGCGGCCGATGGCTTCCGACTGGCCGCGTTCCTCGGCGTCGATGCCGGGGTAGGCGCCGGGCGTGTCCACGAAGGTGAACACCGGCAGCTTGAACTTCTCGGCCATCTTCATCAGGCGCAAGGCCTTGCGGTAGCCCTCTGGCTTGCTCATGCCGAAGTTGCGCGCGGTGCGCTCCCTCGTGTCGCGGCCCTTCTGGTGGCCAAGCACCATGCAGGGCACGCCGTTGAAGCGCGCAAGGCCGCCCACGATCGACAGGTCGTCGGAGAAGTGCCGGTCGCCGTGCAGTTCGACGAAGTCGGTGAAGATCTCGTTGACGTAGTCGAGCGTGTACGGGCGCTCCGGATGCCGGGCGATCTTGGTGATCTGCCAGGGCGTCAGGTCGCTGTAGATGTCCTTGGTGAGCTGCTGGCTTTTCTTGCCGAGCTGATCGATTTCTTCAGAGATGTCGACCGCGGATTCGGTCTGCACATAGCGCAATTCTTCGATCTTGGTTTCGAGTTCAGCAATGGGCTGCTCGAAGTCGAGGAAGGTTCGTTTCGCCAACGTCTTCTCCTGTTGTTCAATACGCGACTGGAACCGGGTCCAGCGATCGCCAAATATACCAAGTCGCCACGCTGCAATATGGCGCCCAGGCCACGGCGACGTCGCGGGCATCGCTGCGGCTCACAGGATCGCCGGAAAAATAATTGACGCTGATGCCGTTGAGCAGCCCCAGGTCGTCCACGGGCAGCACGTTCGGGCGCATCAGGTGAAAGATGAGGAACATCTCGGCCGTCCAGCGGCCGATGCCGCGGATGGCCACCAGCTCCTCGATGATGAGCTCGTCCGACATGTCCTTCCACGCGTCGACGTGGACCATGCCCGAATCGAAATGCAGGGCCAGGTCGACGAGGTACTCGATCTTGCGCGCCGACAGCCCTGCCCCGCGCATGTCGTCGACCTTGAGCTTGAGCACATTGGCCGGCGTGAGCTTGCGCGGCAGCGCGGCGAACTTGTCCCAGACCGACTGCGCGGCCTTCACCGAGATCTGCTGGCCCACCACGCTACGCGCGAGGGTGGTGAACGCGTCGCCGCGCGACTCGAGGCAGGCATCGCCGAACTTCGGAATGAGCCGCTTCATGACGCGGTCTTTCCGGGAAAGGTGCTTGCATGCCTCCTCCCAATAGTCCGGCGTATAGATCTGGACGCTGGTCTTCCTGGTGGCGGGCATGGGGTTCGTCGTTCCGTTCACTGCGCAGCCGCCCAGGTCGTGCCTGTGGGCGAATCCTTGAGCACGATGCCCTGCTCGAGGAGTTCCTGGCGGATGCGATCGGCTTCGGCGAAATTTTTCGCGGCCTTGGCTGCGGCGCGCGCTTCGATCCTGCCCTGGATGGTGGCCTCGTCGAGCGTGGCGCCCGCGCGCAGGAAGGCCTTCGGGTCGTCCTGCAGGATCTGCACGCAGCCACCCAATGCCTTCAGCAATCCGGCCTGGGCGGCCGATTGCGTGCGGTTCACTTCGCCCGCCAGGTCGAACAGCACCGCCACGGCTTCGGGCGTTGCGAAGTCTTCGTCCATCGCGGCCTTGAAACGCGCGGCGTACGGGTCGGTCCAGTCGATCTTCACGTCGGCCGGCGCCACGAGATCGAGCGCCGTGTACAGCCGCTTGAGCGAGGCGCGCGCATCGTCGAGGTGGACGTCGCTGTAGTTGAGCGGGCGCCGGTAGTGCGCGCGCAGCACGAAGAAGCGGATGGTCTCCGCGTCGTACTTCTTGAGCACATCGCGGATCAGGAAGAAGTTGCCAAGGCTCTTGGACATCTTCTCGTTGTCGGTCACGATGAAACCGTTGTGCATCCAGAAGTTGGCCAGCGGCTTGCCGTTGGCCCCCTCGCTCTGCGCGATTTCGTTCTCGTGGTGCGGAAACTGCAGGTCTTCGCCGCCACCGTGGATGTCGAGCGTCTCGCCGAGCAGTTCGCAGGCCATGGCCGAGCACTCGATGTGCCAGCCCGGACGGCCGGCGCCGAATTCGCTGGCCCACTTCACCTCGTCGGGCTCGGTGGCCTTGGCGCTCTTCCAGAGCACCGGGTCGAGCGGATCGTCCTTGCCGTCGAGCACGGCCACGCGCTCGCCCGCATGCAGCTCGTCGATCGACTTGCCGCTGAGCTTGCCGTAGCCCGGGAACTTGCGCACCGCATAGTTCACGTCGCCGTTCTCGGCACGGTAGGCCAGGCCCTTCCTCTCGAGCGTGCCGATCATCGACAGCATCTGCGGGATGTAGTCGGTGGCACGGGGTTCGTGGGTGGGGCGTTCGATGCCCAGCGCGTCGGCGTCTTCGTGCAGCGCGTCGATCATGCGATCGGTCAGCGCGCGGATGCTCTCGCCGTTTTCAACGGCGCGGCGGATGATCTTGTCGTCGATGTCGGTGATGTTGCGCACATAGGTGACATCGAAGCCGCTCACCTTGAGCCAGCGCTGCACCACGTCGAAGGCGATCATCGAGCGGGCGTGGCCGAGATGGCAGTAGTCGTAGACCGTCATGCCGCAAACGTACATGCGCACCTGTCCCGGTTGCAATGGGGAGAATTCCTCCAATTCACGCGACAGCGTGTTGTAGATGCGCAGACTCATGAGGCTCGGAAAGCGTCGTTTCGCGCACGTGCGGCACGGGCGAAAGACGGTGTTTTTCAGGGGTGACGGGGGCTGTGTCGCGAGGGGTTGGACATGGCCCCTCGGCTACAATCCGACCTAGTATAAACGTCTGCTGCCGAGCGGCGTGCGGGTGTTCCCCAAGCCCGCTGAGCCCGCATCTCCCCCATTTCCGCCGAGGCTTCATGAAGCACGCCGCATTCTCCAGACTCTCCATTGCCTTCGCACTGCTGTTCAGCCTGTGGGGCTCCGCAGCGCACGCCAACGAATACGACGACGTGAACCTGATGCTGCGCCAGGGCAAGTCGAACGAGGCGCTCGCCAAGGCCGACACCTACATCGCCGGCAAGCCGCGCGACCCGCAGATGCGCTTCCTGCGCGGCGTGATCCTCACCGAACAGAACAAGCAGGCCGAGGCCATCGCCGCCTTCACGCAGCTCACGCAGGACTTCCCCGAGTTGTCCGAGCCCTACAACAACCTGGCCGCGCTGTACGCGTCGCAAAGCAAGTTCGACCAGGCGCGCGCCGCGCTGGAGCAGGCCATCAAGCTCAACCCGAACTACGCCACGGCGCACGAGAACCTCGGCGACGTGTATGCCCGTCTCGCTGCCCAGGAATACGTGCGTGCGCAACAGTTCGCCAGCACCAATGCGAGCGTTGCGCCCAAGCTCGTGCTGATACGCCAGATCTTCACGCCGAAGGCCGAAGCCGAGGCCGCCCCCCTGCCCGCACCGCCGGCGGTCATTCGCAAACCGGTCGGCCGCACCAGCAAGTAATCGCCACCGCCGGCATGGGCGCCGCAACGGTGCCTGCCGTGCGGCCCCGTTTCCTCATCCGCACACGGAGCCTCATTTGACGATCCAGTCCCTCTCCCGCTTCAGCCGCCGCAGCGCACTCGCGCTGGCCACCGCCCTCGCGTTCGCAGCCACGGCCCATGCACAGACTGCCGCGGCGCCGCACGTCAAGCTGGCCACCTCGGCTGGCGACATCGTGGTCGAGCTCGATGCGGCCAAGGCACCCAAGTCGGTCGAGAATTTCCTGCAGTACGTCAAGGACAAGCACTACGACGGCACGGTGTTCCACCGCGTGATCGATGGGTTCATGATCCAGGGCGGCGGCTTCACGGCCGACCTGCAGCAAAAGCCCACGCGCGCCCCCATTCCGCTGGAAGCGAGCAACGGCCTGAAGAACGACAAATACACGATCGCCATGGCCCGCACCGGCAATCCGAATTCCGCGACCTCGCAGTTCTTCATCAACGTGAAGAACAACGACTCGCTCAACGCGCCCAACCCCGACGGCTACGGCTACACCGTGTTCGGCAAGGTCGTCGCCGGCACCGACGTGGTCGACAAGATCCGCGCGGTGGCCACCGGCAACAAGGGCGGCATGCAGAACGTGCCGCTCGAAGCCGTCACCATCAAGTCCGCCACGCTGGTGGCGAAGTAATTCATTTCCCAAGCAGGAGTCCCCTCATGAGCAATCCCCAAGTCGAACTGCACATCAAGAACTACGGCGTGATCACGCTCGAACTTGACGCCGCCAAGGCGCCGAAGTCGGTCGAGAACTTCCTCTCGTACGTGAAGAAGGGCCACTACGACAACACGGTGTTCCACCGCGTGATCCCCGGCTTCATGGTGCAAGGCGGCGGCTTCGAGCCCGGCATGCAGCAAAAGCCCACCGGCGCCGAGATCGAGAACGAAGCCAACAACGGCCTGAAGAACGCCAACTACACCGTGGCGATGGCCCGCACCAGCGCGCCCCACTCGGCCACCGCGCAGTTCTTCATCAACGTGGCCGACAACGGCTTCCTGAACCACACCGCACCTTCGGCCCAGGGCTGGGGCTATGCCGTGTTCGGCAAGGTCATCAACGGCACCGACGTGGTCGACAAGATCAAGGCCGTGAAGACGGGCCGCAAGGGCTTCCACGACGACGTTCCGCTCGAAGACGTGGTGATCGAGAAGGCCGTCGTCATCGCCGAGTGACTGTGAGCCCGGCGGCGGCCGCAACAACGGTGTTCAAGGAACTGGTGGCGCCGCCTGCGTGGCGCACGGTCGACCTGATTTCCGACCTGCACCTGCAAGCCGGCGAGCCCGCCACCTTCGAAGCCTGGCAGGGTTACCTGCAGACCACGCCGGCCGATGCGCTGATCATCCTCGGCGACCTGTTCGAAGTATGGGTCGGCGACGACTCGCTCGACTCCGCTGGTTTCGAGGCACAGTGCGCCGAGCTGCTGTGCCGCGCCGCGCAACGGCTGCCGGTGTTCTTCATGCACGGCAACCGCGACTTCCTCGTCGGCCCCGCGTTCGCTGCGCGATGCGGCTTCACGCTGCTCGACGATCCCACGGTGCTCGTGCTGCACGGCCAACGATGGCTGCTGAGCCACGGCGACATCCTCTGCCTCGAGGACACCGAGTACCTCAAGTTTCGCGCGCAGGTTCGCACGCCCGAGTGGCAGGCCGCATTCCTGGCCAGGCCGCTGGAAGAGCGCCGCGCGCTCGCACGTTCCATGCGCGTGCAGAGCGAAGACCGCAAGCGCAACCCCTCGGCCATCTGGGCCGACGTCGACACCGCCGCCGCGCGCAACTGGCTGCAGCAGGCGAACGCCCACACGCTGGTTCACGGCCACACGCACCGCCCTGCCGATCACGACCTGGGCGACGGCCTGCACCGCGTCGTGCTGAGCGACTGGGATGTGGCAGCGCATCCGCCGCGCGCGCAGCTGCTGTGCCTGTCCACCGCCGGCGCGCAGCGCGTCGATCTGCGCTAGCCGCGCCGCCGCCAATGCTCAAGTGGCTGCGCCGCCTGCGCGCCCTGCCCCCGATTCCCGAAGCCGCCTGGCAGTCCGCGCTCAGGCGCTACGCCTTTCTCGGCGCCCTGCCCGCCGCCGACCGGCAACGCCTGCGCACGCTGACGGCCGAGTTCCTGCGCGACAAGGAATTCCACGGCGCCAAGGGCTTCACCATCACCAATGAAGTCGCGCTGGCCATCGCGGCCCAGGCCGTGCTGCCGGTGCTGCATCTCAAGGGCGGACTGAACTGGTACGACGACTTCGTCGGCATCGTCGTGCACCGCTCCGAGGTGGTGGCGCGCCGCAAGGTTGTCGACGAGGCCCAGGTGGTGCACGAGTACGGCGAAGTCGTCGCCGGCGAAGCCATGGACCGCGGCCCCGTCATGCTGAGCTGGGACGATGTGCTGGCAAGCAGCATCACCAGCGAGCGCGGCTACAACGTCGTGATCCACGAGTTCGCCCACAAGATCGACATGCGCAGCGGCGACGCCAACGGCTGCCCGCCGCTGCCCGCCGGCTTTGCGGGCCAGCGCAGCGCGCGCGCAGCCCGCACGGCGTGGCTTGCCGTGCTGCAGCCTGCCTACGAGGATTTTCGCGAGCAAACCATCAAGGCAGAGCGCTTCGGCGGTGAGCCGCCATGGCTCGACGCCTATGGCGCCACCTCGATCAGCGAGTTCTTCGCGGTGGCGTGCGAGGCCTACTTCGTGAACCGCCCGAACTTCGCCCGGGACTTCCCGGGCGTGCTCGCGCTTTTCGATGAATTCTTCATCGGCGGGAAGGCCTGAACGACTCGGCGTTCGATTCGCTGCCCCAAAAGAAAAAGGCGCCCGGCGAAGGGCGCCTTTTTCGTGGCCGCGACTTTCGGCCGGCTGCTTACTTGCGCAGCAGCGCCTTCAGTGCGTTCTGCAAACGTCGCGCGCTGGAGGCATCGTGTGCAGCAGCCAGAACCTTGCCGGCATCCTGGCCCCAGGTCTGTGCCGGCGCCGGGTCGCCACGCTTCGTGAGCAGCTTGAGCTGCAACGCGCGGCGCGCGTCGAGTTGTTCGGCCGGCGTCGGCACTTCGGCCGCCATTTCGAGGCGCAGCAGCGCTTCGGCGGCATCGGGCGCGGCGGCCGTCGGCGCGGAGCCGATGGCTTGCGACCAGCCGCTGCGCACAGCGGGCGTGACTGCGCGGCCCAGTTCCTGAATGCTCGGCAGGCGGCTGGCGTCGCGCTGTTCCCATGCGCCCAGCACCTGCGTCAGCGCTTCGCCATGTGCCTGCGCGGCAAGCTTGCGCAGCGCCATATCGGCGCGTTCGAGTGCTTCGCGTTGCGCGCGGAAGGCTGCATCGCCCAGACGCGGGCCACGGTCTTCGAAACGCGGCGGACGGTCGCCGAAACGGCCCGCAGGTGCGCCGCGATCGCCGCGTGCGTCCGAGCGCGGAGCACCGCGCTCGCCTGAGCGGCCCGGACCACCAGCGCCTGGCCGACCGCCTTCGCGCCGGTCGCCGAACCGGCCGCCTGCGCCACGGGCTGCGGGAGCCGCTTCGGCCTTCTTGCTGCTGGGGCGGTCGTCGCCGCGCATCGCCACGACGGGCTTGGGCGCGGGCTTCGGTGCCGCGGCCGGCGCTTCGACAGCGGCGGCTTCGCCGGCGTCATGCGCCGGGCCATCGGCGCGTGCCGAGGCATCGGCACCGTCAGCGGGCGCCACGAGATCGACCGAAGCGGCAGGCGCCTGGCTTGCGTGCGTACCGGGCGAGGCTTCCGCATCGCTCGGGCTCGGCGCCTGCTCCGCGCTTTCGCCGAATTCAGCGGCGGCCTGACCCGGAGCCTCGATCTCGGTCGCGCCAACCGACGGACCGTCGCTCGCGGCAGCGGCCTGCTCGGCCTTCGATGCGGGCGGCGGTACTTCACCGCGCATCGCGGCTTCCAGCCGGGCAATGGCGGCGCGGATCTTCTGCACGTCGCCGCCGGCATTGGCTGCGTCGAGTGCCTTGGACGCATCGAGCACATGGCGGTCGTGCTCGCTCATTGCGGACGACGCCTTTTCGCGCTCGGCCGTCTTGCGGTTGAAGGCTTCGTCGATGGGCGCGCGGAATGCGTCCCACATTTTCTGTTCGTGGCGGCGGTCGAGCGGCACGCTCTGCGCCTCGGCCTGCCAGCGCTGCTGCAGCGCCTTGACGGCATCGATGCGCAGCACCGGCTGGGCGCCGAGTTCGATCGCCTCGGCGATCATCGCCTGGCGGCGTTCGACGCTGGCCTTCTGCGCGGCCTCGAACGGTGCGCGGGCCGCGCCAAAGGCTTCGTTCCACTGCGACTGCAGCTCGGCGAACACCTTCTCGCCCACGTGGCCGCCGTCCCGCCAGCGGTCGGCGAACTGGTGCAGCGCGCGGTTGTGCGCCTTCAGGTCGGTGGCGCCGGCATGTTCGGCTGCCCAGGCCTTGACTTCTTCGATCAGCGCGACGCGGTGCGCGCGGTGCTCGGCCGCATCGGCGCGAACCTTCTCGAGCCAGGCCTCGACCACCTTGTGGGCTTCGTTGCAGGCTTCGTCGAAGCGCTTCCAGAGCGCGTGGTTGGGCACGCCGCCCTGGTCGGCCTGCTTCCACTGGTCGCGCAGGGCGCGCAGGGTTTCCTGCATCTTGCGGCCGCCGAGGGCCTGGCCCTCGGGACGCTTGAGCAGGCCTTCGGCCTTGGCGACGAGGTCTTCGCGCACCTTGTCGGCACTCCAGCGCTGCCACCCTTCGAGTTCGCCAGCGGCCACCAGCGCGGCGTGCACGCGGGCTTCGAGCGGCGCCTCGACCAGCTTGCCGTGTTCCTTGAGCACGGCGCGCAGCGCAGCAGCCGCACCGGCGCTGGCCTTGCCATGGCCTTCGGCGGTTTCCTGCTCGAGCTTGGCAAGCGCGGCCTGCACCGCGTCCTGCGCAGCGGCGCGCACGGCCGGGTCGACCTTGGGCGCAGCGGGGCGAGCAGGGGTGGCAGGCTTTGGCGCCACGACCTCGCCGCGCGCAGCGCGCAATTCATCGGCCCACACGGGCACGGGCGGCAGCGGTGCGGCAGCATCGGCCGCGGCCGCGACGGCCTGGGCCAGCGCGCTGTGGAAAGCATCGGACACCACCAGCAGTTGCGACTTCGACGATTCGAGCTGCGGCGCGAACTTGGCGTCGAGGCTGGTCCAGTTGGCGTCGGCCGTGATCTCGCCCGCCTGCTGCTGCCAGTGGGTCACGTCGACGCGCAGCGATTCCTCGGCCGCCTGGGCATCCTGCCAGCCCTTGGTGGACAGCACCTCGAAGCGCTGCGCCAGCAGCACGGCGGCTTCGCGGTGCACCTGGGCACGGTGCTGCAGGTCTTCGATGCCCTTGACGCGTTCGGCTAGCCTGGCTTTTAGACCAGCCAGCGGTTCGCGCGACAGCGGCGCGCCGGCCTTGGCGGCGTCGCGCTGCCAAGCCAGTGCATCGGCGATGTTGAGCTTGGACTGGCCCAGCAGCGCCTCGGCCTTTTGCGCCCATTCGGCGGCAATGGCCTCCTGGCCCTTGGCGCGCTTGAGTTCGTCGAGCTTTTCGCGCAGCAGGCGCGCGGCGCCCTTGTCGCGACCGCTCAGCTCCTTGAAGACCTCCTGCATCAGCTCGGGCGCGGGGTTGCCCGCGAGCCAGTCGCGGATGCGCGCGGCGCGCTCTCCGGAGGTCGGCGCGGTGAAGGCGCCGCCGGTGAGCGTGTCGAGGGCCTGAAGGTCGTGTGGCTTGGAAGAAGTAGAGGTCACTGCGCGAAATCGTTGTCTTGGTAGAGAAAGCGAAGGCGCCGGCAAAGGCCGGCGCACATCGATATTTTCACCCACTTGCGGTTGGCCGCTGAATTCCGTCCTGAAACGGTAGCGAACACGGGTCGTGGGCGGGAGGCGAATGAATTACATATATAGCAAGCTGAAGAAAAAAACCAAGTCCCGCGGACGGATCGCCGCGCCTCACCTCATGGTCAGGCTGAGCTCGGCGCCCGGCTTCCAGTCGCCGCCGCTGGCACTGGTGCGCACGGCGCCCAGGAACAGACGCTCGCTCGGCAGCTTCTTCGCGAGCAGGTAGTCGCGCACGGCCGCGCCGCGTTCGACCGCGAGCTGGCGCATCGACTCTTCGTCGACCGGCACGCTGGCGAACAGCAGCTTCTCCATGTCCGGAACCGGAAGGTCTTTCGCCAGGCCGACGAGGTTGCGCGGCTTGGTGATGTCGGCGCGCTTGTACACGGCGGTCAGCAGCCCGGGGTATTCGGCATCGGTGACGGGCGGCACCTCGGTGCCGGTCTCCCCGCCGCGCACTGCGACCCGGCGCTTCTCGGCGTAGGCGAGCTGGCGCACGCGCTGGCGCTGGTAGGCGTCGCGCTCCTTCTCGAGGCTGGAGGTGCCGACCACCGTCATCTGCAGCGTGGGCCGGTCGGTCAGCGCCTTGGCGACCTTGTCGAGGCCCTCCTTGGCGGTGGCGCCGAGCTCCGAACTGCCGGGCTCGAAAGTAATGGCGCTCGATTCGTCGCTGCCGCCGCCGAGGCCGCCTGTAAGCAAGCGAAACGGTGCCGTCGCGGCCTTGGCGATCAGGTTGACCACGGCCTTCCAGATCAACGGGCCGACGCTGAACTGTGGATCGTTGAGCGACCCGCTGAGTGGCAGGTCGACGTCGATCACGCCGTTGCGGTCGGCCAGCAACGCTACGGCCAGCTTGACCGGCAGGCTGCTGGTGGAGCCTGCGACTTCGTCGCCGAACTGCAGCTGGTTGAGCACCAGCTTGTTGGTGGCCGTCAGCTGCCCGTCCGGCGCGACCTTGTAGTTGACGTCCATGCTCATCTTGCCGCGCTCGATGCCGTGGCCGGCGTAGCGCACCGAGTACGGCGACAGCGGAGCGAGATCGAGGTCGCGCATCTTGGCGGTGATGTCGAGTTCGAGCGGCTTGGCCAGCGGATTGAGCTTGCCGGTGATTTCCAGCGCCGCGGTCTGCTGCGCCTTGCCGCGCAGTTCCAGGTCGGCCAGCGCGGGGCGGCCGCCCTCGCCCTTGGGCGGGTTCGACGAGAACGAACTGAGCTTGCCTGTCAGCTCGCTGAGGTCGGCCGAGTAGTTGGGCTTGACGAACAGGTCGGTGAAGTCGATCTTGCCGTTGACCAGGCTCATCGGGCCGAAGTTGATGATGGGTGCGGGGCCCGCATCGGCCGCCGGAGCGGGCCCCGCTGCGGTCGCCACCGGCTTGGCGGATGGAGGTGCCCCGCCGACCATCTCCTCGGCCGACACCGGCGCGCCCCCCGCGGGTTTCTGCACGGGTGCCCGGGCCGTGGTGGTGGAGGTTCCGCCCGGGCCCTTGCGGGTACTGGCCTCGCCGGCCGCTGCCGCAGCCGCGTTCGCCTCGGCCTCGCCCTTCTTGGTCAGGCTCGACAGGTTGAGCCGGCCGGTCGGGTCGACGATCACGCGGGCGAAGAAGTCGGTCAGCGTGGTTTCGCGCACGTCCACGTTCGGCGGGGCGTTGGGCGCCATGCTGACCTGCAGGCCGCGCAGGCTCAAGGTCTTCCAGCTCAGCAACTGGTTGGTGTTGCGATCGAAACCGGGCGACTGCGTGAGGGAGACACTGTTGGCGCGGAAGTCGTCGAGCGCGGTGTCGCCCGCCAGCTTCAGGCTCATGCCCGCCGGCGACGTGGCATAGCGCACCGTGCCGCGGTAGCTCGCAAAGGCGCGCCGGATATCGACGTTGAGCGCGTCCGCGTAGTAGGCCTTGAAGGTATGCGCGGGGAACGACGCCACCTCGAGCCGGCCCTCGGCCGCGAGCGGCTTGAGCACCACGTTGCCCTTGTAGTCGAAGCGGCCCGGCTCGGAGCGACCGGAGCCGATGCGGCCCGAGACTTCCAGCGGCGACGCCGTGCTGGTTTCGGGCGCGATCTTCTGGGCCTGAAGCTTGAAGGCAGTGACTTCCACGGCCACCGGGGTGGCGCCGGCCTTGTCCGCATAGGAAAGCGCACCGTTGTCGATCGCCAGCGTGCCGATGGTCAGCGCCCAGGGCTTGGTGTTGGCGCCCGGTTTCGGCGTCTCTGCGCCTGCGGGCTTGGGCGCGGCGACCTTGGCTTCGGCCTCCTTGGCGCCGCCGCCGGCCGGCGTCTTGAGCCAGCGTTCGAACATCCAGCGCTTTTCGCTGTCGCGCTCGACGCGCACCTTGGGGTTGGTCGCGGTGAACGAGGCCACGTTCAATGTGTGCTTCGTCATGTCGGCCTCGGCATCGACCAGCTCGAAGCGGCCGACGCTCGCCAGCGCGGTCTTGGCCTGGGTCAGCGCGAGACCGTCGGCGGACAGGCGGCGCGCCTTGAACTTCAGGTCGGGCTGGGCCCAGGCGACGTCGATCTGCCCGCTGAGCTTGCCGTCCAGCGTGGGCTCCAGGCTTTGTGCCAGATAGGGTGCGGCCAGCGACAGCGGCAGCGCGTCGACCTCGGTCTGCACGTCCGCCACCTTGTCGGTGGCGGTGCCCTTGAACTTGAGCGAGGCGCCGGCGATGGCCGTGCTGCCGTTGAATGCGGCCGGCTTTTCCATCGGCCAGGTGACGCCCGTGACGTCGATGCCCAGGTCGATCAGGTCGACGGCCGCGGCCGGATTGGTCGTTTCATCGCGCCAGCCGATGCGCCCGCCGTCCAGCGCCAGCTTGTCGACCTGCACTTTCAAGGCCGGCTTTGGCACCGCCTTGCCGGCCGGAGCACTCGCCGTAGCGGCCGGCAGCGGCGCCGCCTTCTCGGCCGCGCCAGTGGATGGATCGGTGGCCAGCAGATTGAGCTTGCCGGCCGCGTCGCGCGCCACCGCCAGTTGCGGTTTGACCAGCGCGACTTCGCTCAGGTGGAACACCGATTCCAGCGGGCGCACGTCGGCCAGCGCCAGCTTGAGCGAGTCGAAGGCCAGCAGGTCGCGGCCGCGCGCATCGGCCACCTTGGCGGTGTGCGCCTCGACCGTGCCGGTGATCCTCAGGCCGGTGGTCTCCGCTTGTTCGAAGCCGATCTTCAGGTCGGCGTCGAGGCTGCCCGCCTGCAGGCGCACCGGCAGGCCGCCGGGGATGTAGCCGAGGTACGGCACCAGGTCGAGCCCCTTGAACTGCACATGGGCGTCGGTCTTGCGGTTGTCGGCGAAGGGCGTGGTGAAGGCGGCCGAGTCGAACTTTCCACCATTGAGCGCGAAGGCCAGCTTGGGCTCGGTGTTGATGTCGCGCTTGGAATCGAGGTTGCTCAGGAACGGCACCTTGAGCACGAAGTCGCGCAGTTCGTGCTTGCGCTTGACCGTCTGGTCGTCGAAATCGACCGAGCCGCCATTGATCGCGATGTTGTAGATGGCAAAGCGCGCGGGCTTGGCGTTCGGATCGCGCGGCGGGCCGGCCGAGAGCTTGGCCAGGACGTCGTCGATGTCGTATTTGCCGTCGGTCAGGTGCGTGAGCAGGACGGCTGGGCCGTCGATCGTGACTGCGTCGATCACCGGCGCAAGGCGCAGGAGCGACTGCAGTTCGGCATCGGCGTAGATGCGGTTGATGGCCACCTGCGGCTTGCTGCCGTCGGCGGTGGCAATGCGCAGATCGCTCAGCGTGAGTTCGAGCGTCCAGGGTTTGAAATCGATCTTTCCTACTGTTACCTGGCGCCCGAGCTTCTCGCTCGCGATCTTCTGGAGCTGGCTTTTGGCAATCGGCGGCACTGCCAGCCAGGCGATGGCCCAGAAGGCCAGCAGAACCAGCACCGCGACGACCCCACGCCGCGCCCATTTGTTTTGTTTGATCGAAGCAAAGTCCATCAAGGGAGTGTGCCGCAAACGGATGGCCAATCCAGAAGCAAGAAAGCCCGGCAACGCGACGGAATTGTCTTGTTGCCGGGCTTGATGGCGGGCCCAAAACCCATGCCATCGATTCGCGCGACCGGAAGTCAATGGTTCCTGCCGTGCTGGCAGCAAGAGATTGCCACCATGGATCCTCGGCCGCTGAGCCCTTGACTTGCACCTCGGGCTGCCGGACCTCGGAAAACACCTGAAAACTCAGGCCCGTCCAGATTAGGCGTCACACCCTCGGATTGCAAACGCGTTTTGCCAAGGGGTTTCCCGTAAACCTAAACACCTCTTGCCAGTCGATTTTTTAACCGCTTATTAGCATAAAGAAACAATTTCTTATGCTTGACCGGGTATTTAGCCACGCTAGAATCCGCCCTGCTCTGACTGCCCGATGCAGCAGAGCCTCCCTGAATCCGCTGCCGAATTCCCCCGGCTTGATCAGGTCGCCGCGCCCTCAACCCCCTTCACTCCATGCGCGGAGCCTGATTCGTACCAATCCAAGCGCCGTTGCCTTTCATCCATCGCCTTCCCAGGCGCTGCGAGCAGGTGCCGCACAGAAAGGAAGAGCGATGAACAAGGCGTTCCATGCCACAGCCCGCGGGCTACGGACCTTCGTGTCCGACGTGGCAGACGGCTTTTTTGAAATCACCCACAACGGGTTTGCACTGGTCGGCCTCGCCATCGTGTTCGCGGCCCTCGCCCTCGTGGCGCGGCCCGACCTGCGCCAGACCGGCGAGGAGCAACTGATGGGCTGGCTGCAGTCGCGCAAGCCCGCGCCTGAAGCCACCGACCTGGAGCCGACCGCCATCGAGCGCACAACGGCCGCGAGCCCCGCCGACCTGCCCAAGCAGCAGGCCGCCGTGGCTTACTGGCTGAGCAAAAAGTACCGCGTGGCCGCCGAGCCGTTGAGCGTGCTCGTGGCCGAGGCCTACGGCATCGGCAAGCGCACCAAGATCGATCCGACTCTGATCCTCGCGATCATGGCCGTCGAGTCCAGCTTCAATCCGTTCGCCCAGAGCCAGGTCGGCGCGCAAGGCCTGATGCAGGTCATGACCCGCGTGCACGGCGACAAGTACGAAAGTGCGGGCGGCACGCTCACCGCCTTCGATCCGGTGACCAACATGCGTGTCGGCGTGAAGGTGCTACAGGAATGCATCACCCGCGCCGGTTCGCTCGAAGGCGGCCTGCGCTACTACGTGGGCGCGGCCAATCTCGAGGACGACGGCGGCTACGCCAGCAAGGTGATGGCCGAGCACGAGCGCCTGCGGCAGGTGGCCAACGGCCGCTCGCCGTCGACTGCCACGCCGCCAAGCGTGCGTGCTCAGCCGATCCCCGTGGTAGTGCCGGCCAAGCCTGAGGAAGGCAGAGAGCCGGCCAAGGTCGCCCTGCTCTCCTCCGTTTCCTGAGCTTCGCGGGCCGGGTGTGAGCTACACTCGGCCGGTACGCGACTGGCGATAGGCGCAGCATCCGAACAAGGTGCCACGCGCTGACGTGGAACACCACTGGGAAGCGTACCGCCTGCACCACAGGCGTTCAGCCGTTCGCCTGGGCAGCCCTTGTTTGGTTGAAGAACAAGGACCTCGTCTTCAAAGGACTGCCATGTACCAACGCAATATCCTGGTCGAACAGACCGATCCCGAAATCTGGGCTGCGATCCAAGCGGAAAACGCGCGCCAGGAACACCACATCGAGCTGATCGCCAGCGAGAACTACGCCTCGCCGGCCGTCATGGCCGCCCAGGGCTCGCAGCTCACCAACAAGTACGCCGAAGGCTACCCGGGCAAGCGCTACTACGGCGGCTGCGAGCACGTCGACGTGGCCGAGCAACTGGCCATCGACCGCATCAAGCAGATCTTCGGCGCCGACGCCGCCAACGTGCAGCCGCATTGCGGCGCCTCGGCCAACGAAGCCGTGATGCTGGCCTTCCTGAAGCCCGGCGACACCATCATGGGCATGAGCCTGGCCGAAGGCGGCCACCTGACGCACGGCATGCCGCTGAACATGAGCGGCAAGTGGTTCAACGTGGTGAGCTACGGCCTGGACGCCAACGAAGCCATCGACTACGACGCGATGGAACGCAAGGCGCACGAGCACATGCCCAAGCTGATCATCGCGGGCGCCTCGGCCTATTCGCTGCGCATCGATTTCGAGCGCTTCGCCAAGGTGGCCAAGGACGTCGGCGCGATCTTCATGGTCGACATCGCCCACTACGCCGGCCTGGTGGCCGCGGGCGTGTATCCCAACCCGGTGCCGCACGCCGACGTCGTCACCTCCACCACCCACAAGAGCCTGCGCGGCCCGCGCGGCGGCATCATTTTGATGAAGTCTCAGCACGAGAAAGCCATCAACAGCGCGATTTTCCCGGGCCTGCAAGGTGGCCCGCTGATGCACGTGATCGCCGCCAAGGCCGTCGCGTTCAAGGAAGCCATGGCGCCCGAGTTCAAGGCCTACCAGCAACAGGTGGTCAGGAATGCCCAGATCGTGGCCGACACCCTTACCGAGCGCGGCCTGCGCATCGTGAGCGGACGCACCGAGAGCCACGTCATGCTGGTCGACCTGCGCGCCAAGGGCATCACCGGCAAGGAAGCCGAAGCCGTGCTGGGCGCCGCCCACATGACGATCAACAAGAACGCGATCCCCAACGACCCGGAAAAGCCGATGGTCACCAGCGGCGTGCGCATCGGCACCCCCGCCATGACCACGCGCGGCTTCAAGGACGAAGAGGCCCGCATCACCGCGAACCTGGTGGCCGACGTGCTCGAGAACCCGCGCGATGCGGCGAACATCGACGCGGTGCGCGCCAAGGTGCACGCGCTGACGAGCCGCTTCCCCGTCTACCGCTGATCACCCGGAAGACCTGACCGCATGAAATGCCCTTTTTGCGGTCATCTTGAAACGCAGGTCGTCGAGACCCGCGTTTCGGAAGACGCCGACTTCGTGCGCAGGCGCCGCCAATGCAGCGCCTGCGACAAGCGCTTCACCACCTACGAGCGGCCCGACGTCAACTTCCCCGTGGTGGTCAAGAAGGACGGCAGCCGCGCCGACTTCGACTCGACCAAGGTGCGCGCCTCGATGATGCTGGCGCTGCGCAAGCGCCCGGTGAGCATCGAGCAGATCGACAACGCCCTGCTGCGCATCGAGCAGAAGCTGCTGGCCAGCGGCCTGCGCGAAATCGACTCGACCAAGGTCGGCGAGCTCGTGATGCGCGAACTCAAGAAGCTCGACAAGGTTGCCTACGTGCGCTTCGCCTCGGTGTACCGCAGCTTCGAGGACGTGGACGAGTTCAGGCAGTTGCTGCGCGACATCTGAGGCGCCCCGCGCGCGGCGGCCGCCTCAGCGGTTCCAGCAGGCTTGTACCTGCGCATTCGAGGCGCTGGTCTGGCCAGCCGCCAGCTTGACGCCCTGATGGTTCACCGTGAGCGTTCCGCACTCGTCGGCGGTCGATGCGCCGTGCGGCACGGCTTGCAGCGTGTAGGTGGTCGCGGTTCTCGCGGCATAGCCGATGGCGTAGTTCGCCGTGCCGGACGACGGCGCCTGGTCGAGCCCGGCCGGCAGCGCAACGGTTGCCGGGGGATATTGACCGTTGGCCGTCAGGTAGCGCTCGGTCCATTGCGCGGCCTGCAGCAGTTGCTGCTTGGCATCGGCCCGCTTCGCCCGCAGCACATGGCGCCCGTAGCTCGGGTAGGCAATCGCGGCGAGGATGGCAATCACCGCCGTCACGATCATGAGTTCGACCAGCGTGAAGCCGCGCGAGCGGAGCCGGCCTTTGTGGGTCTGCGCTTCGGGATATTTGTTCATGGGTGGGGTCCGCTGCGCCGTCAATTCCACGAGATCAGGTTGCGCCAGCCGAAGCGCCGCACGGCTTGCGGCAGGTAGGCTTCGTTGCAGCCGCCGGCTGCATTGCAGATCACGTGCTTGCCTTTTTCATCGGCCTTCTGAGGTCGCAGGACGAGGTCGTCCCGGCCTGAACGGTTCCGGAAGCCGAGGTAGGCGCCTGCCGTGCCGGTGGACCCGTTGTAGGCGATGCCGTCGGGGATGGCGCCGCTGAAGAAATCGATCACCATCGACCAGCCGTCGTCACCGGTGCCCGGCGCGCAGTCGAGCGAATTGCTGGCGGAGCCGGGAATGGTGGTCGAGAACAGGCCTGCGCTGCCGCTCAGCGCATCGCCTGGATAGACCATGCGCTCCCCGGTGGCGCCGAACTGGAGATACCAGCCGCGCTTGGCGCTCGCACCGCTGTAGCTCACGCTTTGGCTCGACGCGGTTCGATATTCGGCATCGCCTTCCTTGACCGTATCGACGCCGATGGTCTGTGCCACCAAGTCGGTCAGCGCCGCGGTGCCCGTGCTGCCGTTGGCGCGGTCCCAGACGCCGTACAGGTACTGCGTGGCGGTGCTGCTTTCGTCGCCGGAGACAAACAACCGGCCGGTGCCGAACATCACCATGTAGCCGCCGCGCGGATGGTCGACGACCAGCGGCGCGGCAGTGATCGGCTGCGTGGCGCCAGCGGCGAACAACGGCACGCCGTCCAGGCTCGATGCGGCAGCCGCCGAGCCCATGGTGGCCTTCCACTTGGTGCTGTCGGCATCGCTCAGGTCGAACTTCCAGAGGTTGCCGAGCAGGTCGCCGGCGTAGACATAGTCGACCTTGCCGTCGCCATTGCGGTCCACCACCTGCGGCGCCGAGAGCCCATTGCCGGCGCCCGCGGCCTGCGCGGCGGGAGCCGGGATCTTCAGCACCGACTTGTCCCCGTCGAGATACTGGATCCACAGCATCGCCTTCTCGCTCGTGCTGTTGTAGCCATTGCCCAGGATCACGGCCCTGCGGCCGTTGTTGAGCGACGCCACCTGCAGCGCGCGCTTGGAAAAGGAATCGAGCGCGGGTTGCTGGAACTGGTGGCCGAGGTCGTCGTCGGCGAGCGCGGTCGTGTCGATCAGGGCCACGTCGGCGGCGTTGGTCTCGCCGATGTTCTCGGGCTTGGTGACGTCGAGCACGAAATAACCCTTGCCGCCCGCCCCCAGCGTGCCCACGAGGAAGGATTTCCACAGCGCGGCCTTCTCGGTATCGGTGGCCGTGGCGTTGACGGCCGAACCCATGTAGATGTCGGCCACGAACGGACTGCCGTCGACGTAGTACCTGTGCGAGTAGGTGGGTTCGCTGAGCTTCTTGAGTTGGGGCGCCGCCGCCGAGCCGTAGAGGCCCTCGGGTACATAGGCGAACGCTTCTTCGCCGGTGCCGGCGAAGAAGGCGTGCAGCATGCCGTCGTTGGCGCCGACGTAGACCATCGGCGCGCGGGCGATGGTCGAAGCGAATTTGGCATAGCCGTCCTGGGTGAAGCCGCTCCGGGGCTGCCCCGCGTACATGAGGCTGGAGCCCACGATGTCGCCCAGCACGTGGCCACGCCTGCGCAGGTTCAGGCCGGTACCCTCGTTCCTGCGATCGCCGCGCAGGAAGTCGAGGACTCCCCGGCCGAGCGTTTCGCTCGCGGTGTCGGTGCCGGTGCTGCCCTTGAGCGCCGCCTTCTGCGCATCGCTCAGGCTGGCCCATCGGAACGGCACGCCGGAACCGATGGTCGCGGCATGGGTTGGCGCCGCCGCGGTGGTGCCGGAGAAGCTCAGCACCTTGCGATTGCTGTCGTGCGCGCCCGCCACGGCCATGCGTGCATCGAGCAGTTCGCGCGCTGACCACGCGGGCGTGGCGGCCGGCTTGCCGTTGCTGCCGAACGGCGTGGCCGTCAACTTGCCCGACCAGTCGGCCGTATCGTAGCCGGCCTGGTAGGCCGCCGTGGCTGTCGAGGTCCTGGAGCTGCTGGCCGCAATCGAGGTCAGCGGGGTGCTGGTGTTGAACAGGATCTGCGCCAGGATGGACCTGAAGGCATCGCCGAGTGCCTGCGCGTTCGAGGCCGGCGTGAAGGTGCCTCGGCTGTTGAGCGCGGCGTGCCAGAGGTCCATGCGAACGGCGGCGGCGTTGGATGTCTTTTCATGCCAGTAACCAACGGCACTGCCGGAGTTCCAGTTCATGAAGCCGTTGTAGCCGTCGGCCGTGGAGGTGGTTGCCAAGGTGTTCGCCAATGGGTCGGACCAGGTCATCGAGCCGTCCACCAAGCTGGCATAGTCTCCACTGTAGGTGGGCTGCGACGCGCCCGTCGTAATGGCCGGCGCACCCGTCCACGACGAGGCAGCGCCAAAGCCGATGGTGTGGGTGGTCAGGTGCTGCCAGGTGGCGGGATCGTTCTTGGGGTTCCAGTACTCGGGGACTGTCGCCGTTCCTACGGTCGCGCTGCCAGGCTCGGCAACGACCTTCTTGAGGTTGTCCGAGATGCCGGACTGCAGGTCGCTGGCCCAGTAGTGAAAGGCCATGTCGGCCAGTGTGGGCCGATATTCCGCCGTCGGCCTCCAGCCGCCGTTCGCGTCCTTCACCCAGTTGAGGCCGCTGTTCACCGCGCCTGCGTCGTCCTTGTAGGGAGCCCGTGGCACATAGGCCACGGCATCGGGCAAGGCGCGGCTGGTTCCATCCGCATTGCCGATGGCCGGCATGCTGAGTGCCGCCGGATCCGGGTTGAAGCCGAACAAGTTGTAGTCGCCGTCCGTCATGAAGATGTGGAAGGACTTGCGGCAGCTCGACTGCGTCGCGCCCTCCACGCCCGGGTCATCCGAATAGGGACTGAATCGGCCTGTCGTCTTCATGTATTCGCCGGCGCGGGTCATCATGGCGTGCAAGGGCGTTCCGCCACCCGCGGCCAGGGCATCGACCCAGGTCATGAAATTGGCGCGCTGCGTGTCGTCCAGCGAACGCATCAGATTCGCATTGGCGCGGCCGTTGACGAGGCAATTGCCGGCCCGATAGATGCCAGCCGCGGTGTCGCCGAAGAAACCGACGCAGCTGTTGTCCTTGTTGTTGTTCATCGCCTGCCAGGAGAGGCGGATCCGGTCGTTGGGGATGTTGGACGCCGAGAAGTTGTCCCTGAGCGCGGTCTTCAGCGCTTCCATCCGGGTGGGCGTTCCGGCTGGCGGTGCCCAGCTTCCGTCCGACGCCTGCGACGACCACGCCATGCTGCCCGAGTTGTCGACCGACACGATCACGTTGGGCGCCGGTTCCTTGATCGCGGTGTTGCGCGGCTCTTGCGCCAGCGGGTATTGCACGGCGTGGCCGGCGGACTGCGCCAGCATCAGCCCGCACAGCACGGTGTTCCTGGAAAACAGATTCATGTTCATAGTCCTTCCCTCGCCGTGCTCAGTTGACTTTCCTGACCGCATCCGGGTCGAAAGACTCCTGCAAGACAACCCGCGTGCCGCCGGCCGTGCTCGCAGTGCGCGCGCCGGTGGAAACCGCAGTGATCCGGTACAGCGGCTCGCCGCCGCGCGGTCGGTCGATCACCTCGATCCAGTACCTGGCGCTGGCCAGTGCCGGGCTGCCGGCATCCGGTGCGCCCGTGAATCGCCCATAGGCGGCGTGCTGGTCCACATACGCGGAACGGGCCCAGAACTGATAGGCCTCGCTGCCTGAAGCGGCATTCACGGAATCGGCCCCGGCGAAATAGCAGATGCCCCGTTCGCAGCTGTTGGCGCCCCTGCCCACGTAGGCGGTCACCCAGCCCGTGTCCCGGTCTGGGAAGACGCGACCGTCCGCGGCCTTGCGGCAGGGCGACACTGCGAGCGCGGAGCACTTCACGTAGGTCTGGGTCGCGGCATCGAACGCCAGTTGCCGGATGTCGCGCTCCGCATCCAGCAGCGCGGCTTCGGCGGCCTCGAAGGCGCGCTGATATTCGCGCTGGTTGCCCGCCATCGATTCGAGCAGTTGAGCCATTCGCGCGCCTCCCACCGCCAGCAGCGCCGAGAGCAGCAGCATGATGAGCACGATGAACAGCGAGAACCCCCGGTGCCGCGCTGAGCATCTGCCAGAAACACCGCGGAACCGGCTTTGCCGGGCCGCTGGTGCGGCCCCCCTGCAGGGGGTTGGCGAAGCGACACGAAGTGCGCAAAGACTGGGGGTAGTCATAGATTCCGCAGTGCGAACACCGCCGTGTAAGCGCGGCGCAGCCTGCCGTCGCTGCTGGCTCGCAACGAACCATCGCAATCGACGTAGCTGCCGCCCGGGTTGCTCGTTGAAGTGCCCGCGAGCTGCAGACACACGCGCACCGAGCGGACCTGATCGAAGCTCCCCACGTTCGCGGCCGTCACGTAGCGCACCAGCCGTTCACCTCCCACATCGCCGATGCCGTACATGACGTCGAAGCGCTCGACGCCGTCGATGATCGGCTGCGGCTTGTTGCCGTTGCCGCTGCCCTCGCAGCGCAAGGTACCGTTCACCACCGAGAACTCACTAGTGATCAAGCGCACGTTTCCGGCGTCCGCCGGATTGGCGGGCTTGTACGCTGCACCCGTCGAACCCTTGGCTTGCTGCCCGAGGCAGTCCTTGAAGTAATCGGGGTTCGGTGCATAGCCGACCTTCAGCGTGTCGTTCACCGAACCGACGGCCGCCTCCTGCCCCTTGACCGCGAAGAAGGAGGGCTCGCTCGCGAGCTTGGTGTCGACGTCCGCATCGACATTGAAGTAGTACCGCGACCCCGTGGCATCGATCGGGAAGTAGCCAGCCTGCCGGATCTGCTGGCCCAGCAGCCTGAACGCCAGCGCCGACGATTGGTGCAGCACGTTGACGTCGTCGCCTGTCTTGGCGGTGCTGCGCGTCCCGAGCATGCTGGCCATGGCGGCGAGCACCACCAGCATGCCGATGATCAGCGCGACGAGGATTTCGACCAATGTGAAGCCGGCCTGCTGCAGGCGATGAGCGAAGGTCTTGTTGTTCATGGCTGGGGCACCGCGACGATGGCTTCCTGGCAGGCCTTGCCGGTCGGGCAGCTCCAGGCCGAATCCGGTGCGATCGGGTTGACGGCGGCGGGCTCGTCCCAGGCAATGTGCACGAACAGCAAGCCCCCCGCGGCCTTCCTGCTCTGCACGTTCGCCGCCCCGCCCGGCAGCGCACCCGCCACCCTGCGCTTCCAGTTCCACAGATCGTGGGCCGCCAGCTGGGGGGCCGTGCAGCTGGCCGTGGCCCCCGCGCAGGATGGGTCAGGTTGGCTGGCGCTCGCCGCCGACCAATCGGCGACATAAGGACTGCTGGACACGGCGCCCGCCACCGGGTTCGCGCGAATGCGATCGGCCATGTCGCCGGCCAACTGCACGGCGATGTTCTGGTTGTTCGCGCCCACGCTGTCGGAGAGCACGCGCAGCTGGAAGCCGGCCAGTGCAAGCAGGCCGAACGAGAGCACGAGAACGGCCACCAGGGCCTCGATCATCGAGAAGCCTGCCTGCCTTCGGCGCAGCTTGCGCGGCGCGCGAATCGAAACGCTCAGCATGTCCCGCCCCCCTTCACCAGCCGAATCCGCCAGCCGAGCGAGATGCACACGGCAATGTCGTTGGATGAACCCGTGCTTCCCACGGGACGGAAGTCGACACGGGCGACGCTCGAAAAATGGCCCATGGGGTCGAAGGCCATGGATCCGAGGGCACTTTTCTCGACCGCAACGCGCGCGTCGGGGTCTTGCCGCCGAACGATCTCGAACCCGGTGCCACTGCCGACCACCGTTTCCCAGCCGCAGCTCCAGTCTGCGCCGGTGCACTCCGCGCGCTGCCGGATGGTCACGACCTGTCCGCGACGCACCGCCTCCGAGCGCGCGTGACTCACGCTCGCCATCAACGCCGAAGCCATGCCCTCGACGCGATACTTCTCGATCAGGCTGTTGAATCTGGGCAGGGCCAGTGCCAGCAGGATGGCCGTCAATACGATGACGACCATCATTTCGACCAGCGTGAAGCCGCGTGGCGTTCCGCGTCGGCGCAGGTGTGCCTGCACGGACGTGCAGAATCCGTTTTTCATGTTGTACCGTCCGCTGCCTCGCCATTTGGCTGGGGCCGCGGACGTTTCTCCCTGACTGCAATTTTTGGAAATTCTATTGTCGAATTCTTATTGATCGCCTATTGATCGACAGACGGTCAAAACAAACAGATCAACGGATCGGCGGACTCAATTGTTTTAAATTGATTCCCCAATTAATTTGAATTAACAAAAATGACAAATGCGAATTTCATGGCCCATGCGCTGGACCTCGCGCGCCAGGCCGGCCCGGAAACCGATCCCAATCCGCGCGTCGGCTGCGTGCTGGTGGACGCGAATGGCGGGGTGATCGGCCAGGGCTACACCCAGCGGGTCGGCGGCTCGCATGCCGAGGTCATGGCACTGAGCGATGCCGCGGCACGGGGCCATTCGGTCGCGGGCGCAACCGCCTGGGTCACGCTCGAGCCCTGCGCTCATCACGGCCGCACCGGCCCGTGCTGCGATGCACTGGTCGCGGCGGGCATCGGCCGGGTCGTTGCATCGCTCGCCGATCCCAACCCGCTGGTCGCTGGCCAGGGCTTCGAGCGGCTGCGCGCCGCTGGCGTCGAGGTCGAGGTGGGGCCCGGCGCAGCTGAAGCGCGGGAGCTCAACATCGGCTTTTTCAGCCGCATGGTCCGCAAGACACCCTGGGTGCGGCTCAAGGCCGCAGCCTCGCTGGACGGCAAGACCGGCCTGCACAACGGCGTGAGCCAATGGATCACGTCCGAGCCGGCGCGCGCCGACGGCCATGCATGGCGTGCGCGGGCCAGCGCGGTACTGACGGGCGTGGGCACGGTGCTGGAAGACGATCCCCGGCTCGACGTGCGCCTCGTTGAAACCACGCGCCAGCCGCACGTGGTGGTGATCGACAGCCAATTGCAGACCCCGCCCGACGCAAAGCTCTTCTTGCCCGGCCGCGCTGTCTGGATCTACGCCGCGGCGCAGGACGGCTCGAAGGCCGCCGCCCTGGAAGCGCGCGGCGCCACCATCACCTTTCTGCCCAATGCGCAGGGCAAGGTCGATCTGGCGGCGATGCTGCGGGATCTCGCCCGGCGTGAGGTCAACGAGCTCCACGTCGAGGCCGGCCACAAACTCAATGGTTCGCTGCTGCGCGAAGGCCTGGTCGACGAACTGCTGGTGTATCTGGCGCCGAAACTCATCGGCGATGGCCTCGGCATGGCGTCCGGCATTCACACGGGCGGCCCGCTGGCCGACCTGGCAGGTGCGCTACCGCTCGAATTCCGGACCTTCGAGCGGATCGGGCCGGACCTCCGGATCGTGGCCCGGGTGGCCGGAAGGGATGCTTTCTAGCGGGCGAATGCGAGCGTCCGACGGCCGGACCCAGGATGTCTGCGAAAATGCGCGGATGTTCACCGGAATCATCACCGGCGTGGGGCGCATCGCCGCCATTCACGACCTCGGCACCTCCTCCTCCTACGGCAAAAGACTCAGCATCGCGGCGCCCGACGGCTACCTCGATGACGTCGGCCTCGGCGACAGCATCGCGCTCAACGGCGCCTGCATGACCGTCACCACGCTCGCCCCCGAGCGACAGCAGTTCACCATCGACATTTCAGCCGAGTCCCTCGACAAGACCGCGGGCCTGACCGACGAAGGCAGCCGCATCAACCTCGAGAAGGCGCTGCGCGCCAGCGACCGCCTCGGCGGGCACATCGTCTCGGGCCACGTGGACGGCATCGGCCGCGTGAGCTTCTTCGAGCCCGTCGGCGAGAGCTGGGAGCTGCGCATCGTTGCGCCGCAGGCGCTGGCCCGCTTCCTGGCGTACAAGGGCTCGATCACCATCAATGGCGTGAGCCTCACGGTCAACAGCGTGAAAGACATCGCCGAAGGCGCCGAGGTCAGCATCAACCTGATCCCGCACACCGTCGAAAACACCTCGCTCGGCAGCCTGCAGGCCGGCTCGAAGGTCAATCTCGAAATCGATACCGTGGCGCGCTACGTGGAGCGCATGCTCCAGGCCGGCGTGCTGGTGCCGCCCTCCACGTATTCCAAGGACACAGCCGAATGAATGCCTCCGTCACGCCGATCGGCGCTCCCCGCGCCGCGCGCGCTCCTGCCCCCATCTCCCCGGTCGAGGAGATCGTGGCCGAGCTCGCCGCCGGCCGCATGGTGATCCTGGTCGACGAGGAAGACCGCGAGAACGAAGGCGACATCGTCATCGCGGCCGACCACATCACGCCCGAAGCCATCAACTTCATGGCGCGCCATGCACGCGGCCTGATCTGTCTCACGCTCTCGCGCGAAATGTGCGAGCGGCTGCAGCTGCCGCCGATGGTGCAGCGCAACGGCGCCAAGCATTCGACCGCGTTCACCGTTTCCATCGAAGCGGCCGAAGGCGTGACCACCGGCATCTCCGCCGCCGACCGCGCGCGCACCGTGCAGGCCGCCGTGGCGCCCAACGCCGCGGCCGCCGATCTGGTGCAACCGGGCCACATCTTCCCGCTCCAGGCGGTGGACGGCGGCGTACTGATGCGCGCCGGCCATACCGAAGCCGGCTGCGACCTGGCTGCCATGGCCGGCTGCTCGCCCGCCTCGGTAATCTGCGAGGTGATGAACGAAGACGGCACGATGGCCCGCCTGCCCGACCTGCAGATCTTCGCGGCCGAGCACGACATCAAGATCGGTACCATCGCCGCCCTGATCGAGCACCGCAGCCGCGTCGAATCGCTGGTCGAGAAGGTCGGCTGCCGCGAGATCCAGACCAACTGGGGTGCCTTCACCGCCCATGCCTTCATCGACAAGCCCAGCCGCGGCGTGCACCTCGCGCTGGTGCGCGGCAAGTGGGCGCCGGAAGACACGGTGTCGGTTCGCGTGCACGAGCCGCTCTCGGTGCTCGACGCGCTCGAAATCAACCGCCCGATGCACTCGTGGAGCCTGGACGCCAGCCTCTCGCACATCGCGGCCGAGGGCAAGGGCGTGGCCGTACTGCTGAACTGCGGCGAAACCGCCGGTGAATTGCTTGCGCAGTTCGACGGCACCGCGCGCCCCGCGCAAGCCCCCGAGCGCGGCCGCATGGACCTGCGCAGCTACGGCATCGGCGCGCAAATCTTGCGCGAATGCGGGGTGCACAAGATGAACCTGCTGGGCACGCCGCGCCGCATGCCGAGCATGGCAGCAGGCTACGGCCTCGAAATTGCCGGCTACCTCACGAAAGACTGAACGACCATGCAAGGTTCAAACAAGGGCGAGACGACGCTCAACGGAAAAGGACTGCGCATCGGCATCGTGCAGGCGCGCTTCAACGCCGACATCACCGACGCGCTGGCCTCGGCCTGCCTCTCGGAGCTCGAGGCACTGGGTGTGGCTGCCAGCGACATCCACCACCTGCAGGTTCCCGGCGCACTCGAAGTGCCCGTGGCCCTGCAGGCGCTCGCCGAGCGCGGCGGTTACCACGCGCTCATTGCGCTGGGCTGCATCATCCGCGGCGAGACCTATCACTTCGAACTCGTGGCCAACGAATCGGGCGCGAGCGTGAGCCGCGTCGCGCTCGACTACCGCCTGCCCATCGCCAACGCGATCCTCACCACCGAAAACCTCGAGCAGGCCATCGCGCGGCAAACCGACAAGGGCCGCGACGCAGCCCAGGTCGCCGTCGAGATGGCACAACTGCTGGCCACCCTTTCATGACCGAAGACACCTCCAAGCCCCTCAAGCCCGCTGGCGCCAAGCCGCGCCAGTCGCGCGTCGGACTCACCAGCACCGGCGCGCGCAAGGCTTCTGCCAAATCGAACCGCAGCCGCGCGCGCGAGTTCGCACTGCAGGCGCTCTACCAGCACCTGGTGGGCCGCAACGACCCGACCGATATCGACCACTTCACGCGCGACCTCGCGGGCTTCCACAAGGCCGATGCGCTGCACTACGACGCGCTGCTGCACGGTTCGATCGAAGGCGCCGAGCAGCTCGACGCACTGATCCGCCCGCTGCTGGATCGCAAGTTCGAAGAGATTTCGCCCATCGAGCACGCCGTGATGTGGATCGGCGTGTACGAGTTCCAGAACTGCCCCGACGTGCCATGGCGCGTGGTGCTCAACGAGTGCATCGAACTCGCCAAGGAATTCGGCGGCACCGACGGCCACAAGTACGTGAACGCCGTGCTGAACGGCCTGGCGCCGCAGCTGCGTCCGCTCGAAGTGGAAGCCGACCGCGCTTCGGGGAAAGCCAAGGCATGAGGAGCGCCGCCCGGCCGACCGAAGGCGCTCGCCCCCTCGCTTGCGAGGGGGGAGGCGAAGACGCGCAGCGCCGCAGCCTGGGGGTGCAATGAGAATTTCGACGCGCGCACAGCGCATCGAGCCCTTCTACGTGATGGAGGTGGCGAAGGCGGCCGGTGCGCTGGCCCGCGAAGTGGCCCATACCGACCGGCCGATGATCTTCCTGAACATCGGCGAACCCGACTTCACCGCCCCGCCGCTGGTGCAGGAAGCCGCAGCCCGCGCCGTGCGCGCCGGCGCCACGCAGTACACGCAGGCCACCGGCCTCGACCATCTGCGCGAACGCATCAGCGGTTGGTACAAGCAGCGCTTCAACGTCGACGTGCCGGCCCGGCGCATCGTCATCACGGCCGGCGCCTCGGCCGCGCTGCAGCTGGCCTGCCTCGCGCTGATCGAGTCGGGCGACGAAATTCTCATGCCCGACCCGAGCTATCCATGCAACCGCCACTTCGTGAGCGCGGCGGACGGCAAGGCCGTGCTGGTGCCGACCACGGCCGAAGAGCGCTTCCAGCTGACGGCCGCCAAGGTCGAGGCCGCCTGGACCGACAGGACGCGCGGCGTGCTGCTGGCGTCGCCCTCCAACCCGACCGGCACCTCCATCGCGCCCGCCGAGCTGCGCCGCATCCACGAGGCGGTGTCGCAGCGCGGCGGCATCACGCTGATCGACGAGATCTACCTCGGCCTCTCGTACGACGACGCATTCGGGCAAACCGCACTGGCCATCGATGACAACGTCATCAGCATCAACAGCTTCAGCAAGTACTTCAACATGACCGGCTGGCGGCTCGGCTGGCTGGTGGTGCCCGAGGCGCTGGTGCCGGTGGTCGAGCGGCTCGCGCAGAACCTCTTCATCTGCGCCAGCACGGTGTCGCAGTACGCGGCGCTCGCCTGCTTCGAGGCCGAGAGCATCGCCGAGTACGAACGCCGCCGCGCCGAATTCAAGGCGCGCCGCGACTGGTTCATCCCGCAGCTGAACGCGCTGGGCCTGAACGTGCCCGTGGTGCCCGACGGCGCCTTCTACGCCTGGGCCGACTGCACCGGCTTCGCCGAGAAGCTCGGCATCTCCGGCAGCTGGGACTTCGCCTTCGAAACCATGAAGCGCGCCCACGTCGCTGTCACGCCCGGCCGCGACTTCGGCACGGCGCAGACAGCGAAGTTCGTGCGCTTCTCCACAGCCAGCTCGATGGCGCACCTGCAGGAATCCATCGAGCGCCTGCGGGCGATGGCAGAGAACCGGGCCCAATGAGCTACGCGTTCCCGATCCGCGTCTACTGGGAAGACACCGATGCCGGCGGCATCGTGTTCTACGCCAACTACCTGAAGTTCATGGAACGCGGCCGCACCGAGTGGCTGCGCTCCCTGGGCGTCGAGCAGCACAAGCTGCGCGAGGAAACCGGCGGCCAGTTCGTGGTGAGCGAAACGCAGCTCAAATACCATCGCCCCTCGCGGCTGGACGACGAACTGCTCGTTACAGCCGATCTTCAACAATTGGGCACGGCGTCGTTGATAATCGGCCAGCGCGTGCTATCAAAAACAGAGCAAGAGCGAACAGATGCCTCGGCGCCTGTCCTGCTGTGCGAAGGCACGATCCGCATCGGCTGGGTGGACGCCGCCACGTTGCGTCCCGCACGCATTCCGAAGCAAGTGACGGGAACCCTCGAGCGCTACAGCGGCTCCATGACACAACCTTTCAAGCCATGAACCAAGACCTCTCCATCATCAATCTCCTGCTCCATGCGAGCTTCGTGGTTCAACTGGTCGTGCTGCTGCTGGTGATCGTCTCGATCGCCAGCTGGGCCGCGATCATCCGCAAGTACTTCGCGCTGCGGCGCATGCGCGCCCTCAACGACGACTTCGAGCGCGAGTTCTGGTCAGGCACCAGCCTGAACGAGCTGTTCGCCTCGGCCGCGCAGAACGCCAAGTTCGCCGGCCCGATGGAGCGCATCTTCGCCTCCGGCATGCGCGAGTACCAGAAGCTGCGCGAACGCCACGTGAGCGACGCCGCCACGCTGCTCGACGGCGCCCGCCGCGCCATGCGCGCGAGCTTCCAGCGCGAGCTCGACGCGGCCGAGCAGAACCTCTCGTTCCTGGCCACCGTGGGTTCGGTGTCGCCGTACGTCGGCCTGTTCGGCACGGTCTGGGGGATCATGCATGCCTTCACCGGCCTCGCGGCCCTCGCCCAGGTGACGCTGGCCACCGTGGCCCCCGGCATCGCCGAGGCGCTGGTGGCCACCGCCATCGGCCTGTTCGCCGCCATTCCGGCGGTGGTCGGCTACAACCGCTTCGCCCGCGAGATCGACAAGATCGCCATCGCCCTCGAGACCTACATCGAGGAGTTCTCCAACATCCTGCAGCGCAACCTCTCGGCCAACCCGAACGCGGGCGCGGCATCGTCGGTGGCTCCGGCCAACCGCTGAGCGGAGGCGCAACGCATGCCCGCCGTTTCATCCCGGGGCCGCGGCCGCCGGACGATCAACGAGATCAACATGGTCCCGTTCATCGACGTGATGCTGGTTCTGCTGATCATCTTCATGGTCACCGCCCCGCTCATCACGCCGAGCGTGATCAACCTGCCTTCGGTCGACCGCGCCAACAAGCAGCCCGACAAGCCCATCGAGATCGTCATCAAGAGCGAGGACGAGGTGCAGATCAAGAAGGACCCGTCCACTGGCACGGGCGGCACTTCGATCCCCATGACCCAGATCGGCTCGGCCGCCAAGCAGGCGCAGGGCGGCGACGACCAGCGCCCGGTGGTCATCAGCGCCGACAAGTCGGTGAAATACGAAACCGTCGTGAAGGCGATGAACCAGCTCAAGAAGAGCGGCGTCGAGCGCGTGGGCCTGTCGGTCACGACCACGGGCGGCAAATAAGGCATGTCGCTCGCACTGGATCGCCCCGAGTTCGCGCCGCCGCCGCAGCGCGGCACGCCGCGTGCCGTCGTGCTGGCGCTCATCGCGCATGCGCTGCTGATCGCGGCGCTCACCTGGGGCGTGCGCTGGCGCAGCGATGCCGACGAAGGCGCGGTCGATGCAGAGCTGTGGTCGTCCACGGTTCAGCAGGCAGCGCCCCGCCTGCAGGCGCCACCGGCGCCCGCACCGGTTCCCGCGCCGCCGCCGCCGGCCCCCGCACCGCCGCCCCCGCCTGTTGCCAAGGCCCCCGAGCCCGCGCCCGCACCCAAGGCCCCCGACATTGCCCTGGAGCGCGAGAAGAAGCTCAAGGAGCAGAAGGAACAAAAAGAGCGCGAGCTGGAGCAACAGCAGCAGAAGAAAAAAGAGCTCGAAGCCAGGCAGCGCGCCGAGGACGAAGCCGAGCGCAAGAAGGAACAGCAGAAGAAGCTGGCCGAGCAGAAGAAGCAGCAGGAAGCCGAGGCCAAGCAGGCCGAAGCCAAGAAGGCCGAGGCCGCCACGAAGCAGGCCGCCGCCGACCGTGCCGCAGCGCTCAAGCGCATGCAGGGCCTGGCCGGTGCGAGCGGCAGCGACGATTCGAAGGGCACGGCCCAACGCTCTTCGGGGCCTTCGAGTGGCTATGCCGGCCGCATCGCCGCTGCCGTGCGCCCGAACATCACCTTCCCTGATGCCGAAACCGTGAACGGCAACCCGGCGGCCGAGTTCGAAGTGAGCCTCGCGCCCGACGGCACCATCGTCGGCGTCAAGCTGAGCAAATCAAGCGGCCTGCCTGGCTGGGACGACGCGGCCGAGCGCGGCCTGCGCAAGACCGACAAGCTGCCGCGCGACACCGACGGGCGCATCTTCCCATCGCTGATCGTGTCACTGCGGCCCAAGCGCTGATTCCTGCCGGTTCCGGGCGATCTTCTCCAAGGCCGCCCGGAACTCCTCGGTTACCGCGCTGTCTACCCGCGCACAACAACAGCCGGGTCCACGCCCGCACAAGATGAACCCCAACGGCCGCATCCGCTACGGCAGCAGTCCACTGCTCGCCAGCCCCACCCCCGTGTGGCGCAGCAAGTTCATCGTGGCCAGCATCGCCTTCGGCTTCGTGCTGCTGGCAAGCCGTGCCGCCTACGTCCAGATCTTCAACAACGATTTCTTCCAGCACCAGGGCGAGGTGCGCTACCAGCGCACGCTGGAGCTGCCGGCCAACCGCGGCCGCATCCTCGACCGCAACGGACTGATCCTGGCCTCCGACATTCCGGCGCCCAGCATCTGGGCCATTCCCGAGGACATCGAGCGCGACGACCCCGAGGTGCAGGCCAAGCTCAGGCAGGCTGCAAAGCTGCTGGGCATGCCGCAGAAGGATTTCGACAAGAAGCTCGAGGACGAGGACAAGACCTTCGTCTGGATCAAGCGCCAGGTCGATCAACCGGTCGCCAAGGCGGTCGCCGCGCTCGACATCAAGGGCATCTACCTGCGCCGCGACTATCGCCGCCAGTACCCAGAAGGCGAAGCGGCGGCGCACCTGGCCGGCTTCACCAATGTGGAGGACATCGGGCAGGAAGGCGTGGAACTCGCGTTCAACCAGGAGCTGGCGGGCAAATCGGGCTCGCGCCACGTACTCAAGGACCGGCTGGGCCACATCGTCGAGGACACGGAGGACCAGGTGCCGCCGACCGACGGCCATGACATCCAGCTGAGCATCGACGACCGCGTGCAGTTCGTGGCCTACGAGAAGCTTCGCGACGCGGTCGTCGCCAACAAGGCCAGGGCGGGCAGCGTGGTGGTGGTCGATGCGCGCACGGGCGAGCTGCTGGCCATGGCCAACTACCCGAGCTACGACCCCAACGACCGCCGCAAACTCACGGGCGAACAGCTGCGCAACCGCGCGATGACCGACGTGTTCGAGCCCGGTTCGACGATGAAGCCGATCACCGTCGCCACCGCGCTGCAGTTGGGCCGCGTGACGCCCAAGACCATCATCGACACCAACCCGGGGCGCATCACCGTGTCGGGCGCGACCATCCACGACGACGAGAACTTCGGCGTGCTGACGGTCGAGGGCGTGATCCAGAAATCGAGCAACGTCGGTGCCACCAAGATCTCGCAACGCATGACGGCGCAGGAGATGTGGAACTCGTTCACCGCCGTGGGCCTGGGCCAGAAGCCGCAGACGCCCTTCCCCGGCGCGGTCAGCGGGCGCCTGCGGCCCTGGAAGTCGTGGCGGCCGATCGAGCAGGCCACCATGTCGTATGGCTACGGCCTTTCGGCGTCGCTCTTCCAGATCGCGCATGCGTACACCGCGTTCGCGCACGGCGGCGAGGTCATTCCCGTGAGCCTCCTGAAAAGCACCGGTACCGAGCCGCCCGGCGTGCAGGTGTTCTCGCCGCAGGTGGCGAGCGAGGTGCGCCAGATGATGCACTTGGCGGCCGCGCCTGGCGGCACCGCCCCGCTGGCGCAGACCGAGGGCTACTCGGTCGGCGGCAAGACAGGCACCGCGCACAAGCAGGTCGGCAAGGGCTACGCGAGCAACAAGTACCGCGCCTGGTACACCGGCATGTCGCCCATCGACAAGCCACGCATCATCGTCGCGGTGATGATCGACGAACCCGGCGCGGGCAAATATTTCGGCGGGTTGGTTGCGGCGCCGGTGTTCAGCCAGATCGTGCAGCAGACGCTGCGCGTCATGAACGTGGTGCCGGACCTCGCGGTGGCGCCGATGGCGCACTGACGGCGCGCCCTTCGCCCCCGCTCGGGCTCAGTCGTAAACGATCTGCGCCTTGCCGGCTTCCGCCTGCGCAGTCCAGCTGGCCAGCGCCGCATCGGTCGGGAAGAACTTGGCGCGCTCGCCCAGCTGCAGCTCGACCTGCGCACCGCCACGCGCCATTGAAAGCCGCACCGGCAGGCCCTGGATCAGGTCGCCGACCTCGGACTGCTCGGTGCGCGGCGGAAAGTCTTTCAGCAGGCGCGCGATGTCCGGTGCCTTGCCGTTCACCGCCACGCGCAGGAACTTGCCGAAGCGGCAGCGCGCGGTGGCCAGGTCCCACACCTGCTGCACCTGGAAGCGCGCCTCGAAACCGCCGCGCGCGGGCTGCAACCGGCCGCTGACGATGACCAGCTCGTCGTCCTTCAGCGTGTTGCGGTTGGCGTTGATGAGTGCCTCGTCGGCCGTCGCGTCGATCGAGTCCGACTTGTCGTCGAGCTTGAAGATCGCCAGCCGGCCGCGCTGGCCGTTGATCACGCGGAAGTCGCTCACGATGCCGGCAATGACCTGCTGGTCGCGGCTGTCGAGCAGGTCGCCGATCTCGCGCTTGCAAAAGCGCCGCACCTCGTGCGAGACCTCGTCAAACAGGTGGCCTGACAGGTAGAAGCCCACGGCCGTCTTCTCGAGCGTCAGCCGCTCCTTCACGCCCCAGGGCGTGGCGTCGACGAGGTCGGGCTCGGCGGTGGCCGAGCCGTGCTCCGCGTCGCCGAAGATGTCGACCTGCGCCGCATTGGCCGCCGTGGCGTTGGCGAATTCGAAGGCGCGATCGACCGAGGCGATCAGAGACGCGCGGTTCTGCTGGATCGCGTCGAACGCGCCGGCCTTGATGAGCGCCTCGACCGTGCGCTTGTTGATGCGCTGGCGGTCGATGCGCACGCAGAAGTCGAACAGGCTCTTGAACGGCCCGCCCTCTTCGCGCGCGCGCACCACGGCCTCGACCGCGAGCTGGCCCGTGCCCTTCACCGCGCCCAGGCCGTAGCGGATGATCTTGTTGGTGACCGGCTCGAAGCGGTAGTTGCCGCGGTTTACGTCCGGCGGCTCGAAGGTGATGCCGAAGTTCTTCTGGGCGTCCTCGAACAGCAGCTTGAGCTTGTCCGTGTCGTCCATTTCCACGGTCATATTCGCGCAGAAGAACTCGGCCGTGTAGTGGACCTTGAGCCAGCCCGTGTGGTACGCCAGCAGCGAGTAGGCGGCGGCGTGCGACTTGTTGAAGCCGTAGCCCGCGAACTTCTCCATCAAGTCGAAAATTTCATCGGCCTTGTCCTGGACGATGCCGTGCGTTGCCAGTGCGCCCGCGCGGAATTTCTCGCGGTGCTCGGCCATCTCCTCGAGCTTCTTCTTGCCCATCGCGCGGCGCAGCAGGTCGGCACCGCCGAGCGAGTAGCCGCCCAGGATCTGCGCGGTCTGCATCACCTGCTCCTGGTAGACCATGATCCCATAGGTCTCCGACAGCATCTCGGCCACGGCCGGGTGCGGGTACTCCACCTCTTCGCGGCCGTGCTTGCGCGCCACGAAGCTGGGAATCAGGTCCATCGGGCCCGGACGGTACAGCGCGTTCAGCGCGATCAGGTCTTCGAGCCGTGTCGGCCGCGCGTCCTTCAGCATGCCCTGCATGCCGCGGCTTTCAAACTGGAACACGGCCTCGGTCTTGCCGTCGGAGAAGAGCCGGTAGGTGGCCGCGTCGTTCAGCGGGATGTTCTCGAACGCGAAGTTCTCCTGGCCCTTGTGGCGCTTCATGATGAACTCGCGCGCGATCTCCAGGATGGTGAGCGTCGCCAGTCCCAAGAAGTCGAACTTCACGAGGCCGATCGCTTCGACGTCGTCCTTGTCGTACTGGCTCACGGCCGATTCGCTGCCGGGCTGCTGGTAGAGCGGGCAGAAGTCGGTGAGCTTGCCCGGCGCGATGAGCACGCCGCCCGCGTGCATGCCGATGTTGCGGGTCATGCCTTCGAGCTTCTGCGCGAGCTCGACCAGCATCTTGACTTCTTCTTCCTTCTCGATGCGCTCCGCGAGCTGCGGCTCCATCTCGATGGCGTAGTTGTTCTTGTCGCCTTCGATCTTCTTCTCGGGCGGGTACTGCAGCGTGACCGACATGCCCGGCTTGTTCGGAATCAGCTTGCTGATGCCGTCGCAGAACATGTAGCTCATGTCGAGCACGCGGCCCACGTCGCGGATGGCCGCGCGCGCGGCCATGGTGCCGAAGGTGGCGATCTGGCTCACGGCGTTGCGGCCGTACTTGTCCTTCACGTAGTCGATCACGCGGTCGCGGTTGCCCTGGCAGAAGTCGATGTCGAAGTCGGGCATCGAGACGCGTTCGGGGTTCAGGAAACGTTCGAACAGCAGCTTGTATTCGAGCGGATCGAGGTCGGTGATCTTCAGTGCGTAGGCCACCAGCGAACCCGCACCCGAGCCCCGGCCAGGGCCCACCGGGCAGCCGTTGTTCTTGGCCCACTGGATGAAGTCGCCCACGATCAGGAAGTAGCCCGGGAACCCCATGTTCAGGATCGTGTTGATCTCGAACTCCAGCCGCTCGACGTAGCGCGGGCGTTCGGCCTCGCGCCTGGCCTCGTCGGGAAAGAGATGCTTCAGGCGCTGCTCCAGCCCGTCGAACGATTCCTGGCGGAAGAAGTCGTCGATCGGCATGCGCACGCCTTCGCTGATGAAAGGCGTCGGGAAGTCCGGCAACTGCGGCTTGCCCAGCACCAGCGTCAGGTTGCAGCGCTTGGCGATCTCGACCGTGTTGGCCAGCGCGCTCGGCACGTCGGCGAACAGTGCCTGCATCTCGGCTGTCGACTTGAAGTACTGCTCTTCGGTGAACCGGCGCACCCGGCGCGGGTTGCCAAGAATTTCGCCTTCGGAAATGCACACGCGCGCCTCGTGCGCCTCGTAGTCTTCGCGGGCAGCGAACTGCACGGGGTGCGTGGCGACCACCGGCAGGTGCAGCCGGGCCGCCAGCTGCACCGCGGCGATCACGTGCGGTTCGTCTTCAGGCCGGCCCGCGCGCTGCAGCTCGATGTAGAAGCGATGCGGGAAGATGCCCGCCAGCCGCAGTGCCAGCTCGGCCGCGCGCTCGCCCTGCCCCTGCAGCAGCGGCTGCCCCAGCGGCCCGGCCTGGGCGCCGGAGAGTGCGATCAGCCCGCCCGCCAGCTCCTCGACCCATTCCATCTTGCAGGCCGCCTGCGACTGGCCCCGGCCCACGTTCTGCGTCCAGGCCCGCGCCAGCAGCTCGGACAGGTTCAGGTAGCCTTCCATGTTCTGCACCAGCAGCACGATGCGGGTGAGCACGCCGGGCTCCTTGCCCAGCCCTTCCACGAACACTTCCGCGCCGATGATGGGCTTGACGCCCTTGCCACGGCCCTGCTTGTAGAACTTGACCGCGCCGAACAGGTTGTTCAGGTCGGTGATGGCCAGCGCGGGCTGCTTGTCGGCAGCGGCGGCCTTGATGACTTCGTCGATTCGGTTGGTGCCGTCGACGACGGAAAACTCGGTGTGCAGGCGCAGGTGAACAAACATCCTTTCATTGTAGAAAGCGCCGCCTCCACGATGTGGGTTGGCAATCCCTGAAATCGCCGCCGGCCTGCCGGACAGAGGCCCCGAGCCCGGCGGGCACCGCGGCGACACCTAGAATCCCGCCCCGTGCAAGAGATTTTGAATATCGCGGCCTACAAGTTCGTGGCCATCGACGACAGCCCCGTGCTGCGCGAAGACCTGCGCGCCCGCGCGCAGGCCCTGGGACTCATGGGCACCATCCTGCTGGCACCCGAGGGCATCAACCTGTTCCTGGCCGGTCCCACCGACGGGGTGCGGGCTTTTCTGGCCCATTTGCGCGCCGATGCGCGCTTTGCCGACCTCGAGGCCAAGGAAAGCTGGTCCGCCGCGCAGCCCTTCCGCCGCATGCTGGTGAAGCTCAAGCGCGAGATCATCCGCATGGACCACCCGGCCATCCAGCCCGCCGCGGGCCGGGCGCCCGGCGTGGACGCCCCTACGCTCAAGCGCTGGCTCGACCAGGGCCATGACGACGAGGGCCGGGAGATCGCCCTGCTCGACACGCGCAATGCCTTCGAAGTCGATTACGGCAGCTTCGAAGGCGCCATCGACTGGCGCATCGGCAAGTTCACCGAGTTCCCGCCCGCCCTCAAGGCGCATCGCGAGGAGTTCAAGGGCAAGACGGTCGTGAGCTTCTGCACCGGCGGCATCCGCTGCGAGAAGGCCGCGATCCTGATGCGCGAGGAAGGCGTGGAACATGTGCTCCAGCTCGAAGGCGGCATCCTCAAGTACTTCGAGGAAGTCGGCAGCGCGCACTACCAGGGCGACTGCTTCGTGTTCGACGGCCGCGAGGCCCTGGCGCCCGACCTGAGCGCGCGCTCGGCCCGCGCCAGTGCCCGCGCATCCGAAGATCCGGACCTCGGCATCAAGAAGTAACAGGGGCGCCGGATGCGGATCCTCCTGGTGGAAGACGAACTGGACATGGCCTCGTGGCTGGTCCGCGCTTTGACCCAGAGCGGCTTCGTGGCCGACCATGCGCCCGATGCGCGCACCGCCGAGGGCTTCATGGCCGGCACCGAATACGACGCCATCGTGCTCGACCTGCGCCTGCCCGACAAGCACGGCCTGAGCGTGCTGGCCGACATGCGCAATGCCGACGACCGCACGCCGGTGCTGATCCTCACCGCGCAGGGTGCCTTGCAGGATCGCGTGCGCGGCCTGAACCTGGGTGCCGACGACTTTCTCACCAAGCCTTTCGAGCTGGCCGAACTCGAAGCGCGCCTGTCGGCCCTGGTGCGCCGCAGCCGCGGCAAGCAGCACCCGCGCCTGCAGTGCGCCTCGCTGTCGTACGACAGCCAGAGCCACGCCTTCACGCTGCGCGGCACGCTGCTGTCGCTCACGCCGCGCGAGCAGGCCGCGCTCACCGCCCTGCTGATGCGCAGCGGCGCGCCGGTCGGCAAGTCGCAGCTCTTTGCCAAGGTGTTCACCAACGACAGCACCGCCGGCCCCGACGCCATCGAGGTGGTGCTGCACCGGCTGCGGCGCAAGCTCGCGGACAGCGACGTGCGCATCGTCACCGTGCGTGGCCTGGGCTACATGCTGGAAAGCATTGCCGATGGATCCTCAGCCCCAGCACTCCACCCCGAACGCCCCGGCGAAGACGACTGAGCCGGCGCCGCAGCAAGTGCGGCGCTTCGGCATCCGCGCGCGGCTGCTCGCGCTGCTGCTGCCCGGCATCGTCGCACTGCTGGCGCTCGACAGCTGGAGCGACTATCAGGCGCTGACCGATTCGCTGGTGGTCGCCTACGACCAGAGCCTGCTCGAACCCGTGCAGGCGCTGGCCAACGGCATCGTGGTGGCCGGCGACGGCAGCGTGCGCGTGCAGGAGCCGTTCTCGATCCAGGCAATGTTCGAGTCCACGCACCTGCGCTACAAGTACCTGCACGTCGGCGTGCAGCGCATTCCCAAAGGCGAGACGCTGGACGTGAACTCGCCCGAGACCACGCTGATGGGCGTGCCTGGCCTGCCCCGCCCGGCGCAGCGTCCGACCGACGGCACGCCGGTCTTCTACGACGCGGTGCACGAGCAGCATCCGGTGCGCGTGGCCGCGCTGCGGCAGACGGTGTACGACGACGCCCACCCCGGCGTTGCCTACAGCGTGCTGATCCAGGCAGCCGAGGGCATCGGCCCGCGCACCGAGGCCCAGGCCGAGACACTGCGCCAGGAACTGCTGCGCGACACGCGCATGGTGCTGGTGATGGCGCTGCTGGTGTGGCTCGGCGTGGCCTGGTCGCTGCGCCCGCTGGAGCGCCTGCGCCGCTCGCTGCGCGAACGCTCGCGCGACGACCTGAAGCCGCTCGACGCCAGCGGCGTGCCGCAGGAAGTCGTGCCGCTGGTCGACGCGGTGAACCACCACATCGCGGGCCATCGGCGCATGGTGGCCGAGCAATCGCAGTTCCTGGCCGATGCCTCGCACCAGTTGCGCACGCCGCTAAGCATCCTGTCGATCCAGGCGGGCTACGCGGTGCGCGAGACCGATCCGGCGCGCATGCGCGAGTCGCTGCACGCCATCGTCGCGCAGCTCGCGCGCACGCGCCGCCTGAGCGAACAGTTGCTGGCACTGGCCCACGCCACCGCCGAAGACGAGACCGCCCCGGCCGAGCCCGCGGTGGCCGACCTCAACGCCATCGCGCGCGCCGTGGTGCTGCAGTACCTGCCGCTGGCGCGCGAGAACGATCAGGACCTGGGCTGGGTCGATGCGCGCGGCGACACTGCGAACGGCGTGGCGGACATCGACGGCACCGACGAGGCCGGCGAGGAAGACGACCCGCCCGTGCTGCCCGTCGCGGCCAATGCCGCCGAGCTGCACGAGGCGCTCGCCAACCTCGTGCACAACGCCATCAAGTACACGCCGCGCGGCGGCAACATCACCGTGACCGTGCGGCGCGAGGCTTCGTACGCCCTGGCCGAGGTGTGCGACAGCGGACCGGGCATTGCGCCCGAACGGCGCGAGCAGGTGTTCGAGCGTTTCCATCGCGACCCTTCCGCAGGCGCCGGTGCGGCGCACGGCGCGGGCCTTGGCCTGACCATTGCGCGCAGCTATGCGCGGCGCAACGGCGGCGAGATCGAACTCGACAATGCCGACATGCCGGAGAGCGCCAACGGCGGCGGACTGCGCGCCATCCTGAGGCTGCCGCTGTGCGCCTTTTGAGGTCCTTTTTGCAAGGGTTTTACCGCATATGCCGGTACGTGAATACACGTATTTTGCGGGCCGCCGGGCCGTTTGGACGTGATCCGAAAGGCGATTGAAAGTCTCGATTCCTAGACTCCGCTCCTTCCAAACGAAGGAGTCTCAATGCATCACCAGCTCGGTGAAGATCCGGCCTCGCACGCGCCCCGGCCCGCTTCAAAATTCAAAAAAGATTACTACGGCGGCGCCCTGCTGATCGTCATCGGACTGGCCGCGGTATACGCCGGCATCGGCTACCGCGTGGGCGAGCTGGCGCACATGGGACCGGGCTTCTTTCCGGTTGCGCTCGGCGGGTTGCTGGCGCTCACTGGCCTGCTCATTGCCATCTCGGCGCGCGCCGAGGAGCCCGCGAGCGTCGCCAGTGAAGAGGCTGCGTCGCACGGCCATCCGGGCGGCATGCCCGACATGCGCGGTTGCATCTGCATCATCCTCGGCATCCTCGCGTTCCTGCTGTTCGGCGAGTACGGCGGCCTCCTGCCAGCCACCTTCGCGATCGTGTTCATCTCGGCGCTCGGCGACCGCGACAACACGCTGACCGAAGCCTTGCTGCTCTCGCTCGCGATGTCGTTCGTCGCGGTGGTCGTCTTCTGGTGGGCGCTGAAGCTGCAGCTGCCCCTGTTCCAATGGGGAGGCTGAGATCATGATCGGTCAATCGCTTCACGACCTCTGGTTCGGCTTCGGCGTTGCGTTCCAGGGCTCCAACCTGCTGTGGTCGTTCTTCGGCGTGCTGGTGGGCAACCTGATCGGTGTGCTGCCGGGCATGGGCGCGCTGCAGGCCATCTCCATCCTGCTGCCACTCACCTACGCGATGCATCCGGTGCCCGCCATCCTGATGCTGGCCGGCATCTTCTACGGCTCGCAGTACGGCGGCGCCATCGGTGCCATCCTGATGAACATGCCGTCGCACCCGCCGCACGCGGTGACCTGTCTGGACGGGTACCCGATGACCAAGCAGGGCAAGGGTGGCGTCGCGCTCGGGGTGACGATGATCGCCTCGTTCTTCGCGGCGTCCGTCGGCATCATCGTGATGATCTTCGCCTCGCCGCTGCTGGTGCAGATCGCGTTCAAGTTCGGCCCGACCGAGATCTTCTCGATCATGCTGCTGGGCCTGCTCGCCGGCTCCACCATGTCGCGCGGCTCACCGCTCAAGGGCGTGGCGATGACGCTGTTCGGCCTGCTGTGCGGCGTGGTCGGCACCGACGTGAACAGCGGCAGCTTCCGCTTCGCGTTCGGCCTGCCCGAACTGAGCGACGGCCTCGAACTCGTGGCGATCTCGATGGGCCTGTTCGGCGTGGCCGACTTCCTGCTCAACGTGAACCGCATGAAGGCCATCGGCGACACCGGTACGCTCAAGCTCAGCGACATGCGCCCGAGCAAGGAAGAGCTCAAGCGCGCCTTCCCCGCCATGCTGCGCGGCACGCTGGTGGGCACGGTGTTCGGCGCAATGCCCGGCACGGGCCCGACCATCACCACCTTCATCGCCTATGCGCTGGAGCGCAAGGTGTCGAAGACGCCGAACAAGTTCGGCACCGGCATGATCGAAGGCGTGGCCGGCCCCGAGGCCTCTGCCCACTCGAAGACGCAGGTCGACTTCATCCCGACGATGAGCCTGGGCATTCCGGGCGACGCGGTGATGGCGCTGATCCTGGGTGCGCTGCTGATCCAGGGCATCCAGCCCGGCCCGCAGCTCATCACCGAGCATCCGGACATCTTCTGGGGCCTGATCGCCTCGTTCTGGATCGGCAACGTGATCCTCGTGATCCTGAACGTGCCGATGATCGGCGTGTGGGTGAAGCTGCTGAAGGTGCCCTACAAGTACCTGTTCCCGGCCGCGATGTTCTTCATTGCGACGGGCGTGTACAGCACGCAGAACAGCCTGTTCCAGATCTGGGAAGTGCTGGTTTTCGGCATCGTCGGCGCCGTGCTGATGACGCTCGAATTCTCGGTCGCGCCGATCCTGCTGGGCTTCGTGCTCGGGCCAATGGTGGAAGAGAACTTCCGCCGCGCACTGCTGCTCTCGCGCGGCGACATGTCGGTGTTCGTGACGCGTCCGATCAGCGGCACTTTCATCGGCCTGTGCGCGCTGCTGCTGGCGGGCGTGGGCTACTCGGCGTGGCGCGCTCGTGGCGGCCGCAAGGCCATGGTCGAGCTGCCGAAGGCGCCGGAAGGCTCGCCACCGGCCGAGGCGGTGTCCCTCAGCGGCGAATGACCCGCGCGCTTCGCCAATGCAGAGGGCCCGTTGAACGGGCCCTTTTTCATGGCACTTGTTGATCGAGCGAAACAACGCCTGCGCACGCGCTCCGGACAACGGGCACTCGAGATCAGACCGGCGTAGTGCCCACATCAGGCTCGCGCACGCCAAAAGGCTTGCCGGGCAGCGGAATGAACTCGGTCTCGCCGGGCACATGGCCCATGCGCTGGGCGGCCCAGTCGGAGCCCGCTTCGAGGATGCGCTCGCGCCGGCTGGAGACGAAGTTCCAGGTGATGTAGCGCGGACCGTCGAGCGGTTCGCCACCGATCACCATCAGGCGCGCGGCGGTGTCGGAAGCCAGCACCACGCCCTGGCCGTCGGGCAGCACGGCCATGGTGTGCACGGAAACAGGCTCGCCGTTCACGCTGACATCGGCATCGACCGCATAGATGGCCAGCTCGGGCGCCAGCGCGGGCAGCACGAAGCGCCCGCCTGCCGGCAGCGCGATGTCGAGGTACACGGTCTGCGAGAGCGTCTTGACCGGCGAGCGCGCACCGAAGGCCTCGCCCACCAGCACGCGCACGCCGGCGTCCTGCTCTTTCAACTCGGGGATCGCGTCGGCCGGCGTGTGCTCGAAGCTGGGCTCGATCTCTTCATGCGCCTGCGGCAATGCGGCCCACAGTTGCAGGCCGTGGTTCACGTAGGTGTCGGCCTTGAGGCGCTCGGGCTTGCGCTCGGAGTGCACGATGCCGCGCCCCGCGGTCATCCAGTTGATGGCGCCGGGCAGGATCTCCTGCACGCTGCCGAGGCTGTCGCGATGCATCATCGCGCCCTTGAAGAGATACGTGACCGTCGAGAGGCCGATGTGCGGATGCGGCCGCACGTCGTGCTCCGTGCCCGGCTGCTCGGTGGCCGGGCCGAAATGGTCGAAGAACACAAACGGGCCGACCGATCGGCGCTGCGCCGCGGGCAGCAGGCGCCGCACCTTGAAGCCACCGCCGAGGTCCTTGTCGTGCGGGTTGAGCAATTGGGTCTCGGGGTTGGTGTCGGCCATCGTGTTCTCCGTGGGGTTGCCGGTTATTCGCGCGATCTTGCCACTGTGCCGATGCGCTCGCCGAACGCGCGGGCGGTGTCGAAGTCGCCTTTCGGCATTTCGGCCGGGCTGGCGTCGGACGGCGACTGCGTCAGCAGGCCGCCGTAGCCGCCCACGTAGTTCATCGAGTCGCGCGTGGCGGCCTTGCTGTTGGCCGGCAGGATGCCCATGCTGACCCAGATGCCGCCGTGCTGCATCGCGAGCGTCCAGAGGTAGGTCATGGTGGTGACCTTGTCGCCGTTCATGGTCGCGCTGTTGGTGAAGCCGGCGAAGAGCTTGTCCTTCCAGCCCTGCGTGTACCAGACCTTCGACGACGCGTCGGCGAATTTCTTGAACTGCCAGCTCACGCCGCCCATGTAGGTTGGCGAGCCGAAGATGATCGCGTCGGCCGCGGCGAGCAGTTCCCAGCCGCCTTCGGGCAGGTTGCCGTCCGCGTCGATGGCGAGCAATTGGGCGTCAGCGCCATCGGCCACGGCTTGCGCCACGCGCTGGGTGTGGCCGTAGCCGGAATGGAAGACGACGACGATGTTTGCCATGGGATGTTTTCTCCAGTCACTGTGGGTTGTTCGGGGTGCTTTTGTTCGGGGTGCGTGCACAGGACACCGGGTACTCCCCTCCGCGAATGTCCCTCGCCTTCGGCTCCTCCTTTATTTCGCTGCGGGGCGCACCCGGTGCCCTGTGCACGAAGGGCGCTCTGCTCATGCCGGCAGTTCAACCGCCCTGCTGAACGATCACGCCGATGGGGTGCCTTGCGCAGCGAAATAAAGGAGGAGGCCGCAGGCCGGGGGACATTCGCGGAGCAAGGCACCCCGTCGGCGTGAGCGCACCCCGAAACGACACGAAGTGCGCGAAGCCTCCAGGAAGAGCTTACTTTCTATCGATGCTGAACCGACCAGCGCCGAAAGCAGCGATCGCAAGCAGGCCACCGGCAATCGCGATGTTCTTGTTGAAGTTGATCTGCTGCATCATTTTCATGGCGTCGGGCGCGGACCAGTACTTGTGGAAGAACAGCGCCGTGACCACAGAGAAGATCGCCATCACGATGGCGGTCCAGCGGGTCTTGAAGCCCAGCAGCAGCGCAATGCCGAGGCCCAGTTCGATGAGGATCGCGATGGCCGCCGCTACTTCGGGTAGCGGCAGGCTGGCCGAGGTGATGTAGCCGACCGTGCCGCCGAAGCCCATGAGCTTGCCGATGCCGGCGGGAATGAACAGGTAGGCGACCAGGATGCGGCCGATCAGAGCGAGCGTGTCTTGTGTGGAATTGGTGGTGGTTGCGGTTGCCATGGTTGAAAACTCCTCGGTTGTTGAAAAAGAAAAAAGAGAAAAGAAAAGAACCGGGCGCACCACGCGCCCGGCAAGGGGGATCAGGCGGCCAGGTCGAACACCAGCACTTCGGCGTCCTTGCCGGCGCCCAGCGTCAGTTGCGATTCGCCTTGCAGCATCGCGGCGTCGCCGCCGACGAGCTTCTGGCCGTTCACTTCGAGCTCGCCGCGCACCAGGTGCACATAGCTCTTGCGCTGCGGGTCGAGCGCCAGGCCGGCCTTTTCCTCGCCGTCGAGCAGGCCGGCGTACAGGCGGGCATCGGCATGCACCGTCACCGAGCCGTCGCTGCCGTCGGGCGAGGCCACGAGGCGCAGCTTGCCGCGCTTCTCGGCGTCGGTGAACTGCTTCTGTTCGTAGCCCGGCGCAATGCCGCGCACATTCGGCTCGATCCAGATCTGCAGGAAGTGCGTGGTCTCGTCGGCCTTGTGGTTGAACTCGCTGTGCATCACGCCGCGGCCCGCGCTCATGCGCTGCACGTCGCCCGGCGGAATGCTTTCCACGTTGCCCATGCTGTCCTTGTGCGCCAGTTCGCCCGAGAGCACGTAGCTGATGATCTCCATGTCCTTGTGGCCGTGGGTGCCGAAACCGGCGCCCGCCGCCACGCGGTCTTCGTTGATCACCCGCAGGTTGCCGAAACCCATGTAGGCAGGGTCGTAGTAACCGGCGAAGGAAAAGCTGTGGAACGAGCGCAGCCAGCCATGGTCGGCATAACCGCGTTCCTGAGATTTACGGACTTGCAACATCGTCGAACTCCTTTGGCCCTGCCCCGTTGGGGTGTGCGGGCCTTTTTCGTATGCCGCGCCGGATGCGCAGCGGATGTGAAGAACTTTAGGTCCGCACCCCATTCGGAAAGACGCCTCGGTTTGATGGCACCATTCAAATAATTTGATCAATGGAGCCCCTATGCCCAGCCCCCGAGACGTGCTGACCCCCGACGCCCTCGCCATGCTCCAGACCGTGGCCGGCACCGGCAGCTTTGCTGCCGCCGCCCGCTCGCTGAACCTCGTGCCGAGCGCGTTGAGCTACCGCGTGCGCCAGATCGAGGACGCGCTCGACGTGCTGCTGTTCGACCGCAGCGCCCGCCAGGCGCGGCTGACCGAGGCCGGCGCCGAACTGCTGCGCGAGGCCGACCGGCTGCTGGCCGAGATCGATGCGGTGGCCAACCGGGTGAAGCGCGTGGCCACGGGCTGGGAGCCGATGCTGACCATCGCGGTCGACAGCGTGATCGCGCGCGACCCGCTGCTCGACCTGGCCACCGCCTTCTTCGCCCTCGAGCCGCCGACGAGGCTCAAGCTGCGCGACGAGACGCTGCTGGGCACCATCGAGGCGCTGACCACCGGCGAGGCCGACCTGGCCATCGGCGCGGTGCTCGATGCGGCGAGCCTGACGTTCACCGCCACCGGCATCCGCAGCCGGCTGATCGGCGAGCTGCGTTTCGTCTACGCCGTGGCGCCGCAACATCCGCTGGCGCGCGTGTCCGAGCCGCTGAGCGACGCGGTGATGCGGCAGCACCGCGCGGTGGCCGCAGCCGATTCGGCGCGGCACGGCCCCAGCATGACGGTGAACCTCGTGAGCGGGCAGGACGTGCTCACCGTGCCGAGCATGCAGGCCAAGATCGCGGCGCAGCTGCACGGGCTGGGCGGCGGCTTCCTGCCGGAGCCGATGGCGCGGCCGTACATCGAGGCCGGGCACCTGGTCGAGCTGAAGACGGAGCGCAAGCCGCCACTTGGAACGATGCATTGCGCATGGCGCATGCGCAGCGCGGGCAAGCCGGGGAAGGCACTCGAATGGTGGCTGGCGCAGTTCGAGCATGAAGGCACGCGGCGCGCGTTGCTCGATCGGCATCGGGGCCGATAAGTATTGCCGAGGATCGCGCGGCTTCGCTAAGGGTGTGCCCTCAGGCGAAGCTCCTCTCGGACCGATGTAGAGTGCAGACACATCCAACCGCATTCCCACCCAGAAGAAAAGAGTCTGCAATGAGCACTCGCGCAACTGCCAAGCCCTCCGTCCGCCACCGAACCCCAGCCACCCCGCGCCATTACGCCGTCGTCGGCGCTGGCATTGCCGGGGTGGCCTGTGCGCGAACGCTGGTGCAAGCCGGCCACAAGGTCACGCTGTTCGAACGCGAGGCCACGGCCGGCGGACGCATGGCGAGCATCGACACCGCCTTCGGCCGCTTCGACAGCGGCGCGCAGTACTTCACCGTGCGCGACCCGCGCTTTGCGCTGGCGCTGGCAAGCACGCCCGGCCTGTGCAAGCGCTGGAGCGCCAACCTCGTGCGCGTGCTCGACGCCCACGGCCGCGTAGCCGAGGCGGCCCTGCCCTCGCTCGAGCCGCATTGGGTGGCGCAGCCCGGCATGGATGCGCTGGTGGCCCATTGGGCCAAGCCGCTCGGCGACAGCCTCGTCGCCGGCACGCAGGTCACGCAGATCGAGCCCGATGCACTTGCCCCCCAGCGCTGGCAGCTGCGCACCACGGGCACCGACGACTCCCGGCACGTGTATTCGGGCTTCGACGCCGTGCTGCTCGCCGTGCCGCCTTCGCGCGCCCGCGCGCTGCTGGGCGACGGCAAGCTCTCGGCCACGCTCAGCCGCAAGATCGAACCCGTGCGCATCGCGCCCTGCTGGACGCTGATGATTGCCTACCCCCAGGCCAACCAGCCCACCATGTCGCACCTCGGCCCGCAGTGGAATGCGGCGCGCAGCACCCACCACCGCGTGGCATGGCTGGCGCGCGAATCCTCCAAACCCGGCCGCGAGCCCGTCGAACGCTGGACGCTGCAGGCCAGCGCCGCGTGGTCGCAGGAACACGTGCGCGACACGCCCACGCGCGTCGAGGCCAAGCTGCTGCGCGCCTTCGCCGAGATCACCGGCGTCCATGCCACTCCGGCGCACGCCCAGGCGCTGTGCTGGAGCGAAGCGCAGACACAGGTGCCGATGGGCACCACCCACCTCTGGGACGCCAAGGCGCGCATCGGCGTGGCTGGCGACTGGTGCACCGGCCACCGCGTGGAAGACGCGTTCCTCTCCGGCCTGTCGCTCGCACTCGAAGTCATCTGACCGGGAGATGATGAGGGAGACCGGCCGCTTCGCGCCCTCGCCCACCGGCCCGCTGCATGCGGGCTCTCTGGTGGCAGCGCTGGCAAGCTGGCTCGACGTGCGCGCCCGCGGTCCGCAGGCGCGCTGGCTGGTCCGTATCGAAGACGCCGATACCGAGCGCTGCCTGCCCGGCATGGGCGAGCACATCCTCCAGCAGTTGGCCGATTGCAGCCTTCTGCCCGACGAAGCCCCCGTGTGGCAGACCCAGCGCACCGCGCGCTACGAAGCCGCACTGGCCAGGCTGCAGGCCTGCGACCTGGCCTACCCCTGCGGCTGCTCGCGCAAGGACATCAACCAGGCGCTCGCGCGCCTCGGCCTGCGGCACGAGCGCCACGGCGAGCGGGTCTATCCCGGCACCTGCCGCAACGGACTGCACGGCAAGCCGGCGCGCGCCTGGCGCTTCGCCACCGCGAAGTTCGAAGCCGACCGGCCGCCCACGCCGGGCGTGCCCTGGGAGGAAGAAGACGCCGACGCCCCGGATGCCGGCAGCGAACTCTGCTGGACCGACCGCCGCCTCGGCCGCCAGTGCCAGAACTTGAGCCGCGAAGTCGGCGACTTCGTGCTGCGCCGCGCCGATGGCCCGTGGGCCTATCAGCTCGCCGTGGTGGTCGACGATGCCGAACAGGGCGTGACCGACGTGGTCCGCGGCGAGGACCTCACCGACAACACGGCGCGCCAGATCCTGCTGCAGCGCGCGCTCGGTTTTCCCACACCCAGCTACCTGCACACACCGCTGGTGCGCGGCGCCGATGGCGACAAGTTGTCGAAGCAGAACGGCGCCACCTCGATCGACACGGGCACGCCCGAAGCTGCCTTGGCCGCACTGGACAGCGCCGCGCGCGTGCTCGGCCTGCGACCCGCCACGGCCACCGGCTGCGCGGACGCCCTGGCCGGCTGGGTGCCCGAATGGCGCGCTCTCTACAATTCGCAGCCGTAATGAATTCTCCCGACACCGTGTCCAACGACCTCCCGCGCAGCGACGATGCGCCCTCTTCCGAAGGCAGAGACGATGACGCGGCCAAGCCGCACCCGCTGCATCGCCGCCTCAAGAGCTTCGTGAAGCGCGCCGGCCGCACCACCGACGGCCAGGCACGCGCCTTTTCCGAACTGGGACCGCTGTTCCTGCTGCCCTACAAGCCCGAACCGCTCGACCTGACTGCCGCCTTCGGCGGCCGCGCCGGCCCTGCGGTGCTGGAGATCGGCTTCGGCATGGGCGAGGCCACTGCGCACATCGCCACCGTGCTGCCCGAGACCAACTTCCTCTGCTGCGAAGTGCACGAGCCCGGCGTGGGCGCGCTGCTCAAGCGCATCGGCGAGCAGTCGCTGTCGAACATCCGCATCTGCGCCCACGACGCGGTCGACGTGCTCGACCACATGCTGCAGCCCGGCACCCTGGCCGGCGTGCACGTGTTCTTCCCCGACCCGTGGCACAAGAAGCGCCACAACAAGCGCCGCCTGATCCAGCCCGCGTTCGTGACCAAGCTCGCACAGCACCTGCGCCCTGGCGGCTACATCCATTGCGCCACCGACTGGCAGCCCTATGCCGAGCAGATGCTCGAAGTGCTGTCGGCCGAGCCGCTGCTGCACAACACGGCCGAAGGCTATGCACCCAAGCCCGGCTACCGCCCTCTCACCAAGTTCGAGAACCGCGGCATCAAGCTGGGGCATGGCGTGTGGGACCTGGTGTTCGAGCGGGTCGCATCGACCTGAGCACGCGCCGTCAGCGGGCTTGAGCGCCCCGGTGCGGCATGGCACGATCCCGCGGATGACCAGCAAACCCGAAGCGGCGCAGCATCTGCGCGACCTCGCACGGCTGCGCCGCGTTCGCGACCGCATCGACCGGGAATACGCACAGCCGCTGGACGTCGAGGCGCTCGCCTATGGCGTGCACATGTCGGCCGGACACCTCAGCCGCCAGTTCCGGCTCGCCTACGGCGAGTCGCCCTATTCCTATCTGATGACCCGGCGCATCGAACGCGCGATGGCACTGCTGCGCCGCGGCGACCTCAACGTCACCGAGGTCTGCTTCGAGGTCGGCTGCTCGTCGCTGGGCACCTTCAGCACGCGCTTCGCCGAACTGGTCGGCGTGCCGCCCAGCACCTACCGGCGCCAAGCCGCGCATGCGGCCGCGGGAATGCCGGCGTGCGTGGCGAAACAGGTCACCAGACCGATCAGGAATCGAGAAGCGCCACTCGAAGGTCCGAATCTAGACTGGCCGGCCTGACAACACCTGGACTGGACCGAGCACCATGAACATCACCATTCACGCGAGTTTTCTCCCCCACAACGACCCCGAAGCCTCCCTGGCCTTCTACCGCGACCTCCTCGGCTTCGAGGTCCGCAACGACGTCGGATACGGGGGCATGCGCTGGATCACGGTCGGCCCCGCCGGCCAGCCCGGCACGTCCATCGTGCTGGCGCCGCCGGCCGCCTACCCCGGCATCACCGACGACGAGCGCCGCACCATCGCCGAGATGATGGCCAAGGGCACCTATGCCGCCATCCTGCTGGCCACCCCCGATCTCGAGGACACCTTCGCACGGCTGCAGTCCAGCGACACCGAGATCGTCCAGGAGCCGACCGACCAGCCGTACGGCGTTCGCGACTGCGCCGTACGCGATCCTGCAGGCAGCCTGATCCGCATCCAGCAGCTGTCCTGAGCCGGCTCCTCGCGACCAGGAGGCCGAGCTAACCCGCCTTCCCCCTTGGCCCCGAAATTGCTACACTTTTTTACTAATGTGAAAGAAGGTGTCCAATGAACGGATCACGCAGAGAGTGGTTGGGCAAGGCATGGGGCGCGGTGATGCTGGGTAGCGGCATCGGCATTGCCCACCCCGCCATGGCGCAGTCCGCGCGCGCGGCGGCCGGCGCACCGCGTGTCGTACTGCTCGGGCAATCGGTGCCGCTCACGGGCAGTGCCAACGAGATCGGCACCGCCTTCGCCGCCGGCAGCCGCCTCGCGGTGAGCGACTTCAACGAACGCAACGCCGCCAGCGGCCTGCAGCTGAAGCTGCTGCAGCTCGACGACGGCTACGACGCGGCCCGCGCCGCCGTCAACGCGCGCACCCTGCTCACCACCCAGAAGGCCGACATGCTCTTCGGCTTCGTCGGCACGGCCAGCAGCGAGGCCGGCGCCAACGTTGCGACGCAGCAGGGCAGCCTGCTGTTCGCGCCCTTCGCGGCCTCCGACACGCTGCGCGGCGCCGACCATCCCAACGTGTTCCACGTGCGGCCCGGCATGATCGACGAGGCCCTGAAGATCGTGAAGCAGTGCGCCACCGTGGGGCAGACCCGCGTGGCGCTGGTGGGCGACGACGACGCGATGGGCCGCGCCGGCCTCGCGGCCGTCGAGCAGGCCATCAGCGAACTCAAGCTCACGCCGCTGGTCGCAACCGCGCTGGTGCCGCCGACCGGCGACAAGCTCGACGCAGCCTTGAAGACGGTGCAGCAGCAGTCGCCCCAGGCCATTGTGCTGGTGTCGCTCTCGGGCACCACGGCCAACGCCATCCGCAAGCTGCGCAAGAGCGGCTATGCGGGCAACTTCATGGCCTTCTCCATCGTCGGCATCGACCCGCTCTACGCCACGCTCGGCAAGGACATCGGCGGCATCGTGATCTCCCAGGTGGTGCCCTCGCCGCGGCCATCGGCCATTCCCATCGTCAAGGAATACCTTGCGGCCGTCGACAACTCCGACCAGACCGCGTCGTACGAAGGCCTCGAAGGCTTCATCGCGGCCAAGGCGGCCGGCGAGGCCGTGCGCCGCGCGGGCCGCGGCTTCAACACGGCGAGCCTGCTGCGTGTGATGTCCGGCATGACCGACTACGACGTAGGCGGCTTCCGCATCAACCTGCGCCCGGGCCTGCGCGACAGCGTGCGCAGCATCGACCTCATCAGCATCTCCGCCGACGGCCGCGTATTGCGCTGATGCCTGCGCACGGGCTCAACCCGTGCTCACCAGCGCCTGCAGCGCATCGATCGACCGCAGCTCGATGCGCCCGTAGCCCAGTGCGACGACGCCCTCGCCTGCCAGCGCATTGAGCTCCTTCGACAGCGTCTGCCGCGTCACGCCCAGCATCATGGCAAGCGCCTCCTGCGGCAGCTGCAGTTGGTGCCGCAGGTGCACCGATTGCGTGGCATCGCCGCGCGCCAGCACCAGCAGCCGGTGCGCCACGCGGGCGCGCAGGCTGCGCAGCATGGCGTCTTCCGTCAGGCCGTAGAGCATGCGCACGCGTGCCGCCAGCATCGCGGCGATGGCGTTGGAGAAGACCACGTCGCGCATCAGCTGCACGAAAGCCGCGGGCGGCACCGCGAGCAGGTCGAGCGCTTCCAGCGCGGTGGCGTCGTGCGTGCGCGGCGAGCCGTCGATCAGCGTGATCTCGCCGAACCAGTTGCCGGGCTCCAGCACGGCGAGGATGGCCTCGCGCCCGTCCTGCCGCAGAGACGAGATCTTGATGGTGCCGGCCACGAGCCCATAGAAGCCGCCGCCAGCCGCGTGAATGGGATCGCCCTGGCGAAACACCATCGCGCCGCGCCGTGCATGGATGAGCTCGGCCGCGCCGAGCAGCGCCTCCCGCTGCGCGCGCGGAATGCTGGTGAACCATGGATTGCCCTCGAGGGCACCGCGATGCGCGGCAGAGAGGCGGGGTTTGGACGAAGCGGCCATGCGGGCGGGGGTTTACCAGAACCCTGCATTGTCAAATTCTTGACAGTTCCAGGTCAAGCGCAGGCATACAGTGACCGGCACCCACAAGAACGGAGACCTCACGATGAGCAACGCACGCGCAAGTTTCAGGAGCATGCAGGAAAGCACGCGCGAAGACTGGCAGCTGATCGGCGGCGAGTTCATGCAGTTCGCGGGCGGCCTGCCCGCACGCGTGATCAAGCACCTGCAGATCCTCGAAGGCGACTATGGCGGCTTTCCGGTCGACCGCTACACCCATTCGCTGCAGACCGCCACCCGCGCACTGCGCGATGGCCGCGACGAGGAGTACGTGGTGTGCGCGCTGCTGCACGACATCGGCGACACGCTCGGCAGCTTCAACCACCCCGACATCGCCGCCGCCATCCTCAAGCCCTTCGTGAGCGAAGCCAACCACTGGATGGTGCAGCACCACGGCATCTTCCAGGGCCACTACTTCTTCCATCACATCGGGCTGGACCGCGACATGCGCGACAACTTCAAGGACCATCCGCACTACGAGCGCACGGCCGAGTTCTGCGCGCTCTACGACAACCCCGCTTTCGACCCCAAGGCCGAGACCCTGCCGATCGGGGAATTCGAACCCATGCTGCGCCGCCTGATGGCACAGCCGAAGCAAAGCATCTACAAGGCGGCCTTGCAAGAGCCGGCTGCGGCCTGATGCCGAACTCCATAACCACCAAAGGACACCACGCCATGAACGCCACCACCCAACCCGAAATCCAGAAGCTCGTCTCCGCCGAGGAGTGGCAACTGCGCGTCGACCTTGCCGCCTGCTATCGCCTCGTGGCGCTGTACGGCTGGAGCGACCTGGTGTTCACGCACATCAGCGCACGCATCCCCGGCCCGGAGCACCACTTCCTGATCAACCCCTACGGCCTGATGTTCGACGAGATCACCGCGTCGAGCCTGGTGAAGGTCGACCAGCAGTGCAACAAGATCATCGACTCGCCCTACCCCGTGAACCCGGCCGGCTTCGTGATCCACAGCGCCGTGCATGCCGCGCGCGAAGACATCCAGTGCGTGCTGCACACCCACACCAAGGCCGGCATTGCCGTCAGCGCGCAGAAAAACGGCGTGCTGCCCATCAGCCAGCAGTCGACCTTCGTGCTGGCCTCGCTGGCCTACCACGACTACGAAGGCGTGGCCTTCCGCGACGACGAGAAGCCGCGCCTGCAGGCCGACATGGGGAGCGCCAACTTCCTCATGCTGCGCAACCACGGCCTGCTCACCTGCGGCAAGACCATCGCCGACGCCTTCCTCTCGATGTACACCTTCGAGAACACCTGCCAGATCCAGATTGCGGCGCAGTCGGGCGGCAGTGAACTCACGCAGGTGAACCCCAAGATCGTCGAGGGCGTGGGCCAGGCAATGAAGGTGCAGACCGGCGGCATGGGCGGCCAGTTCGTCTGGCCTTCGCTGATCCGCAAGCTCGACCGCATCGACGACAGCTACAAACAATAAGACGCGCGCCGCCCGCTGTTTTCGCGGCCGACGGCGCCTGCGCGATGATCGGGCGATGGAACTCCGGCAACTGCGCTACTTCGTCAAGGTCTGCGAGCTTCGCAGCATGGGCCGCGCGGCCGTGGAGTTGGGGGTGGTCACCTCGGCGCTGAGCCAGCAGATCAGCCGGCTCGAAAGCGAACTCTCGACGCGGCTGCTGCGCCGCCATTCGACCGGCGTCATGCCCACCGACGCGGGCCTGGCCTTCCTGCACCAGGCGCAGCTCACGTTGCGCCACGCCGACGACGCCGTGCGCGCCGCCCAGCAGGCGCGCCTGTCGGGCCATGTGAGCGTGGGCCTGGCTCCCACCACCGCCACCGTGCTGGGTGTGCCGCTGATGCAGGCCATGCAGGCGCGTTACCCCGAAGTGCGCCTGCACATGGTCGAGGCGCTGTCAGGTCACCTCACGACGATGCTGCACGCGCGCCAGCTCGACCTGGCCGTGCTGTTCCAGACCGACACGCCGCGGCGCTGGAGCGTGGCGCCGCTGCTGGCCGAAAAGCTCTTCGTGATCGCCTCGCCCACGCTGTCACCGCGTCCCACCGGTGCGAAGGTGCGGCTGTCGCAGCTGGCCGAAGTGCCGCTGATCCTGCCCAGCGGCAGCCACGGCCTGCGAGCCAYGCTGATGGCCGCCTTTGCGCGGGCACGCGTGGCGCCGCGCATCGTGGCCGAGGTCGATGGCCTGGCATTGCTGATGGACGCGGTGCGCGCCGGCCACGGTGCGACCATCCAGCCCGGCGCCGCCACGGCGCGGCACGACCGCGACGATCTCGTGCTCACGCAGATTTCCGACGCGCACGTGGGCCGGCGCAACCTGCTCGTGAGTCTGTCGGACGACGAGCTCTCGCCCGCCGCGCTGGCCGCGCGCGTGGTGGTGGCCGAGACCGCGCGCACGCTGGTGCGCGAAGGCCGCTGGGCCGGCGCAAGTCTTCTCGATCACTGAACACCTGTTGCTTCTTTTGGCCTTTCGCGTGAAGGCTTCACTCCCTAAAGTCTCCTGCATTCCAAGGAGACCCACGAGTGATAGACGTACTGGTTGTCGGTGGCGGCAATGCCGCGCTGTGCGCCGCGCTGATGGCGCGCGAGGCCGGCGCTTCGGTGCTGCTGCTGGAGGCTTCGCCCAAAGAATGGCGTGGCGGCAATTCGCAGCACACCCGCAACCTGCGCTGCATGCACGACGCGCCGCAGGATGTGCTGGTCGATGCCTACCCTGAAGAGGAGTACTGGCACGACCTGCTGAAAGTGACGGGAGGCCTCACCGACGAGCACCTCGCGCGGCTGGTGATCCGCGCCTCGTCGAACTGCCGCGACTGGATGCGCAGCCACGGCGTGCACTTCCAGCCGCCGCTGTCGGGCGCGCTGCACGTGGCGCGCACCAATGCCTTCTTCATGGGCGGCGGCAAGGCGCTCGTCAACGCCTACTACCGCAGCGCCGAAAGGCTGGGCGTGCAGATCCGCTACGACTCGCCCGTGGCCTCGGTCGAACTCGACGGCGACCGCTTCGTTGCCGTGCACACCGAAGCCGGCGGGCGCATCGCGGCAAAAAGCTGCGTGCTGGCCTCGGGCGGTTTCGAGTCGAACCGCGAGTGGCTGCGCGAAGCGTGGGGCCGAAACGAACGCGGCGAATGGCCGGCCGACAACTTCCTGATCCGCGGCACGCGCTTCAACCAGGGCGTGCTGCTCAAGCACATGATCGATGCGGGCGCCGACAGCATCGGCGATCCGTCGCAGGGCCACATGGTAGCCATCGACGCGCGCGCGCCGCTGTACGACGGCGGCATCTGCACGCGCATCGACTGCGTGTCGCTCGGCGTGGTAGTCAACCGCGACGCGCAGCGCTTCTACGACGAGGGCGAAGACTTCTGGCCCAAGCGCTACGCGATCTGGGGCCGGCTCGTGGCCCAGCAGCCGGGGCAGATCGCCTGGTCGGTCATCGATCAGCAAGCGGTCGGGCGCTTCATGCCGCCGGTGTTCACCGGCACGCAGGCGAACACCCTCGGCGAACTCGCGCAGAAGCTCGGCCTGGACCAAGCCGCCTTCGTTCGCACCGTGCAGGACTACAACGCCGCCTGCCGCGTCGGCCGCTTCGACCACACGGCGCTGGACGATTGCCACACCGAAGGCCTCGCGCCCGCCAAGACGCACTGGGCGCGGCCGATCGACACCGCGCCCTTCTACGGCTACCCCCTGCGCCCCGGCATCACCTTCACGTATCTCGGCCTGAAGGTGGACGAGACCGCCGCCGTGCGCTTCGGCGGCCGGCCGAGCCCCAACCTCTTCGTGGCCGGCGAAATGATGGCCGGCAACGTGCTGGGCAAGGGCTACACGGCCGGCGTGGGCATGAGCATCGGCACGGCCTTCGGGCGCATCGCCGGCACGCAAGCGGCGAACGCAGCAAAGAACGTCTCAAAGCAATCTCCGGAGGCCGCCCTTGCAGCAGCTCACTGACCTCGTCGCGCGCGCCCGTGCCGATGCCGACGGCATCGGCGGCAATCCCACGTCGCGCGTGATCCCGATCCAGCCCACCCTGCCGCTGACCGCGCCTGAAGGCGAAGTCGCACGCATCCTGCAGATCTGCAACGCCTGCCGCTACTGCGAAGGCTTCTGTGCCGTGTTCCCCGCGATGACGCGACGGCTCGAATTCGGCAAGGCCGATACGCATTACCTCGCAAACCTCTGCCACAACTGCGGTTCGTGCCTGCATGCCTGCCAGTACGCACCGCCGCACGAGTTCGCGGTGAACGTGCCACAAGCGATGGCGCAAGTGCGCCTGCAGACCTACCACGACTACGCATGGCCGCCCGTGATGGGCGCGCTCTACAAAAAGGCCGGGCTCACCGTCGCGCTCGCACTGGCGGGCGGGCTCGCGCTGTTCCTCGTGCTGGCCGTGGCGATGTCGGGCGCGCTGCTGCACGAACCGCTTGCGGGCAACTTCTACGCGATCTTTCCGCACAACTTCCTCGCCCTGGTGTTCGGCGCGGTGTTCCTGTTCGTGATGTTCGCGCTGGCGATGGGCACGCGCCGCTTCTGGCGCGAGGTGTCGCCCGCGAACGATCCAGGCAACGCCCCCGACCTGCCGGGCGTGCGCCGCGCGGCCGGCGCCGAAGCCGCGCACGACGCGCTGCGCCTGAAGTACCTCGACGGCGGCCACGGGGAGGGATGCAACAACGACGACGACCGCTTCACCCTCTGGCGTCGGCGCTTCCATCACTTCACCTTCTACGGCTTCATGCTGTGCTTCGCCTCGACCTGCGTGGCGACGCTCTATCACTACCTGTTCGACCTGCACGCGCCCTACGCGCTCACGAGCCTGCCGGTGCTGCTGGGCGCTGCAGGCGGCATCGGCCTCGCGATCGGTCCCGTCGGTCTGCTCCGGCTGAACCTGCGTCGCCACGCCGCGCACGGCGACGCGGCGCAGCGGCCGATGGACCGCGGCTTCATCGCGCTGCTGCTGCTCACCAGCCTCACCGGCCTGGCGCTGCTGGCCTGGCGCGACACCCGCTTCATGGCGCTGCTGCTCGCGGTGCACCTGGGCGTGGTGATGGCGCTCTTTCTCACGCTGCCCTACGGCAAGTTCGCGCACGGCATCTTCCGCTGCGCGGCGCTGCTGAAGTTCGCCATCGAGAAGCGCCTGCCGAGCCGGCTGCGGCTGGGCGCGGACTGAATGCGCGAGACCCTTCACCTCCACAACAACACCGAGACCTCAAGACCATGAACCGACTCACCTTCCTTCGCACCACCATCGCCGCACTGATGCTCGCCAGCGGCGCGGCATCCGCCGCCGAATGGCCGACGAAACCCATCACGCTCGTCGTCCCCTTCGTGGCCGGCGGCACCACCGACATCGTCGCGCGCACCATCGGCCAGAAGCTCTCCGAATCGCTCAAACAGCCGGTGATCGTCGACAACCGCGGCGGGGCAGGCGGCACCGTGGGCGCGACCATCGCGTCGAAGGCGCCGGCCGATGGCTACACGCTGTTCCTCGCCACCATCGCACACGCGATCGCGCCGGGCCTCTACAAGAAGCTCGCCTATGACTTCCAGCGCGACTTCGATCCCGTCGCGCTCGCGGCTTCCACGCCCAACGTGCTGATCGTCAACGAGAAGGTGCCTGCACGGACGGTGGCCGAACTCGTCGCGTACATCAAGGCCAACCCCGGCAAGGTCAACTTCGGCTCGGCCGGCAACGGCAGCACCGAGCACATCTCGGGCGAACTGTTCCGCTCGATGACGAAGACCGACATCGTGCACGTGCCCTACAAGGGCGGCGCGCCGATGATGGCCGACCTGATGGGCGGGCAGATCCAGATGGCCATCGAGACCAGCCCCTCGGCCTCGCCGCACATCAAGGCCGGCAAGGTGCACGCGCTGGCCGTGACCACGAAGGCGCGCTCGCCCGCCTATCCTGGTGTGCCGACGCTCGACGAAGCCGGCCTCAAGGGCTACGACATGACGACATGGTTCGCGCTCATGGCGCCGCACGGCACGCCGCCCGAGATCGTGCAGCGCCTGAACACCGAACTCGCCCGCGCGGTGCAACAGCCCGATGTGATCAAACGTTTCGAGGAACAGGGTGTAACGGCCGGGAACATGAAACCCACGGAACTGGCCAACTTCATCGGCACCGAGACGACCAAGTGGGTCAAAGTGGCGAAGGAAGCCGGCGCCACCGCCGAATAGGCGGGCCGGCTCGGACAAGCCCCTACGGCCAGGGCGGAAACCCGCTGGCCGGGGCCGGCGTGCATTGTCTGCAGAATAGAGGGCCATGCACGTTCGAAAAGCCGCGGTTCCCGCCCTCGTTTTCCTCCTTTCCGCACTCTCCTTCCCCGCCCTGCTTCCTCCCGCCACTGCGGCGTCCGTTTCCAAGGACCTTCAACCCTCCCGCTCGCCCGACGCCGCCGAGGCCCGCATCGAATCGCTCATCGCCCGCATGACGGTGCAGGAGAAGGCCGGCCAGCTGAGCCTCTACGGCCCGGCCGATATCGACACCCCCAACAACCCGCAGGCCGGCTCGCGCAACGTGCAGCAGGAAACCGCCGACGTGCGCGCCGGCCGCCTCACCGGCCTGTTCAACAACGCGGGCCTCGAAGGCAAGCGGCGGCTGCAGCAGATGGCGGTGAACGAGTCGCGCCTGGGCATTCCGCTGATCTTCGGTGCGGACGTGATCCACGGCTTTCGCACCATGTTCCCGATGCCGCTGGCCGAGGCGTCGAGCTGGGAGCCCGCGCTCGCCGAGCGCACCGCGCGCGCCGCGGCGATCGAAGCCACGGCCGACGGCTTCCGCTGGACCTTCGCGCCGATGGTCGACGTCGCGCGCGACGCGCGCTGGGGCCGCGGCCTCGAAGGCGCGGGCGAAGACGCGTACCTCTCCAGGCAGTTCGCCGCCGCGCGCGTGCGCGGCTTCCAGGGCCCCGACCTCTCGCGGCCCGACGCCATGCTGGCCACGCCCAAGCACTTCGCGGCCTATGGCGCGGCCGAGGGCGGACTCGACTACAGCGTGAGCGACATCTCCGAGCGCACGCTGCGCGAGGTGTACCTGCCGCCCTTCCGCGCGGCGCTGGACGCGGGCGCGCTGTCGATCATGAGCGCCTTCAACGAGATCGGCGGCGTGCCCTCCACCGCCAATCCCGCGCTGCTCACGGGCGTGCTGCGCGACGAATGGAAGTTCAAGGGCTTCGTGGTGTCCGACTACACGGCCGACGAGGAACTGGTGGAGCACGGCTACGCCGCCAACCCGCGCGAAGCGGCCAGACAGGCCTTCATGGCCGGCACCGACGTGAGCATGCAAAGCGGCCTGTACGCGCGCTACCTGCCCGAGCTGGTGGCTTCGGGCGAAGTGCCGATGGCGCGGCTCGACGACGCGGTGCGACGCGTGCTGCGCGTAAAGCAGAAGCTCGGCCTGTTCGACGACCCCATGCGCGGCCTCGACGGCCCGCCTGCCGCACAACGCACGGAGAACCCCGAGTTCATCTCGCTGGCCCGCGAGAGCGCGCGCCGCTCCATCGTGATGCTGAAGAACGAGCGCGCGCTGCTGCCGCTGTCCAAGGCCGGCACGAAGATCGCGCTGATCGGCCCCTTCGCCGAGGGCACTGTCGACCTGATGGGCGCCTGGAGCCTGTCCCCGGGCCAGTCGGCGCCGGTGGGCGTCGACCAGGGCCTGCGCGCGGCACTGGGGGCCGATTCGTCGGTGAACGTCGTGCGCGGCTCGGGCATCGAGTCGGCGCTGCCCGGCGGCATCGACGCCGCGGTGGCCGCCGCGCGCGATGCGGACGTGGTGCTGCTGGCCATCGGCGAGAGCCAGAAGATGTCGGGCGAGGCGCGCTCGCGCGCCGACATCGGCCTGCCGCAGGCGCAGCAGGACCTGGCCGAAGCCGTGGCCGCCACCGGCAAGCCGGTGGTCGTGCTGCTGAGCAACGGCCGCGCGATGGCGCTCAAGGGTGCGGTACGCGATGCCCGCGCCATCCTTGTCACATGGTTCCTGGGCGTGCAGACCGGCAACGCGATCGCCGACGTGGTGTTCGGCGACTTCAATCCGTCGGGCCGCCTGCCCGTGAGCTTTCCGCAGACGGCAGGACAGGTGCCCTACTACTACGGCCACAAGCGCACCGGCCGCCCCTCGCCCGAGAACGCACCGGGCACGGCCTTCAGGACCCGCTACCTGGACGCGACCAACGAGGCGCTCTACCCCTTCGGCTTCGGCATCGGCTATGCACCGGTGCACTACGACGGCGTGGAGCTGAGTTCGGAGCGCCTGCCGCTGTCGGGCACGCTGCGCGTGCGCGCCACCGTCAGCAACACCGGCCAGCGCGAGGCCGAGGAAGTGGTGCAGCTCTACATCGCCCAGCGCGCCGCCAGCGTGACCCGGCCCGTGCGCGAGCTCAAGGAATTCCGCAAGGTCGACATTGCGCCCGGCGCATCGACGGTCGTCGAGTTCGCGCTCACGGCCAACGACCTGGCATTCGTCGGCCGCGACATGAAGCCGGCCGTGGAGCCCGGCGATTTCGATCTCTGGGTGGGGCCTTCGGCTGCGGGCGGCATTCGCAAGCAGTTCGCTCTCACGCGGGAATGAAGCCGTCGACGCCCGTCAGGGGTGGTGTGTCGTGCGGCAGTTTCAGTCGAGCCCATGGAACACGCTGTCGTCCGGCCCGATGTGCGAGGGCGGCGTCCAGGCGGCGTCGCGCATCGAGCGGCTCACGAGCTTTTCCACGCCCAGCAGCGTGGCGAAGATCGCCATGCGCACGGGAATGCCGTTGTCGGTCTGGCGGAAGATGGCCAGGCGCGGGTCGTTGTTCAGGTCGACGCTGAGGTCGTGCGAACCCGGGCGGCCGTCGCGCGGCAGCGGGTGCATCACGACCACCTCGGGCCTGCAGGCCGATTCGACGAGTGCGCGGTTGATCTCGAAGGCGTTGTCGAAGCCCTCCAGCACTTCGTCGTGCGCGAAGCGCTCTTTCTGGATGCGCGTGGCGTAGATGATGTCGGCGCCGGCCAGCGCCTGCGCCGGCGCGGCCGCGGTCTCGACCACGTGGCCGTTGCGGCTCACGGCGTCCACGATTTCCGCCGGCATGGCGAGCGAGGGCGGCGAGATGAGCGTGAACTTCAGCCCCTTGTACAGCGCGAGCAGCTTGATGAGCGAGTGCACGGTGCGCCCGTATTTCAGGTCGCCGACCATGGCGATGTGCGCACCGTCCACCAGCTTCCCCAGGCGCGAGAACTCGCGCTGGATGGTGTACAGGTCGAGCAGCGCCTGACTCGGATGTTCGCCGGGCCCGTCGCCACCGTTGATGACCGGCACGTTGGTGGCGCGCGCGAATTCGGCGACCGAGCCCTGCTCCGGATGCCGCACCACGATGGCGTCGACATAGCCGCTGATCACTCGGCTGGTGTCGTAGATCGATTCGCCCTTGGCCATCGACGAGAAGGTGAAGCCGGTGGTGTCGCACACCGAGCCGCCCAGCCGGCAAAACGCCGCGCCGAAGCTCACACGCGTGCGCGTGCTGGCCTCGAAGAAAAGATTGGCCAGCACGGCGCCTTCGAGCACGCGGCTGACCTTGCGCCGCCGCGCGATGGGCTGCATGACGTCGGCCAGCTGGAACAGTTCGTCGATGGCGTCGCGGTTGAACTGGTTGACAGAGAGCAGGTGGTGCGAGCCTTCAATGGCAAGCGACCTTCGCAAGGCGCTTTCATATGCGCTTTGCGTATATTCTGCGCGACGCCCATCCGAAGCCAGGATTTCGCTCACGAAGCGCCGGGCCACTTCGGGCATGGCCCGGAATTCATTGGACTCGTCGGGTAGCAGCCAGGCGTCGAGCGCCCGTCTGCGGCTGCCGATGCGCTCTGCGAAAGCATCGCGCGTCATGTTGAGTTGACGCATCGCGTCGCGGAGGAGCACCTGTTGCGGCATGTTCATGGGCCACAAGCATATACTCAATGCGTATATTTTCAAAGCCCAAAGAAGCGCCTGCCGTTTGGGCTACCTCCGGGTCTTCCTCGCGGGCTTCTTCGCCACCTGGCGCTGCGAGCGCTGCCGCAGCGTCGAACCCGAACCGCGCGGCGGGTTCGCCGGCGCCACGTCGTGCTGGCTCGCCCTCGAAGTGAAATCGCATGTCTTCACCGCCAGCTCGACGATGCGCGCCAGCGCGGGACTGGCGTTGTCGCGCCGGTAGACCGCGCTGTAGACCAGCGGCGGCGGCATCGGGTCGCTCCTGACCACGCGCAGCAGGCCACTCCTGATGTCCGGGCGCACGTAGTCGAGCGCCTGCTGGCTGATGCCGAAGCCGCTGATCGTCAGTTCGCGCAAGACGGTCGTGCTGTTCGTCAGCAGCACCTTGCCGAAGCGGAAGCCATGCTCTGCGCGCCAGGCCTCGTAGAACCTGTTCTTCGAGGCACCGGCGGGCTGCTCGATCACCGGATAGTCGGCGAATTCATGCGGCTTCAGCGCCCGCTGTGGAATGCCCAGCCTCGGGCTCGCGATCCAGGCCTGGTCGACCTGCCCCACCTTGACCGACTCGAAGGCCTGTCCCCAGAAGGTGCCGGGCATGATGGACAGGTCGAGCTTGTTGGCCTCCAGCCGCTCGAAGAGCGTCAGTCCCGCATCGACCACCGGCTCGAGCGTCACCTCGGGATGCAGCTTCTGCAGCAGCTGAATCAGCCGCGTGAGCCAGGTCATCGCGATCAGCTCCGTCACGCCCACCCGGAAGGTGCCGCGCAGTGTCTTGTCGAGGCTGATGTCGTGCTCGATGCGTTGCCACAGGCGCAGGGCCTCTTCCGCGAGCGGCAGCAGTTCGCGGCCGGAGTGAGCCAATTCCAGGCCGTGCGAGGTGCGATGCAGCAAGGGGCCGCCAAGCGAATCCTCGAGTTCCGCCAGGCGCTTCGAGATGGCCGACTGCGTGGTGTGCAGCTTCACCGCCGCGGCACTGAAGCTCTGGAGCTTGGCACTGAAGAGAAAAGCCTCCAGCTGCTTGAAGGTGAAGTTCATGCCAGCGGAATGTACGCCTACGGTCAGCCAGGAAAAAAAGGAATACCGCGACGGTCCGATTTCTCGTTTGTCCCGCGGCGAGCGGACTTTGATACTGCGCGCATGCTTCACATCGCACCACGCCTGAATCGCATCAAGCCTTCCCCCAGCTCCATGGCCGGCCAGAGGGCGCGCGAGCTGCGCGCGATGGGCCGGGACATCCTCGGCCTCACGGCGGGCGAGCCCGACTTCGAGACGCCCGGCCACGTCAAGGACGCCGCCATCCGCGCCATGTCGGACGGCCAGACGCGCTACACCGACGTGGGCGGCACGCCGGCGCTGAAGGAAGCCATCGCGGGCAAGTTCCTGACCGAGAACGGGCTGGCCTACACGCCGGGCGAGATCATCGTCGGCACCGGCGCCAAGCAGGTGATCTTCAACGCGCTCATGTGCACGGTCGCGGCGGGCGACGAAGTCATCGTGCCGGCGCCCTACTGGGTGTCCTACCCCGACATCGCCCTGCTGGCCGGCGGAGTTCCGGTCTTCGTCGATTGCCCGGCGGCCGCGGGCTTCAAGCTCCAGCCCGCCGACCTCGAGCGCGCCATCACCCCCAGGACGCGCTGGCTGATGCTCAACTCGCCGAACAACCCGAGCGGGGCAACCTACACGCGCGTCGAGCTCCAGGCGCTGGCGGAGGTGCTGCGGCGCCACCCCCATGTCTGGATACTGACGGACGACATCTACGAGCACCTGATCTACGGCGGCGTCGAATTCGCCACCATGGCCGAGGCGGCGCCCGACCTCAAGGACCGCACGCTGACCGTGAACGGCGTGTCCAAGGCCTACGCGATGACGGGCTGGCGCATCGGCTACGGCGCAGGCCCCTCGGCGCTCGTCAAGGCGATGGTCAAGCTCCAGTCGCAAAGCACTTCCGGCCCGAACTCGATCGCGCAGGCGGCAGCCGTCGCGGCGCTCACGGGGCCGCAGGACACCATCGCCAGCAACCGGCACGAATACGAAACGCGGCGCGACATGGTGGTCGCCGCGCTCAATGCCATCGACGGCATCCGCTGCGAGGTGCCCGACGGTGCGTTCTACGTCTTCGCCTCGTGCAGCGCTCTCTTCGGCCTTCGCACCGGCAAGGGCACGGTGATCGACAGCAGCGACGACTGGGTGATGCACCTGCTCGATTCGCAGGACCTTGCCGCCCTGCAAGGCAGCGCCTACGGGGTGCCCACGCATTTCCGCATCTCCTTCGCCGCCAGCACCGAACAACTGCTGGAAGGCTGCCGACGCATCGCGCGGGCACGCGACGAACTCTCGGGCCAAGCCATCAACCAGGAACCGCAATGAAACTCCGCACCCTTCTGAAGCTGCTGCCGGCCCTTGCCATCGGCACCGCCTGGCTCGGCACCACCCAGGCATGGGCCGCCGATGCCTTTCCGTCGAAGCCGATCAAGGTCCTCGTGGGCTTCTCGCCCGGCGGGTCCAACGACATGGTGGCGCGCCTGATCGGACCGAAGCTGGCCGAAGGCCTCGGGCAGCAGGTGCTGATCGACAACCGGCCGGGCGCCGGCGGCAACATCGCCGCGTCGGCGATGCTTGCGGCGCCTGCCGACGGGCACACGCTGCTGATGTGCACCACAGGTACGCTGTCGATCCAGCCGCATGTGCTCAAGAGCATGCCCTTCGACTCCGAGAAGGACATCGTTCCGGTCACGCAGGTGGTCAATGCGCCCTACATGCTGCTGGTCAACTCGAATCTGCCGGTGAAGAGCGTGAAGGAACTCATCGCCTACGCCAGGCAGAAGCCCGGCGAGATCAACTTCGCCTCCTCGGGCACGGCAACGGGCGGACACCTTGCGGGCGAGATGCTGAAGAGCCGCGCGGGCATCGACATCGTCCACGTGGCCTACAAGGGCACCGGCCAGGCGATGACGGACCTCATCGCGGGCCAGGTCTCGATGATCTTCGACCAGCCCGTGAGCTCGATGCAGTACGCCCGCTCGGGCAAGCTGCGCGCGCTGGCGGTGGCCAGCCCGCGCCGGCTACCGGCCTTTCCGGACATCCCGACCGTGGCGGAAGCCGGCGTTCCCGACTTCGACCCCGTGACCTGGGCCGGCATCTGCGCTGCGAAGAACACGCCGCCGGCCGTGGTCGAGCGCATCCAGCGCGAAGTCGCCAAGGTGCTCGCGATGCCCGAGATCGCCAAGCGGCTTATCGCCGACGGGCTGGAGCCCGTGGGAAGCACGCCAGAGCAGTTCCGTGCCTTCCTGGCTGCGGACAAGCGCAAGTGGGGCCGCGTGGTGAAGGACGCCGACATCAAGGCCGAATGAACGGAATCGAGAACATGAGCCAGCTTCCAGACATCGTCCGCGACTTCGAGCGCGTCTCCTCCGACCTGATTCGCCAGGCCTCGGCCTTCCAGCCCGCCATCCTCGCCGACGTGGCCGGCCGCCGGGGCGCCCTGCACGGCCGCATCCAGGCCTTGCGCCATCGGATGAAACTGGTGGGCAGCGCGCTCACGGTGGAAGTGCGGCCCGGCGACAACCTGATGATCCATGCCGCCATCGCGCTCGCGAAGCCCGGTGACGTGCTGGTGATCGACGGCAAGGGCGACCAGAGCGCCGCCCTCATGGGCACGATCATGATGAACGCCTGCCGCCAGGTCGGCATCGCCGGCGTGGTGATCGACGGCGCGGTGCGCGACAGCGTGGAAATCGACGAAATGGGCTTTCCGGTGTTCTCGGTCGGCACCAATCCCAACGGGCCGACCAAGCTGGCCTCGGGGCGCATCGGGCATCCGGTGTCGGTGGGCGGCGTGGCGGTACGCCCCGGTGACCTCGTCATCGGCGATGCGGATGGCGTGGTCGTCGTCGAGCGGGAGAAGGTGGAGACGCTTCTTCAGGCGGCGGCGAAGAAGGTCGAGGACGAGGCTGCGCGCATCGAGGCCATCAAGAATGGCAACACGGCTGCCAAATGGCTGAACTCCGCGCTGCGCAACGCGGGCGTTCTCAAGGAAAACGAGACCCTCTAGGGTCGGGCGTCATCAGCTGGCGACGCGGACACGAAGCGAACACGAAGAAAAGGCCCGAAGGCCCGTTCTTCATGCTTGCTGGTTCGGCTTACAGGCCTGCCTGGCGCGTGAACGACACGCTGGGCTTCTTGTAGGCTTGCGGCACTTCGTCGCGGTAGAACGCGCGGCGATCGAGGCTGGCGAGCGGGTCGTGAGCCTTGGCAACGGCTTCGGCTTGCACGGTCGCGCGGTCGGCGGTCGACGTGAAGACCTGTGCGCCAGCGCTGGAGGCATCGGCGTACTCGTTGCCGGCGCGTGCGGCGGCAGCGGCCTGCGGTGCGACTTCGGCGCGGGTGACAGAAGAGTTCACGACGTGCACGCCGTCGTAGGTTTCTGCATGGGCTCCGGCAGCGGCCAGGAGCGAGAGAGCAGCAGCAGCGAGGATCTTCGAGGCATTCATTTCAATCTCCTTCAGGTGGTTGGTTGGTGAGGAGAAGTTTGATCCTGAAAAGCCTCGAAAAACGCCGGCAAAAGGAACCACGGCGTTCACAGGATTGAAACAATCGAACCCTTGAAAACAGCCGGTCGTCAGTGGCTGATCATCCACGGTCGCCGCGACGGCGCAGACTTGGCCCCGCTCGGCGCCGTCACCGTCGCACTTCGTTTGCCCGAGCCGCAGCAGCCGCACCCCGCCGGATGCTTGAAGCGCGCGTAGTCGCGCGAGTTGCCCGGCTCGTGCCGCGCGCGCTCGTTGGTTTCCATGGCGCGGCGTGTGCCCGAGGCCATCAGTGCGAGCCGCGGCGCGGCCGACAGCACGCGCGGCGAAGCGCATCCGCAATCGGGGCACGCAGCCGCCTCGTCGCGCAGGCCTGAGGGCCGCAACGCCTCGAAGCCGCCGCACTGCCCGCAAGCGTAGTCGTAGGTCGGCATGGCTTGCTTCAGCGCAGGTCGTGCGACAGCGGCATGTCGATGCTGCCGTCGATGAACTTCACCGGGCCCGAGGCGTTCGGGTTGATGTCGAAGTCGAAGATGCCCGTGGGCAGCCACAGCGTGGCGCACGAGTTGGGCACGTCGACCACCCCGCTGATGTGGCCCTGCACCGGCGCCGTGCCCAGGATCGAATAGGCCTGCGCGCCCGAGTAGCCGAACTTCTTCAGGTACTCGATGGCGTTCAGGCAGGCCTGGCGGTAGGCCACGTTCACGTCGAGGTAGTGCTGCTTGCCGCTCTCGTCGACCGAGATGCCTTCGAAGATCAGGTAGTCGTTGTACTGCGGCGTGATCGGGCTGGGCTTGAAGATCGGGTTCTTGATGCCGTACTTGGCCATGCCGCCCTTGATGAGCGTGACCTTCATGTGGACCCAGCCAGCCATCTCGATGGCGCCGCAGAAGGTGATCTCGCCGTCGCCCTGGCTGAAGTGCAGGTCGCCCACGCTCAGGCCCGCGCCATCGACGTACACGGGGAAGAACACCTTCGAACCGCGCGACAAATCCTTGATGTCGCAGTTGCCGCCGTGCTCGCGCGGCGGCACGGTGCGCGCGCCTTCGGCGGCTGCCTTGGCGCGGGCTTCACCGGTCATCTTTCCCATGTGGGCAGTGCCCGCAAACGGCGGGTTCGCGAGGCCGGGCACACGTTCCGGATCGGTGGCGATAAGGGCCTTCTCGCGCTCGTTCCACATGTCGAGCATGGGCTTGTCGGGCAGGCAGCCGATCAGGCCGGGGTGGATCAGCCCCGCGAAGTTCACGCCCGGAACGTGGCGTGAACTGGTGAACATGCCCTTGAAGTCCCAGATCGATTTCTGCGCCTCGGGGAAGTGGTCGGTCAGGAAGCCGCCGCCGTTCTTCTTCGAGAAGAAACCGTTGAAGCCCCAGAGGCTGTCCTGCTTGGCGCCGATGTCGAGCAGATCAACCACCAGCAGGTCGCCGGGCTCCGCGCCCTTCACGCCCACGGGGCCCGAGAGGTAGTGGACGGTGCTCAGGTCGATGTCGCGCACGTCGTCGGCGCTGTCGTTGTTCTTGATGAAGCCGCCGGTCCAGTCGAAAGTCTCGAGGATGAAGTCGTCGCCCGGGTTGACCCAGCAGGCCATCGGAATGTCCGGATGCCAGCGATTGTGGATGTTCTCGTTCTCGACGGGCGACTTGGTCAGGTCGACCTTGATCAGCGTGTCAGTCATGTGCAGTGGCTCCTGGTTGGGTTGGTTGTGGTCAGATCAAACGGAGAGATAGGCCTTGATGTGGTCGACATCTGTCTTGTCGCGCGCGGTCTCGTGCACGAACCGGCCGCCTTCAATGACGAAGAGCCTGTCGGCCACGTCCATCGCGAAACTGAGCACCTGCTCGGACACGACGATGGTGATGCCGCGCAGCTTGCGGATCTCGTTGAGCGCCTTGGCGATGTCCTTGATGATCGAAGGCTGGATACCTTCGGTGGGCTCGTCGAGCAGCAGCACCTTGGGGTCGGTGACGAGGGCGCGCGCAATCGCAAGTTGCTGCTGCTGGCCGCCGGAGAGGTTGCCGCCCTTGCGGGTCTTCATGTCCCACAGCACGGGGAACAGCGCGTAGATTTCCTCGGGGATTCGGCGGGTCTTCGAGTTTTCCAAGCCGGTCTGGATGTTCTCTTCCACCGTCAGCGTCGGGAAGATCATGCGGCCTTGCGGCACGTAGGCGATGCCCTTGGCGACGCGGCGAAAGCTCTCGTCGCGCGACACGTCCTGGCCTGCCACCTCGATGCGCCCGCTCTTCAACGGCAACACGCCCATCAGGCCCTTGAACAGCGTGGTCTTGCCCATGCCGTTGCGGCCCATGATGGCGATGGTTTCGTTGGCATGGCCCTCGAACGAGATGCCGTGCAGCGCCTCGCTCTGGCCGTAGGCGACGTGCAGGTCTTCGACCTTCAGGTTGATGTTGCTCATGTCAGTGGCCCAGGTAGACGTCGATGACCTTCGGATCGGCCTGCACCTTCTCCATCGGCCCCTCGGCAAGGATCTTTCCCTGGTGCATCACGGTAACCTTGTGCGCGATCTGCTTCACGAAGGCCATGTCATGCTCGATGACGATCACTGCGCGGTTCTGGCAGATGCGCTTGAGCAGCTCGGCCGTGAGTTCGCGTTCGCGCGCGCTCATGCCGGCGATGGGCTCGTCGAGCATCAACAGCTCCGGCTCCTGCATCAGCAGCATGCCGATCTCGAGCCACTGCTTTTGGCCGTGGCTCAGCAAGCCGGCCTCGGTGTCGAGCTTGTCGGCAAGGCCGATGTCCTCGGCAATGGCCTGCACCTTGTTCTTGACCTCGTCGTCGCACCTGAAAGCCAGCGCACCGAACACCGAGCGGCCCTTCGGGAATGAGACCTCCAGGTTCTGGAACACCGAGAGGTTCTCGTAGATCGACGGCGTCTGGAACTTGCGCCCGATACCCAGCCGCACGCGCTTGTGTTCGGCCATCTTCGTGAGCTCGGTGTTGTTGAACTTGATGCTGCCGGCGCTCGCGCGCGTCTTGCCGCAGATCAGGTCGAGCAGCGTGGTCTTGCCGGCTCCGTTGGGGCCGATGATCACGCGCAGCTCGTTGCGGTCGATGTACAGCGTGAGGTCGTCAATGGCCTTGAAGCCATCGAAGGACACGGTGAGGTCTTCCACGGCGAGCGCGAAGTCGGTGTTGCTCATGAGGGTGTGGCTCCGGGTTCAGGCGTGCTGGCTGCCGACGCCGTCGGGCAGCGTGGGTTCGGATGGTGTGGCTGTGGGCACCACGGGTGCTGCGGCCGCCGGTCGCTTGACTGCCGCATCGCGCAAGGCTTGGCGGCGCGATTTCCACCATGGCCGGATCTTTTCTTCCCACAAACCCGCGAGCCCCATCGGGAAGGCCATGGTCACGCCGATGAAGAGGCCCGCCATCAGGAACAGCCACAGGTCCGGAAAGCTCTCCGAGAACAGCGTCTTGCCCGCATTCACCAGCAGCGCGCCATACACCGCGCCCACCAGGCTCATGCGCCCGCCCACCGCACAGAAGATCACCATCTCGATCGAAGGCACGATGCCCACGAAACTCGGCGACATGAAACCCACCTGCAGCGCGAACATCGCGCCACCGATGCCCGAAAGCGCGGCCGCCAGGCAGAAGATGAAGACCTTGAAGTTCGACACGTCGTAGCCCGAGAAGCGCACCCGGTCTTCCTTGTCGCGCATGGCCAGCAGCAGCGTGCCGAGCTTGCTTGTCTGCACCCAGCGGCACAGCACGATGCTCGCCACCAGCAGGCCGACGCAGACGTAATAGAGCACGTACTTGGCGCCGTCTGTGCGCGTGTCCCAGCCCAGCATCGTCTTCAGGTCGGTCATGCCGTTCACGCCGCCCGTATAGCCCTGCTGGCCGATGATGAGCACGGTGCAGATGAGCGCCACCGCCTGCGTGATGATCGCGAAGTACACCCCGCCCACGCGCCGCTTGAACATCGCGAAGCTCACGAGCCAGGCCAGCGCCATCGGCGCCAGCACCACCAGCGCGAGGCTCAGCGGCAGACTCTTGAACGGCAGCCACAGCGTGGGCAGCTCGGTGATCTGGTTCCAGTCCATGAAGTCCGGAATGCCGGGCGTGGTCTGGATCTTGGTGGAAACGGGGTCGGAGGCTTCAAGCTTGAGGAACATCGCCATCGCATAGCCGCCGATGCCGAAGAACACGCCCTGCCCCAGGCTCAGCACGCCGCCGTAGCCCCACACCATCACGAGGCCCACGGCCACGAAGGCGTAGGTGAGGTATTTGCCCACGAGGTTGAGGCGGAAGATGTCGAGCGACAGCGGCAGCACCACCGCGAGCAGCAGCACCAGCAGCAACAGGCTGCCGAGCTGGTAGCGCTGGATCGAGGCCTTGATGAAATTCATCGGAACGTTCTCCAAAACAGGAATCGGGTTCAGCGGCGGACCTTGACTGCGAATAGGCCCTGCGGTCGCATCATCAGGATCAGCACGATCAGCGACAGCGTCAGCACCTTGGCCATCGAGCCGGTCATGAAGAACTCGGAGATCGACTGCGTCTGCGCAATGCCGAAGGCCGATACCACCGTGCCGAACAGGCTGGCCGCGCCGCCGAAGGTGACGACCAGGAAGGCGTCGACGATGTAGAGCGAGCCCGAGGTCGGCCCTGTCGAGCCGATGGTGGTGAAGGCCGCGCCCGCCATGCCCGCGATGCCGCAGCCGATGGCGAAGGTCAGGCGGTCGGTCCTCTTCGTGTCGATGCCGGTGGCGTTGGCCATCACGCGATTGGCCACCGTGGCACGCACCCGCAGGCCCCAGCGGCTCTTGTGCAGCGCAATCAGCACGCCGCCGGTGACCAGTGCTGTGAGCGCCAGCACGAACAGCCCGTTGATGGGAATGTCGAGGCCTTCATGCGGCGTCCACGAGCCCATGAGCCATTCGGGCAGCGTCGGGCTTACTTCCTTCGGGCCGATGAAGGTGCGGAAAATCTGCTGCAGGCCCAGGCTCACGCCCCAGGTGGCGAGCAGCGTGTCGAGCGGTCGCTTGTAGAGGTGGCGGATGAGCACCCACTCCACGATCCAGCCGACGATGAAGGCGAAGACGAAGGCCAGCCCGATGGCGATCGGGAAGTAGTACGGCATGAACTCGGGCGCCAGGCTTTCGGTGACGCGCGCGGCCAGGTAGATCGAGTAGGCGCCGATGGTCATGAACTCGCCATGCGCCATGTTGATCACGCCCATCTGGCCGAAGATGATCGCCAGGCCCAGCCCCATCAGCAGCAGCACCGCGAAGAGGCTCAGCCCCGCGAAGCCCTGCATGAGGCCGATGTTCATCATGTCCGACAGAGTCATGGCAACGAATTCCGGTGGTTGGGGTATTGGCTCCTTCCCCCTCTGGGGGAAGGCTGGGATGGGGGCAGGCGGAGCGTGCCCAGTAGTAACGCCGCTTGCCCCCACCCCTGCCCTCCCCCAGAGGGGGAGGGAGAAAGACAGGATTACTGATAGCCCTTGGGGAACGGATCGGGTTTGATGAGCTCAGCCGACTCCGCCACCACCTTGAACGTCCCGTCCAGCTGCCCCTGCCCGATGCGCGCCTTGCTCCACAGGTGGTGGTTCGCATCCAGCTTCACGTACCCCTCGGGCGCCGTCTTCAGCTCGATCCCCGGCGAACCGGCCACGACCTTGTCCACATCGAAGCTGCCGGCCTTCTCCACCGCCGCCTTCCACAGCCACGGCCCCAGATACCCCGCCTGCGTCACGTCGCCGATCACCGCATCCTTGCCGTACTTCGCCTTGAAGGCTTCCACGAACTTCTTGTTGTTCGCGTTGTCCAGCGACTGGAAGTACTTCATCGACGAGTAGAAGCCCGCGAAGTTCTCGCCACCCACGCCGGTCATTTCGTCTTCCGTCACGGCCAGCGTCAGCAGGAACTGCTTGTCGCCGGTGATGCCCGCGGCCTTCAACTGCTTGTAGAAAGCCACATTCGAGCCACCCACCACCGCCGCGAAGATGCAGTCGGGCTTTGCCACCTTGATCTTGTTGATCAGCGAGTTGAAGTTGGTGTGGCCCAGCGGGTAGTACTCCTCGCCCTTGACCGAACCCTTCTGGAAATTCTCGATGTGCTTGCGCGCGATCTTCATCGAGGTGCGCGGCCAGATGTAGTCGGAGCCCACCAGGAAGAAGGTCTTGGCCTTCTTCTCCTTCGCGCCCCAGTCCAGGCCCCAGATGATCTGCTGCGTGGCTTCCTGGCCGGTGTAGATCACGTTCTTGCTCTGCTCCAGGCCTTCGTAGAAGGTCGGGTAGTACAGCAGGCCGTTCTCTTTCTCGAACACCGGCAGCACGGCCTTGCGCGAGGCGCTGGTCCAGCAGCCGAACACGGCGGCGCAGTGGTCGTTGACGAGCAGCTTCTTCGACTTCTCTGCAAAGGTCGGCCAGTCGGAGGCGCCGTCTTCCTTGATGACCTTGATCTTGCGGCCGAGGATGCCGCCCATCGCGTTGATCTGGTCGATGGCGAGCTGCTCGGCCTGGATGGAGCCGGTCTCCGAAATGGCCATGGTGCCGGAAGACGAGTGCAGCTGGCCCACCGTCACCTCGGTGTCGGTCACAGCGAGCTTGGTGGTGTTCACCTTGGCCGTGGGGAACTGTCCTTGGCCGAAGCTGAGGCCGCTCAGGCCCAACACGGGCAACGCGGCGGCGCCCTGCAGCAGACGGCGGCGGCGCAATGCCAGGGCATCGAGAGAAAGATCGGAATCACGCGACATCAGGAAACTCCAGGCAGGTTGTTGGAAAGGAAGGCCGTGCACCATCACAGTGCATCGGACGGTGCCCCGAGCACCATGGCTGGCACTTTAGAAATCACCTGCGTACTCGCGAATACGTCATTCAACGTAGCGGTGCGCAGGCGCCCTGCCTGCAGACTCGAAGGCACGACATTGGCGGCAATGCAACCAGGGAGCGCTTCTTGCTGTGTCCGCCCTCATGCCACCGCCGCCGCGAGAACCCGCCATGCAATCCGTCTCCGGACAGAAGATCTTTCGCATCCGCCGCGACTACAACGCCTGGGTCGCGAACGAAACGCTGGAGGACTACGCGCTGCGCTACACGCCGCGCAGCTTTCGCAAATGGTCGGAGTTCCGCGTGGCCAATGCGGCCTTCGGTGCCACCTCGTTCCTGGCGCTGGAGGCCATCGGCGGTGCCATCGGGCTGAGCTACGGCTTCTCGAACGCGCTGTGGGCCATCCTGGTGGTGGGGCTCATCACTTTCCTTACCGGCCTGCCGATCTCGTACTACGCGGCGCGCCACGGCGTGGACATGGACCTGCTCACACGCGGCGCGGGCTTCGGCTACCTGGGCTCCACGCTTACCTCGCTGATCTACGCGAGCTTCACCTTCATCTTCTTCGCGCTGGAGGCGGCCATCCTCGCGCTGGCACTGCAGATGTATCTGGACTGGCCGCTGTGGCTGCTGTACCTGGTGTCGTCCATCGTCATCATTCCGCTGGTGGCGCGCGGCATCACGCTCATCTCGGGGCTGCAGCTGTGGACGCAGCCGATCTGGATCGTGCTGTTCGTTTGCCCCTTCATCGCGGTGATGGTGAAGAAGCCCGAGCTCTACGCCGACTTCACCGGCCTCGTGGGCCGCACCTCCGACAGCAGCGGCTTCGACCCACTGATGTTCGGAGCGGCCGCCACGGTGGCCTTCTCGCTGGTGGTGCAGATCGGCGAACAGGTCGACTACCTGCGCTTCCTGCCCGAGAAGACAGCCGCCAACCGGGGCCGCTGGTGGGCCGCGGTGCTGATCGCGGGGCCGGGCTGGATCGTGCCGGGCATGCTGAAGATGATGGGCGGGGCCTTCCTTGCCTTCCTCGCGCTGCAGCACGAGATACCCGGCATCCATGCGATCGAGCCGACGCAGATGTACCTCACCGGTTTCTCGTACGTGCTGCGCGACCCGGCCTGGGTGCTGGGCATCACGGTGCTCTTCGTGGTGGTCTCGCAGATGAAGATCAACCTCACCAACGCCTACGCGGGTTCGCTGGCATGGTCGAACTTCTTCGCGCGGCTCACGCACAGCCATCCGGGGCGCGTGGTGTGGCTGGTGTTCAACGTGGTCATCGCGATCCTGCTGATGGCGCTCGGCGTGTTCGCGGCGCTGGAGCACGTGCTGGGTTTCTACAGCAACATCGCCATCGCCTGGGTCGGCGCGCTGGTGGCCGACCTGGTCATCAACAAGCCGCTGGGGTGGAGCCCGAAGACCATCGAGTTCAAGCGCGCGCACCTGTACGACATCAACCCGGTCGGGCTGGTGGCGATGCTGGTGGCCGCCGCGCTGGCGATGCTGGCCTACTCGGGCGTGCTCGGCCATTGGGCAAAAGCCTTCTCGCCCTTCATCGCACTGGTGACAGCCATGGCCGTGTCGCCGCTGCTGGCCTGGCGCACGCGCGGGCGCTACTACCTCGCGCGCCACGACATCGACCGCTGGACGCCCGGCCAGAACGTGAAGTGCTCGGTATGCGACAACAGCTTCGAGTCGGAAGACATGGCGCACTGCCCGGCCTACAGCGCACCGATCTGCTCGCTGTGCTGCACGCTCGAATCGCGCTGCCACGACCGCTGCAAGACCGACTCGCGCGCGGCCGAGCAGATGAGCGGCTGGCTGCAGGCGCTGCTGCCGCCGGCGCTGTCGGCGCGGCTCAACTTCCGCGTGGCGCATTACCTGCTGATCGCCACCTCGCTCATTGCATTGCTGGCCACCGTGGTCGGCGTGGTCTATGCGCAGGAGGCGCTGGCGGGCACGAGCGATTCGGTCATGGCCACGGCCTTCCTGAAAGTGTTCGCGCTGCTCTCGGTGGTGGCCGCGGTCGCCGCATGGTGGGTGGTGCTGGGCAGCGAGAGCCGGCAGATGGCGCAGGAAGAATCGATGCGCCACAACAACCTGCTCGCGCTCGAGATCGAGGCGCACCGCCGCACCGACGCCGCACTGCAGACCGCCAAGGAAGCCGCCGAGGCCGCGAACCAGGCCAAGACGCGCTATGTGGCCGGCATGACGCATGAGTTGCGCACGCCGCTCAACAGCATCCTGGGCTACTCGCAGATCCTGCTCAAGGGCGACGCGGTCGCGCCCCCGCGCGAGGCGGTGCAGACCATTCACCGCAGCGGCGAGCACATGCTGGGCCTGATCGACGGGCTGCTCGACCTGGCGCGCATCGAGGCCGGCCGGCTGCAGCTCGAACCCGCGCCGCTCGCGCTGCCCGCGTTTCTCGACCAGCTCGTGCACATGGTGCGCCCGCAGGCCGAGAACAAGGGCCTGGCCTTCGTTTGCACGCATGCAGGGCGGTTGCCGCCGTGGGTGCACGCCGATGCGAAATGGCTGCGGCAGATCCTCATCAACCTGCTGACCAATGCCGTGCGATTCACCGACAGCGGTACGGTCACGCTGCATGTGGATGCGCGGCGCGAGGTACTGCGCTTCGACGTGGTCGACACCGGCATCGGCGTCGCGCCGCAGGACCATCAGCGCATCTTCCTGCCCTTCGAGCGCGGCGCAGCGGGCCGCCGCCGTGGCGAGCCGGGCACGGGACTGGGCCTCACCATCACCGGGCTGCTCACCTCGCTGATGGGCGGAGAGCTCAGGCTGGCATCGACATCGTCGCAGGGCAGCACCTTCAGCGTGCGCGTGTACCTGCGCGAGGTGGCCGACCCCGGCCCGCAGGCCAAGGCCGGCGCACCGCGGCAGCCCGTGTCGGGCTACATCGGCGCGCGCCGCACGCTGCTGGTGGTCGATGACCAGCCCGTGCAGCGCCAGATGCTGGCCGGCATGCTCGTGCCGCTGGGCTTCGAGATACGCGAGGCCGCAAGCGGCACCGAGTGCCTCGACAGCCTGCGCGAAGAATTGCCATCGGCCATCCTGCTCGACCTGACGATGGACGACATGGACGGCTGGCAGACCGCCACCTCGGTGCGCGCCTCGGGCTTCGGGGATATCCCGATCATCATCGTCTCGGCCAACATGTTCGAGAACAAGAACGAGCGCCTGCAAGCGGCAGGCTGCCAGGCCTTTGTGGGCAAGCCGGTGATCGAGTCGGAGCTGATCGCCACGCTGGAGCGCCACCTCGGGCTCGAATGGCTGTCGACCGCCGATGCGCTCGCGCCTCTCGCGGGTGAAGCAGAAGAAGCGCTGCAGCGCCCCCGGCAACTCGCTCTTTCGGAAGACGACCGCGCCGAACTCATGCGCCTTGTGCAGATGGGCCACGTGCGCGGCCTGCACACGGCGCTCGACCGGCTGGCAGCCGCCTCGCCCGCCGCCGCATCGACCTGCACCTGGCTGCGCGGCATGGTCGTGCGCTTCGAACTCGACAACCTCCGCAACGCACTGGCCGAAGATGCAGACACCCTCGCCCCCTGAATCGTCATCCGAACGGCCCGTGGTGCTGGTGGTGGACGACGCGCCCAGCAGCCTCGGCATGTTGTGCGACACGCTGGAGGCCAGCGGCTACACCGTGCTGGTGGCGGTCGACGGCGAGGCCGCGCTGCAGCGGCTCGAACTCGTGGTGCCCGATGCGATCCTGCTCGACGGCCTGATGCCCGGTCTCTCGGGCTTCGAGACCTGCAGGCGCATCAAGGCCAACCCGGCGCTCGCGCACATCCCGGTGCTGTTCATGACGGGCCTGTCGGAAACCTCGCACGTGGTCGAGGGCTTCGAGTGCGGCGGAGTCGACTACGTGGTGAAGCCGATCCGCGCACAGGAGGTGCTGGCGCGGCTGCACACGCACGCGCGCAACGCCCGCATCACGCGCATGGCGCGCGACGCGGTCGATGTGGCCGGCATGGGCGTGGTGTTCGTCGACACGCGCGGGCGCATCGCGTGGCGCTCGCCGCAGGCCGCGCTGTGGCTGCACGCGCTCGAAGACCCGGTGGCGCCGGGCCTGCTGCCCGCGTCGCTGGAACCGGCGCTGGCGCCGGGCGCGGCCATTGCCATCGGCACCGCCACGGGCATGCGGCTGTCGGTGCGCAACCTCGGCGCAGCAGCGCTCGGCGAGACGATGCTGCTGTTCGCCATCCAGCGTGAAGGCCCGGCGGCCCGGCTGGCCGATGCCGCCCTCACGCCGCGCGAGACCGAGGTGCTCTCCTGGCTCGCCAAGGGCAAGACCAACCGCGACATCGGCGACATCCTCGGCACCAGCCCGCGCACGGTGAACAAGCACCTGGAGCACATCTTCGAGAAGCTGGGGGTGGAGACGCGGGCGGCTGCGGCGGCGCTGGCGAGCGGTATGTAACCCCCATGGGGTAACCGCCCCAACGGCGCGGGGCTATAGGTCGCGAATACTTTGGTTGCATTCAAAATGAGAACGCCACCGGAGTCAACAATGCTCTCAAGCCTTCTGCAGTTTCCTCCCCGCGAAAGTGCGTACAGGCGCAAGTTCCTGAACAACACGGACGAGAACCTCTTCATGGGCTCGTTCGAGAGCTTCGCGGCGGCCGAGGCCGGCGCGCCGCCCTCCAAAGCCGTGGGCTATGCCAATGCCGATGCGAGCGACCTCTACAGCCCGCAGATCTATTTCTACGACTATCCCGGCCTCTTCTGGCTGGGGCGCTCCATCGATGCGGGGCTGACGCGCGTGTTCGACCTCGGCGGGCACGTCGGCATCAAGTACTACGCATTCCGGCGCGTGCTGAGCTACCCCGCCACCCTGCAATGGACCGTGTGCGACGTGCCCGGCGTGGTCGAGAGCGGCCGCGCGATGGCCGTGAAGCGGGAAGCCACCGCGCAGCTCGGCTTCACCACCGACTACCGCGATGCGAGCGGCTGCGACGTGCTGTATGTCTCGGGCAGTCTGCAGTACCTGCCGACGCGCATGGACGCGATTCTTTCCGCGCTGGCCGTGAAGCCGAGGCGCATCATCATGAACACCACGGCCGTGCACCCCGAGCGCACGATCTACACGCTCAACAGCATCGGCGTGGCCGTGTGCGCCTACCGCATCCAGCACCACGACGAACTCCTGGCCGATCTCGCACGCTCGGGCTACAGGAAGCGCGACGTGTGGCGCAACGAGGGCAAGCCGATCGAGGTGCCCTTCGTCGCTGGCGGCGACAAGCCGTACTACGCGGGCTGCTGCTTCGACCTCGTCGATTGATGCGCCAACCCGGCCGGCGGGAAAGGAGCGTCCCTGCCGGTCGATCAAGAGATGCGGCGTCCAGGCAGCCGCGATCCGCCGATGCACCCGACAAGCCGTGTCGCCTCGGTGATAACCCCGAATCCGCTGAAGGCGGAATGACAGCTCCGGCCTCTACGATAGGCAAACGACAGGCGGCCTCCAGGCCACTGGCCTTTTCTTCCTCCCGGAGACATCGTGACAAAGCCCCTTCCTTCCCCCTTCCTCGCCCTCACCCGCCGCGCTGCCTTGCCGCTGATCGCAGCCCTCGCGCTCGCCGGCTGCGGCACCCTCGGCGGCGGCAACAAGCCTGCGGGCGAAGACATCCACGTCATGACCTCGGGCGGCTTCACCGCCGCCTACAACGACCTGCGCCCGGAGTTCGAGCGCAGCAGCGGCCGCACCGTCAAAACCGCCTATGGCGCCTCGATGGGCAACGCCACCGACTCGATCCCCAGCCGCTTGGCGCGCAACGAGCCGGCCGACGTCGTGATCCTCGCGCGCCCGGCGCTCGATGCGCTGGTGGCGCAGGGCAAGGTGGTGGCGGGCAGCCAGGTCGACCTGGTGCGCTCGTCCATTGGCTTCGCGGTGCGCAAGGGCGCGCCCAAGCCGGACATCGGCACGGTCGACGCGCTCAAGCGCACGCTGCTCGCGGCACCGTCGATCGCCTACTCGGCGAGCGCGAGCGGCACCTACTACGAGACCGAGCTGCTCAAGAAGCTGGGCATCGAAGACCAGGTGAAACCCAAGAGCAAGCGCATCCTGAGCGAGCGCGTGGGCACGGTGGTGGCGCGCGGCGACGCGGCGCTCGGCCTGCAGCAGGTGAGCGAGCTGCTGCCCATCGAGGGCATCGACTACATCGGTCCGCTGCCCGCCGAGGTGCAGCGCGTGACGGTGTTCTCGGCCGGCATCGCCACCGCATCGAAGCAGCCCGATGCGGCGCGGCAGCTTATCCGCTATCTCAACTCCCCGGCCGCGGCGCCGACCATCGCGAAGACGGGGCTGGAGCCGCTGTCGGCACGTTGAGCGCGCACCGTCAGAGCGTGCGGCCATCACACCGGAAGAACTCGACGCGCACGTGCGGCGCCGGGGTCTCGCGCGAGCACTGGCGTGCACGGGATACCGGGCCAATCAGCAGACGTTGATCATCGACAGCTGCGAACCGGAGGCCAAGCCCGCAGATTTGTTCTAACTTCGCCAGCCCGATACAGGCCGAAAACGTCGGCCTTCGTGACAAACGACCAGCCGGTTGACGATGGGCAACAGTGTCAGTGCGCACAGCCACGTACAACGCCCCGTCATCTACTGGGAGCGTGCCAAATGGAGCGAAAAATTCTTGTCGTCGGCGATCCGCCGGCACTTGGCGGGCGGGTTCTGCCTTACGACGGTCCGATGTTCGGTCTGTATGGCCACCGCATCGCGTTGATAGGCGGCAGGGCCTACTGTGAGGGCTGCAACAGCGTGGGCATCATCGCCAAGGCAGGAGGGCCACGGCGTCTTCAATTCATTTCAGAGGCCGCGCTGGAAGGCGACGTGGTGATCTGCCACTGCCCGATGCCACAGCCCCTGCTTGCCACGCTGCAGCACACATCAACATACGATGACGGTGCGTGGTACGCCGCTGGAGCCGAACCGAGCGTGGCAGCAATGGCCATGTTGGTTGCCGCCGCGCCTTCGGAGATGGCGGCGTTGAAGAAAGTGGTGGATGCAGGTGTTGCGCACCCAGCCGAGGCCGAACAGACCGAAAACATCTGTCCCAACATGACGAACAAGGAGTTTGTGACCACGGTGCTGGAACTGCGCGACAAGGCGGTATCGCTCATTTCCGGGAAGCGGCTCCCCGAGTTGGAGCGATGGAATGAGGCTGATAGATCCCGAGTGAAAGATTGGTTTGGCGTGGCCGACCAGAGCACCCGCGAATACATGCAACAGGGCTTGAAGGCATGCGTGCAAGTGCTTCGAGGGCTCGATGCCAGAAACTTCGTGCGCTACTCGGAAACAGCACTCAAGCATGTCGGTTGCATCTTGCCGAGCAACGCGGATGATGCGGCTGCGGGTGTTTGCAAGCCAGATACCGCTACCCATACCATCGCGATCAATATCAAGTTCTGCGCGCTTCGCCCCATTTCTGCCGATCAGGATTCAAAGCTCTCAACGCTTATTCACGAGGTCACGCATTTCAACGACTGCTTTGGAAGCTTTGATGCTCTGTACTACCTTAGGTCTTCTCGCGAGGCCGCGAAAACAGACCCGCAAAGAATGCGAAGCAACGCTGATAGCATCGCTGGCTACGTGGTCTGGGACGAGGTTTTCCATGCTCGCTAGAGCACTTTCAATACTGCTGACATTCACGATCTGTACCAACGCCTCGGCTTGCCAGTACATCGTCCAGACATCGCTCGCGTTCGGAGCGGGTACATCTGATCTGGATAAAGCTCAAATAGTCAAGTTGGCTGCATGGATCGACGGCGCGACTTCACAGTACCCAAAATTCGATTACGCCTCAGTTGAAGCAGGCGCCTCGCTAAGAACTCCGGATGAGCCACTGCGAAGGGCCGAGAAACGGGCGAAGCAACGAGCGGAGAGCGCCGCACGCGCGCTCAAAGCACTGTTCCCCACTGATATCCAGGTAAGGACTATTTCGCACCCTTACCGGGAGCAAATGGCCTACGGATCAAGCAATGACTTTGCCGTAGTACAGCTCTATCCCGATCAAAAGGCTTCTCCTTTGCCGGACTGCAACCCAGTCCCTACCCCCGGTTTTCAGCCCGGCCGTTAGTCTTGGCCTGTTGATGCAGACCGGTGGGGAGCCGGCCCTCCTCATCACTGCCCGGTTGCCTGTCGGGCCGTAAACTGGTACGCATTCCCAGCCTTCATCGACGCCCAACGCCATGACCCAGCCTCGACCGACAACGGCCTCCCCCGCCCTCGTTTCCGCCTTTGTGCCCAGCGGCACGCTGCGCGCCTCGATCAACCTCGGCAATCCGATCCTCGCCAACAAGGACGTCGCCACGGGTGAGCCTGTCGGCGTATCGATCGACCTTGCCCGCGAGTTCGCACAGCGGCTTGGCGTGGGCGTCGAGCTGGTGGTGTTCGAGAAGGCCGCGGCCTCGGTGGACGCGGTGAAGAACGAGAAAGCCGACATCGGCTTCTTCGCGGTCGATCCCGCGCGCAGCGAAGGGCTGCGCTTCACGGCACCCTACGTGCTGATCGAAGGCAGCTACCTCGTGCCCGAATCGTCGGCGCTGACCGACAACGCGCAGGTCGATGCCGAAGGCCATCGCATCTCGGTCGGCTCGGGCAGCGCCTACGACCTGTTCCTCACACGCGAGATCAAGGCCGCCGAGATCGTGCGCCTCCAGGGTGCCGGCCCTGCGCTCGCCGCATTGCGCGCGGGCCAGGTCGAGGTGGCAGCGGGCATCCGCCAGCTGCTCGAAGGCGAGGCTGCCCGCGCGCCGGGTGTGCGTGTGCTGCCTGGGCGCTTCATGGTGATCCAGCAGGCGATGGGTACGCCGGCCAGCCGGGGCGCCGAGGCGCAGGCGCTGCTTGCTGCCTTTGTCGAGGAGATGAAGGCTTCGGGCTTTGTCGCCGATGCGTTGAAACGCCATCGCATCGAGGGTGCAATCGTTGCGCCGTAGTTGAGCGCTCCTGTTCAGGGCGCGTGCACAGGCCACCGGGTACTTCCCTCCGCGAATGTCCCCGTCGGCGTGAGCGACGCCCCGAACACGCAGCGCGAATCAAAGCTTGTACGCCTCCACAGGCCCTTGTGAGTAGAACAGGAAGTACCCTGTCTGCGTCTTGAAGCCGTTCTTCTGCCACCCAGGCGGCACCTTGAAGATGCCGAGTTGGTCGCTCGAGATGCCGACGAAGGACGTGTTCTCCGTGTCGGTCGTGATGCGGCTCCAGCGCTCGCGCGTCACGGGCTGCATCTGCATCTTCGGCTCGCTCCATTCGGGCGTGCGCACCTTGTCGCGCATCACGTAGCGGTCGCCCTGCCGCTCGATCTTGACCAGTTCCTTGAGCGCACCGTTCTGCTTCACGGCGTAGACCCCGACCAGTTCGGCCTCTGGCCCGCCATTGCTTGCGCCGCAAGCGCCCAGCAACATGGCGCAAGCGCTCATGGCCAACCATTTAAATGCTGTATTCATGATGATCCCGGTGTGATGAGGCGCGCGCCGCCCTGCAGGCATGCCGGACGGTGCGCGCCGGGGTTTCAAACAACGTTCAGCGCTTGAGGTTCTCGCGCAGCTTCAGGCCGCCCTGGAAGCGCAGCGCATGCGGGTACTCCTCCTTCTCCGCACCGGTGGCCACCGCCGCCATCTTCTGCTCGCTGACCTGCGTCTTGGCCAGCAGCGTCGCCGGCAGGTTCAGCACGCCCTTGATCTGGTCGTACTGCGCCTGCGTGATGCGCCCCACGCTCAGCAGCCGGAACGCATCGCGCTCGATGTTCAGCAGCAGCGGCTTGTTGCCGGCAAAGCTCTGCGCCTTGGCCAGCAGCGCACTCCACGACTGCGCGCTGTAGTTGCTCACGTAGTAGTCCTGCCCGGTCGGCCCGGCCAGCACCGCCGTGCAGCCAGGCAGTTCCACCTGCGTGCTGTTGTTCGACATCACGAAGGTCTTGCGCTGGTCCATCGCGTCGCCGTACGCCAGCGTGACGGGGATGGTCCACGTCGAGGCCGGGTACACGTTCTGGTTGGGGAACGACTCCTGCGTGATGTTCACGTAGGTGCTGTTGCCCGCGCACTGCGCGTCCACCGTGAGCAGCGGAATGCCGGTCTGGCGGATCAGGCTGTCGCCGATCTCGCTGACCTTCTTGTCGGTCGCCTTCTCCAGCGAACTCCACAGGCGCGAAGGCGTGACGTTGCCGAACGCGTAGTCCTTCAGGTAGATCTGCAGGCCCTTCTGCATCGCCTCTTCGCCGATGTAGTTCTGGATGGTCTCCAGCACGTGGCTGCCCTTGTTGTAGACGAAGATCGACGGGCTGATGAAGCCGAACGAACCCGCATCGTTGAGGTTGCGCTGCACCGGCACGGCCGTGCTTTTCAGGTCGGCCACGATCACGTTGTGCTTGTCGAGCACGTAGTCGGAGAAGCTGTAGTACTCGGGGTGGAACTTGATCGTGGTGCGGCGTTCGAACCAGCGCGCAAACGATTCGTTGAGCCACACGTTGTCCCACCAGTCGAGCGTGACCAGGTCGCCGAACCACTGGTGCGCCACCTCGTGCGTCACCACCGTCACCGAGTACAGCGTCGGCGTGTCGCCCGGCTTGGTCAGCACGCGGTCGGCGAACTCGAAGATCGAGCCCCAGTTCTCCATGCCGCCGAAGCCGGTGTTGGGCTTGTTGTCGTAGCTGTCGTTGGYCGCGACGGTATCGAACTTCTTGAAGGGCAGCGGGATGCCGGTGTACTTGTAGTAGTAGTCCATCGACACCTTGGTCCACTCCATCGCGAACTTCGCCCAGTCGGAGCGGCCCGGCGGCGTGAACCAGCGCAGCGGCATGTCGCTGCCGTCGAGCGGGTTCTTGAAGGTGTCGGCCAGGATGTCGAACTTGCCGCCACCGAAGAAGGCCAGGTACATCGGCATCGAAGGCGTCTTCTCGAAGGCCACGCGCTGGTAGCCGTCGGGCAGCTTCGTCGCCTCGGTCTGCGCGCCGTTCGACACGGTCTTCCAGTCACCCGGCACCTCGGCCGAGATCTCGAAGGTGTGGCGGAAGGCCGGCTCGTCCCAGCCCGGGAACCACTGGCGCGCATAGTTGGTTTCGCCCTGCGTCACGATGGCGTCGCTGCTCACGCCTTCGGGTGTGGAAAGGCCCACCTTGAAGACGCCGGTGGCGGCCGAGCAGAACGGGTTGCGCGCCACTTCGGCGGGTGGGCAGTACTCGGCATCGGAGAACTGGATCTTGCCGTCCCACTCCATGTGCAGCAGGTACTTGCCCTTGGCGATCTGGCCGTCGTTCAGGCGCAGCTGCACGAAGTCGCCGAGCGTCTGCGGCGTGGGGATCAGCGGGATCGCCTCGCCGGGTTTCGACACCTTGCGCAGCGTGGTGCGGCCCTTGGCAAAGTTCAGGTTGTGCGCGGCGACGACGATGGCATCGACCGGCTTGAGCACCTCGATCTCCACGTCGCCGCGGCCCACGAAGGTCTTGAGCGCCGCATCGGGGCGGAACCACAGCTTGTAGTTGCTCGGCCAGACGGTGTCGGGCAGCTCCATGGGCTTGGCCGTGCGGTCGACCGACGCCACGGTGGGCGCGCCATCGTCGGGTGCCTTCGCCGTGGGATCGGACGCCGGAGCGGAAGCGACCGGCTCCGATGGCGCACCGAGACCGACGCCTGCGCCACCGAGCGAACCGCCACCACTGTCTCCACCGCCACCGCATGCCGTCAGCACGGCAAGGGTCACCGCCGTGATGGCAAGATGATTGACGACGGGTGTACTGAATTTTTTCATGATCGCCTCTGGGTACTCTTGGTAAGAAGAAACATGCGCCGTCCTGCATGCACCGGCGGATAGCCGGCGATGCGCGTGACGCGCGCGGTGATGAGATGAACAACGGGGTTATCTGAAAGAAAAGGGCAACACGATGCCCTCCCGGCGAACGCTTGCGTTCGTCAGGACCACACGGTCATGCAAAGGCACACCGCGCAAGAAGCGGTGGTCCCAGGATGCGGGGCGTAAGAGGTTCCATTCCCGTCGAAACGCGGGGTGGTGGGATGCGAACGCGGGCTTGTAGCGCGAAGGCTTGCGTTCAGTGCCCGGATATCGAAGCGGTGCGTTTGCGCGAAGTGCAAGCGGCACGGGCCATCTCGGCGATGGCAAGACTCTCTGCGGCTCTTGTCGTTGATTTCACGCGCATTCCCTCGTCCATTGGTGTGCGCTCAGTTTTATCTGATCGCACACATTCGCTCAACGGATCGCGGAACTTTTCCCTCTCAAAATGTTCGCGCGCGATAGGCCGAATGGAGTCACCGCACATCGCGTGTGCCATGCGGTACGAAGATGGTTCATCGCATGCGTCGCCTGCCGCGTATGCCGCGCGCATTCGCTGTGACCTTGCAGCCACAGCATCGGATTTCTGCGGCGGAACAGCTATGAAGCCTGCGACTGAGACACGCCCACTGCCGGTGGCGTACGGTCCCGCAGCCACAGCATGAAGCCGCAGCCGAACACCACCACCTGCGTGCCGATCAGCAGCGCAAAGCCCGCGAAGAAGCCCGAGGCGGAGGCGGCCGAAGCCGCGGCCGCGCCCGCGCCCGATGCGCCCGAACCATGCGACACAGCGCTGATCACGCCGCCCATCAACGCCGGCATGAAGCCCGCCACCAGGCTGCCGGCACCATTGGTCACGCCGAACGCACTGGCCGTGTGCTCGGGCCGCGAGCAGTACTGCACCGTGCTCGGAATGGCCGGGCTCTGCAGGCCCCAGAAGAAGTTGGCCGCCACGAGGCAGCACGCTGCCGCATACGGGTCGCTCGCGTTGATGGCCATCAGCACCGACAGCGCCACGCCCGCGCTCGCACCCATGAAGATGAAGGGCACGCGCTCGCGCCCGACCTTGTCGATCAGCACGCCGCCCACGAACACCGCGAGCACGGTGGCGTACTGCGGCAGCGAGGCCAGCCAGCCCATCTCGCGCATCGAGAAGCCGCGCGCCTCGCGCAGGTAGGTCGGCAGCCAGTTGCTGCTGCCCCACAGGTAGGCGAGCGCGGCCGAGGTCAGCAGCGTGATGAGGAACAGATGCCGCGTGTGCAGCGCACCCTTCACGATGCCGCCCACGCGCGCCATCGCCTCGCCGAACGACGAAGGCTTGACACCGTCGGCATGCGCGGGCGGCATGCGCACGAAGGCCAGCACCAGCGGAATGCCGAGCACGATGTTCAGCACACCGAGCACGTGGAACGAGGTGTCCCACGCGAACCGGGTGAGCAGCCAGCCCACCAGCGGATAACCGATGGCCAGCCCCAGCCCCGTGCCCATGTTGACGAAGGCGTTGGGCTTGCCGTTCTCGTCGCTGCGGAAATGCGCCTTGATGTACGACGAGGCCAGCGAGAACAGCGGCCCTTCCGAAACGCCCAGCAGCACGCGCGAGGCCAGCAACAGGCCGTAGCTGTGGAGCATCGGCGAGACCCACGTCACCACGCCCCAGAGGACCAGTCCGTAGACCAGGCTGCGCCGCACGCCGAACAAGGCCGAGCAGAACGGCGTGAGCACGAAAGCCGATACGCCATAGCCCAGCATGAAGGCCGTCGCCAGGAAGCCCTGGCTCACGCGGTCGGTGGCAGCGATGCCCACGTGGTTCAGGAACGCGGCATCGGTGATCAGTACCGCGATGTTGATGCGGTCCACGTAGGAGATCGCAACGATCACGAACAGCGTGAGGACGCCGTACCAACGAAAGTTCTTGCTCTGCATGATCTGTCCTGCCAGTGTGAGGGTGATGACGCGCCTGCGCGCCTAGAACATGTGGCGCATGCCGAACTCGGTGCCGCTGGAGGCGCGGTTCGGCATGGTGATCGCGCCCGCCAGGGCCTGCGACGCACCGTTCTTGTTGCTGATGCGCGCGATGGTGGCGTACAGCGCCGTGCGCTTCGACAGGTTGTGCACATAGCCGATGGCCAGCTTCGACGACGTGGGCTTGAGCGCCGCGTTGGCGGGCTCGAGCTTGTAGCGTGCATACGAGGCCTTGATCTCTCCCGGCCCGATGGGCAGATGGAAGCCGATGAGCGCGCCCTTGGCGTCGGTGCTGCCCTTCGATTCCTTGTACAGCTCGCTCGTGAGCTTGAGGTTCATGAGCGAGGCATCGAAGGTATAGGCCGCGCCGAGGTTGGTCACGCGCAGGTCGCCGCTCGCGTAGCGCGTGCGGCCGGTGGCCAGGGCCACGTTGAGTCCGCCGCTCTGGTAGCCGAAGCGCGCGCCGGTATGCTCGCCGTCGTGCTTGTTCGACACCAGCGTGTTCGGCAGCACCGAGTTGGAAGCGTTCTCGCCCATGGCATACATCACCTGCCCGTAGAAGCCGCCAAGATTGGCCGGCAGGAAGTAGCCGACGCTGTTCGACGCGCGCGTGCCGGTGGGTGCCACCAGGCCGCCGAGGCCCGAGAAATAGATCTGGTTGGCGCCGATGCCGCCGCCCGTGCCGAAGGGATCGAAGATGGCCGTGTTCCAGAACGCCGGCACGTAGTCGCGCCCCAGCCGCACTTCGCCGAAGGGGCCCGCAAGGCTCACCGTCGAGCGGCGGTTGAAGCTCAGGATGCCCGTGGTGCCGTTGCCGCTGGCCTGGTTGTTCGAGTTCGACGGAAAGCCCTGCCCGCTGTCGTTCTGCAGGCCCATCTCCATCCAGAAGTTGGCGGAGTAGCCGCCGCCCAGGTCTTCGGTGCCGCGAAAGCCCAGGCGGCTGAACATGTTGCCGCTGTTGGTCAGCTGCGTCTTGTGGGCCGAACCGTCGCCGCTGCCCGTGGTATAGGTGACGGCGGCATCGACCACGCCGAAGAGCGTGACGGAAGATTGGGCCAGCGCTGCGCCAGCCGCGGTGGCCGCAGCCATCGCGATCAAGTACTTTTTCATTGAATGTCTCGGTTGGTTTTTCTCGGCCGTCTTTGGGTTGTGGCCTTGTTCAGATGTCCAGCACCAGCCGCTCGCCCTTGCAGCGAGAGACGCAGATCATCATGGTCTTGTTGGACGCACGTTCGATCTTCGTGAGGATGCCGTCGTGGTGATCGATTTCGCCCTCGATCACAGCGGTCTCGCAAGCGCCGCAGACGCCCTCCTTGCAGCTGTGGTCGGGGTTGAGGCCGGCGTCGATCAGGCTGTCGAGAATCGATTTGCCCGGAGGCACCTCGACACTCTTGCCGCTCTTTGCACACATCACCACACAGCTCTGCGTGGCGCTGGGCGCCTCCACGTGCACGGCGGCAAAGCGTTCGATGTGCGCGTTGGCGTAGCCGAGTTGCTCGCAGCTTTTCTCGAAAGCGTCGAGCATCGGCGTCGGGCCGCAGCAGTAGTAGTGGCTGGCCGCGCCCTTGCCGGCCAGCAGTTTCGCGAGGTCGGGCGGCACGCCCTTCTCGTCGTCGAAATGCCAGGCGAGCTGTACCGACTTTTCCTTCGCCAGCGCTTCGATGGCATCGCAGAAGGCCGCCTCCTTGCGGGTGCGTGCGCAGTACAGGATCTCGACAGGTTTGCCGATGGCCACCAGCCGCTGCAGCATGCACCAGATGGGCGTCACGCCGATGCCGCCTGCCACCAGCACCGAGCGCACGGCGCCCTCTTCCAGCTTGAAGTTGTTGCGCGGCGCCGAGATGGGCAGCGTCATGCCCACGCGCAGCTGCTGGTGCACGTAGCGCGAGCCGCCTCGGCTCTTGCGGTCGTTGAGCACGCCGACCACGTAGCGCTGGCGGTCGCTCGAAGGGTTGCACAGCGAGTAGCTGCGTACCAGCCCGTTGGGCAGGTGCAGGTCGATGTGGGAGCCGGCCTCGAAGGCGGGAAAGTCCACCGCCGGTGTGGCCGGCCGGAACTCGACGCTGACGATGCCGTCGGCCTCGTAGCGCATGGTGTGCACGAGGGCGTTCAGCGTGGGAGAAGACATGGCGATGCTCGCTTGCGGTTCAGGCCGTGGTGGCTTCGGCCTCGGCCAATTGGGCGACCGCGAGGTTGCGCATGTGGCGGCGCAGGCGGACGATGCCCAGGTCGTGCTGGTACAGGTTCTCGTGCTGGTTGGCGTCGGGCTCCATCTCTTCGAGCATCACGCGGTCCTGCTCCAGCACGTGCCAGTGGCGCGCCTCCAGGCGATTCTTGTAGAGGAAGCGCCAGGTGTCGCGCTCCCAGCCCGCCGGCAGCTTGCGCACGCGCCAGAAGAAGGTGGCCGTCATGCCCTTCGCGATCGGCGAGAAGGCCCCGATGATGATGAAGTTGCCGCCGGGGCCGCCGGTCTTCGGGTACGGGATTTCGAGGCGCATCCAGTGGATGCCGGTGTCGGCCCATTCGGTCCAGTCGAAGTTGACGTTGCGCTGGCCTTCCTTCTCGAACACGAAGCCGATGTCGGTCGCGCGAATGCCGAACTTGGCGCTCGAGTCGCCCTCGGCCATCGAGTGCGACTGCTTGTGCAGGTACGTGCCGTGCATCGGGTCCATCACGTTGTCGAGCACGTAGCGGTAGTCGCCCTTCCATTCGGTGTAGCAGAGGAAGTTCGCGTATTCGGCGTCATCTGTCAGCTGCTCGGGCAGCACCAGCGGCGGCGGCACGTCGACCGATTCCTTCGAGTTGTAGAGGAACACGGCGCCCGCACGCTCCTGCACATGAAAGTGCCGCGTGGCCTGCGAGCCTTCCAGCTTGCAGCCCGGGCTGCCGGGCACGCGCGTGACGACGCCGTCGTGGCGCACCTCGACGCCGTGGTACGGGCACGAAAGCCGGTCGCCGAGCACCACGCCCTGCGACAGCGGCGCGCCGCGGTGCGGGCAGCGGTCTTCCAGCGCATGCAGCACGCCTTCGTTGTCGCGCCACAGCGCGAGCTTGCGGCCGAGGCGGCGCAGAGAGATGGGGTTCTCCTTGATGAAATGCGAGGGGCAGATCGGGTACCAGAGATCCTTCAGGCCGATCTCGAGCAGGTGGTCCACCGGGTCGGCGGAGACGGGGGTGATGGCGATGGTCATGGTGATGTCTCTCTCTCTCTGTCTCTCTGCTCAGGCGCCGAGCGCGGCCATTTCCTTGCGGTACAGCGCTTCGGTCCACGGCTGGCCGCCGGGCGTGGCAAGGCCGCTGTCGTTCAGGCGCTGCACCAGCCCGCCAAGGTCGTGGATGCCGTCGGCAAAGGCGCGTTCGATCACGTCGCCCAGCAGGTCTTCGTAGGTGGTCGCGGGGCGCTGGCGCGCCTGGTGCGGTTGGAGATAGCGGTCTTGTTGCATCGTGTGCCTCCGTGGAGTGAGGTGGAATGAATCAGGCGGTGGCGGCCATCGCAGGCGTGCCGAGAGGTGCAGTCCAGGCGTCGTAGCCGTAGACCCAGTCGGCGTTGCCGCCTTCGCGCAGCCAGTTGTTGCCACGCGAACCGAGCTGCACCTGGCTGGCTCGCTCGATGCGGGCGGTCTCGAAGCTCTTCAACGCGGCCGGAACGTCGGCCATGGCCACGCCTTCGAGATGACGCGACAGCACCACCGCGTCTTCGATGGCCATGCCGGCGCCCTGCGCCATGAAGGGCAGCATCGGGTGCGCGGCATCGCCCAGCAGCGCCATGCGGCCTTGCGCCCAGGCGGGCATCGGGTCGCGTTCGTACAGCGCAGTCTTCAGCACCGTGTCGCAGGCGTCGAGCAAGGCGCGCGCCTCGGGGTGGTAGGCCACGTATTGCTCCCGCAGCTCGTCCACGCTGCCGGGCGCGGTCCACGATTCGAGATGCCAGGTGTCTTGCGGCGTGGTCGCGAAGATGAAGATGTCCTTGCCCCGGTTCAGCGGGAACGTGACGATCTGGCTCTGCGGGGTCGGGCCCCACCACTTGGTGAAGGCGCCGAGGTTCGGCACGCCGGCCACGCGCTCGGCCGGCACCACGGCGCGGTAGGCGACGATGCCGGTGAAGCGCGGGCTCTCGGCGCCGAACATGGCGGTGCGCACGCACGAGTGGATGCCGTCGGCGCCGAGCAGCACGCCGACACGGGCGCTGGTCCCGTCGGCGAACGAGAGGCTCACGCCCTTGTCATCCGCGGCGATCTTCTCCGCGCGCTTGCCGAGGGCCACGCACTCGGCCGGAAACATGTCGGCCAATGCGGCCAGCAGGTCGGCGCGGTGGATGGTGAGCTGCGGCGCGCCGTAGCGTTGCTCCGCCGAATCGGCCATCTCCAGGCGCGAAGTTTCCTCGCCGGTGTCGAAGGTGCGGCTGATGCGGTGCGACGGGCGCGCCGCCGTCACGCGGGCCGCCTCGCCCACGCCGAGGCCATCGAGCGCGCGCACGGCGTTGGGTGTGAGGTTGATGTCGGCGCCGACGCGGGCGAACTGCTTCGCCTGCTCGAACACCACCACGTCATGCCCGGCGCGCCGCAGCGCGATGGCAGCCACCAGGCCACCGATGCCGGCACCGACGATGCCGATGGTGGATTCGCTTGTTGTCTTCATGGATGTCTCCGCTTTGGTTCTTGCGTGCGGCTCACTCGGCCACGATGTTGCGGGCCTTGATGATCTTGGCCCATACGGCTGTCTCGTCGCGGATGAGCGCAGAGAACTCGGAAGGCTTCATCGCCGCGTCGGTCATGCCCTGCACCTTCAGGCGCTCGCGCACATCGGGCTGGGCCAGCATCTGCGCCGCGTCCTTCGCAAGCTGCTCGACCACGGCCGGCGGCGTGCCCTTGGGCGCCAGCAGGCCGTACCACGAGGTCACGGTCACGCCCTGGATGCCCTGCTCCGCGAGCGTCGGGATGTCGGGTGCGGCGGCGCTGCGCTTGGCCTCGGTCACGCCCAATGCGACGAGCTTGCCGTTCTTGATGAAGGGCATGGTCGCGGGCAGGTTGCTGAACATCAGCGGCACCGAGCCGCCGAGCACGTCGTTCAGCGCGGGCGCCGTGCCCTTGTAAGGCACATGCAGCAGATCGATGCCGGCCTGCTGCTTGAACAGCTCGCCCGCCAGGTGAAGGCCGCTGCCCACGCCCGGCGAGGCGTACGACAGCGTGTTCGGCTTTGCCTTGGCCAGCGCCACCAGTTCCTTCGCGCTCTTGATGCCCGACGAGGGCGACGCCACCAGCACGTTGGGCGCCTTGGCGAGCATGGTGATGGGCACGAAGTCCTTCTCGATGTCGAACGGAAAGTTCGGCATCAGCGTCGGATTGATCGTGAGATTGCCTGCGGGCACCACGAGCAGCGTGTGGCCGTCGCCCTTCGCACGCTTGACCTTGTCGATGCCGATGTTGCCGGCCGCGCCGACCAGGTTCTCGACCACTGCCGCCTGGCCGTAGCGCTTGGCGAGACCGTCGGAGAGCACACGCGCCAGCGTGTCGACCGGACCGCCGGGCGGGAACGGCGAGACGATGGTGAAGCGCTCGCTCGACAGCTGCTTCTGCGCATCGCTCTGGGCAAAAGCAGCAACACAGAAAGCCATCGTTGCGAGCGCAGCGAAGCATGTTCGTGAAACACCGTGGAACCGGCTTTGCCGGGCCGCTGGTGTTGCCCCCTGGAAGGGGGTTGGCGAAGCGACACGAAGTGCGCGAAGACTGGGGGTGAGCATAGGTCTATTTCTTCTCGGTGAGAAAGGCACCTTTGGGGCCATCCGCGTTCTTCTGGCGCCGCGTGTTGCCGTCGAGGCCGCCATCGACCGCCCATTCGGCGAACACCGTGGGGCCGGGCTCGAATTCGCGCGGCTGCCAGTCGGCGGTGAGCTGGTCTTCGTCGGCGTAGTACTCGATCAATCCGCCGGCCGGGTTCTTGAAGTACCAGAAGTACGCCGAAGACACCGGGTGACGGCCCGGGCCGAGCTGGGTTTCCCAGCCGCGGCGCGAGAAATGCAGGCCGCCGCCGAACACCTCGTGGATGTCGCGCACGGTGAAGGCCACGTGGTTGAGCCCGCGCTTGCCCGAAGGAATCTGCAGCAGGAACAGGTCGTGGTGGCCACCCTCCGCCGCGCAGCGCATGAAGGCGCCGCGGTTTGGATAGCTGTCGGACGAGACGAAGCCGAAGCGCTGCGCATAGAACGCGCTGGTGGCCTTCACGTCGCTCACGAAGAACACGACGTGGCCGACCTCGATGGGCGTCGCGCGTTCGTAGATGGGTGCGGCCTGGTTGATGCGCGGCTTGGCGTTCCAGGTGTTCATGGCGCCGCATTCGACGTCGACGGCATGCTTGCGGCTGACCTGCAGGCGCACGGCGAGGCCGTTGGGGTCGATGCAGCCGATGCGGCGTGCGCCGTCGACGGTGCTGTCGGTGAAGGCCGGGTCCTGCGCGATGGCGGCGGCGTAGCGGTCCAGGTCGGCGTCGCTCTCCACGCCCCACACCACTTCGCGCAGCGTCGGGCCCTCTTCCATCGCGGGCGGCAGGCCGGGCTTGTCCAACGCCGCAACGACGACTTTGCAGCCATTGAGACACTCGAAGACGAGTTCGTCGGCGGCCTCCGACTTCAATGCAAGGCCCCAGTCCTGGAAGAACTGGCGGCAGGCGGGCAGGTCGTCCGCCCCGTAGGTGATCTGGTCGATGCCAAGTACGCTCATGTCAGTGCCCACGACAAGGGTTGTTCGTTCGTGCCCCAGTACATGCTCTTCTGCTCCATGTACTGGAAGATGCCTTCGCGGCCCTTCTCTCGGCCCAGGCCGCTGTCGCGCCAGCCGCCGAACGGCGTGGACACGGAGAACTGCTTGTAGGTGTTGACCCAGACCGTGCCGGCCTGCACCGCGCGGCCGAGCTTCCAGGCGCGCTTGAAGTCGCGGCTCCAGACGCCGGCGGCCAGCGCGTAGACGCTGTCGTTGGCCTGCGCGATCAGCTCTTCCTCGTTGTCGAAGGGCATCGCGACGAGCACCGGGCCGAAGATCTCTTCCTGGCTGATGCGCGCACTGTTGTCGAGGCCCTCGATGATGGTCGGCTTGTAGAAGTAGCCGTTGTCGTAGACATCGCCATGGGGCCGGACACCACCGGTGCGGATGCGCCCGCCTTCGGACACGCCCAGATCCACATAGCGCTCGATGCCCTCGCGGTGCTTCGCCGTGATGAGCGGCCCCATCTGCGTGCGCTCCGAGGCCGGATCGCCCACGCGCAATGCATTGGCGCCTTCGGCCAGCCGCGTGAGGAACTCGTCGTAGATGCCGCGCGCCACGAACAGGCGCGAACCCGCGATGCACGACTCGCCCGACGAACTGAAGATGCCGTACAGCACGCCGTTCACCGCATGGTCGAGGTCTGCGTCGTCGAGCACCATGGTGGGCGACTTGCCGCCCAACTCCAGCGACACCGGCATCATCTTGTCGGCCGCGATGTGCGCGATGTGCTTGCCGGTGGTGGTGCCACCCGTGAACGACACGCGCTTGACCAGCGGATGCTTGGTGATCGCATCGCCGATGACCGAGCCCCTGCCCGGCAGCACGCTCACGATGCCTTTCGGCACGCCGGCCTGCTCGCAGATGCGCGCCAGCTCCAGCGCCATCAGCGGCGTGACTTCGGCGGGCTTCACGACCACCGCGTTGCCGGCTGCGAGCGCGGGCGCGAGCTTCTGGGCTTCGCTCGCAATGGGCGAGTTCCACGGCGTGATGGCCGCAACCACACCCATCGGCTCGTGCACGCTCATCGTGACGAAGGCGCCGCGCGAAGGGGTGATGGTTTCTTCCAGCGTCTCGAGCGCTGCCGCGAAGAACTGGAAGGTGCCCGCGGCACTGGCCACGAGGTTGCGCGTTTCGCTGATCGGCTTGCCGTTGTCCAGGCGCTGCTTCTGCGCGAGCGCCTCGCCCTCTTCGCGGATCAGCTGCGCCACGCGGTGCAGCACGGCGGCGCGCTCGTGCGGCAGGCGCTGGGCCCAGCCGCTGGTGCGGAACGCGTGGTCGGCACGGGTGATGGCCTCCTCGACATCGGCGAGGCTCGCGGCCTTCAGGCGTGCGATGGGTTCGCCGGTGGCCGGATAAAGGCTCTCGTACACGTCGCCGCCGCCCAGGCGCCATTCGCCGGCGATGCAGATCGGGAGAAGTTCGGAAGAAATCATGGGGTGACTCAGATGGCGAGCGCGGCAACGCGGTTGCGCAGCGCGCGCACGGCGCTGTACACGGTCAGCGCCGAGGTCTTGGGATTGGCCGCGAGCGGCTTGTTGCGCATGGTCAGCTCGAAGCTGCCGAAGGCGCCTTCGGCTTCGACGGTGTGCACGTTCTCGGTGGTGGCAGGGTCCGCAATGAGGCGCACCAGCGTCTTGTCCAGGCCGAGCCCCGCGAGCGAGACGGTGGCCGCGACGTTGGCGTTCTTCGGAAACAGCAGGGCCGCTTCGCGCGCACTACCTTCGAAGATCACGGTTTCCTGCGCCAGCCTGTCGAGGTCGCGGCCCTGCTCGGCCGGCGTGCCCTTCCAGGCCTGCGGCGGCTTGCGGCCGGTGTAGCGCACGCTGTCGAGGCCGCCGATGCGGGCCGCGGCGAGCGCGTCGATGGCGCCGATGGCACCGGGAATCAGCTGCACCTGCGTGTTGCCGGCAATGGCGGCGGCCTCGAGCTTCTCGGCGAAGCCTGTGGCCGACAGCGCGCCCACAGACGCCACCACGCAGGGCGTGCCGCGTGCCAGCGCAGGCAGCACGTGCTCTTCGATGGCGGCATGGCCGGCCGTCTCGACCACGAGGTCGATGCCGGCGGCGGGCACGGCGCTGCCCACCTGTGCGTCGGGCGCGGCCTTCTGCGCGGCGGCGACGCCCTCCGCGGGCACGACGATGGCCACAACCTCGAGGGCCGGATCGCCCCGGAGCAGTTCGAGCACCGAGGTGCCGATGGCTCCGCAGCCGATGAGTGCAATGCGCGTGATGGCGGGCATGGGAAAGGCTCCGCTCACTTGGCCGCGCCGAGCGCAGGAATCTGCGTGACCGTGTTGGTCGGCGGGCCGGCGAAGGTGGTCTTGAAACCGCCGATCGACAGCATGTCGATCTCTAGCAGGAACGGGCCGTTGGCGGCCAGCGCCTCGTCCAGGCGGACCGGCAGATCGGCAAGGTCCTGCACGCGCGCATGCGGCAGCGCGATCGATTTGCACAGCAGGTCGTAGTCGGGCGTGTGCAGCTCGGCATAGCACTGGCGGCCGCCGTACTGGGCGTCCTGGATGTTCTTGATGACGCCGTAGCTCTTGTCGTTCATGAGCACGATCACCATGGGCGCCTTCTCCTGCACCATGCAGGCCAGCTCGCCCAGGTTCAGGATGAAGCCGCCGTCGCCGGCCAGGCAGAAGGTCTTGCGGCCCGAGCCTGTCACCGCCGCGCCGATGGCCGCGCCGATGGCCATGGGCATCCCCTGGCCGATGCCGCCGCCCGCGGCATGCACGCCGGCGCTGGGTTCGAAGACGCGCAGTTCACGGTTGCCCCAGGTGCTGTTGGAAACGGTAACGTCGCGCACCCAGTTGAACTTGCGGCCGGCCACCAATTGGATCTGGCGCACGAGTTCGGCGTACGGGCCGAGGCCGTCGCGCAGCGTGGCGACCGCCTGGTCGTGCGCGGTGCGCAGGTCGACCAGCAGCTGCGGGTCGGCCTTGTACTTGGCGGCTTCGAGGYGGTCGGCCAGGCCGTCGAGGGCCAGCGCGGAATCGCCGCAGACGAAGGCCTCGGACGCGTAGCAGCGGCCCTCGGCGGCGGCATCGGCGTCGATGCGGTACAGCGGATGCGGCAGCTTCAGTTCGTACTTCAGCGTCTCATTGCCGCGCAGGCGCGAACCGACCACGAGCATCGCATCGCAGGTCTGGTAGAGGGCCTCGACCGGCTTCTGGATGTTGTAGGCGCCGAGCGAGCCGGCATCGTCCTCGGGTACCGTGCCGCGGCCCTGCGTCGTGGTGACGACGCCGAAGCCCAGCTTCTGCAGGCGCTGGATGGCGGCGCGGGCGTGGCGTGCACCGCCGCCGACCCACAGCATCGGGCGCTTGGCAACGACGAGGCGCGCGGCCAGCGCGTCGAGCGCGGCGGCCGAGGGCACCGGCCGCTCGATGGGCAGCGGCGACAGGTCGGCCGGCATGGTCGTCAGCGCCGACTGGATGTCGATCGGAATCTCCACGCTGACCGGACCGGTGGGTGCGGTCAGCGCAAGCTGCACCGCGCGCTTGAGCGTGCCGAGCACCGTCTCGACGCTGCGCACACGCAGCGCGGCCTTCGACACGGCCTTGAGCATGGTGAGCTGGTCGGGCGCCTCGTGGATGTACGACATGCCCTTGTCCAGGTACGGCGTCTCGATCTGCCCGGTGATGTGCAGGAGCGGCGCACCCGCCGTCAGTGCCTCGACCATGCTGCCCGCGATGTTGCCCGCGGCCGGGCCCGTGCTGGTGATGCACACGCCCAGGCTGGCGGTGGAGCGCGCATAGGCATCGGCCATGTTGCCCGCGCCCGCCTCGCCCCGCGCCGAGATGAAGCGGATCGTGCCGCGCTGCGCGAAGGCATCGAGGATCGGCATGTTGTGGATCGAGATCACGCCAAAGGCAGCCTTGACGCCGCACTGCTCGAGGAAGGCGGCAACGACTGCGCCGACCGTGACGGTTTTGTTGGGGTTATGCATGGCGCGAAAGGCCTCCGGAAATGTCGATGTGGCTGCCCGTCGTGTACGACGCGAGGGGCGAAGCAAGAAAAAGGATCGCGCGCGCGGCTTCGGTCGGAAGCCCCAGGCGACCCAGCGGGATGTGTTTGTTCTTCGCGAGTTGGCCGCTCCAGGCGGCCCAGTCCTGCGACCTGTCTTCGCGCGCCTCGAAGCGGCGGCGCCACTGGCCGGACTCGACGAGGCCGATCAGGATGCCGTTGACGCGCACGCCCTGCGGCGCGAACTCGGTGGCCATCGAGCGCACGAGGTTCAGCAGGCCGGCGCGCGCGGCCGAGGTCGCGACCATGTGCGGCTCGGGCTGGCGCGCGAGCAGCGAGTTCGCGCAGACGATGGAGGCGTCGCCCAGCACCGCGCGCTGCGCCTCGAGCTGCGGCAGGAAGGCACGCGTGGGATTGATGACGGAGAAGAACTTCAGGTTGAGCTCTTCGGTCCAGGCCGCATCGTCGGTGTCGGCGAAGGTGGAGACGCGGCCCTGCCCTGCGTTGTTGACGAGCATCGAGGCCGGCCCGAGCGCGGCTTCGCTGGCGGCGGCAAATGCCTTGACCGATTTGGCGTCGAGCACGTCGCAGGCCTGCGCGAAGAGCTTCGCATCCGGGTGCTGCTTGCGCAGGCCAGCCACGGCCGCGTCGAGCCGTTCGGCATTGCGGCCACACAGCGCAACGGCCGCACCGCAGCCGAGCAGCAGCTCGACGGTCGCGAGGCCGATGCCCGACGAGCCGCCCGTGACCACGGCCACGCGCCCGGCCAATGCGTCGGCGGCAAGGAGGGAAGAAGAATGCGTCTTCATGATCGTCATGCGCTGCGAAGCGGCACCACTTTTGCAGCGCGCGCGGGCGAATAGTTCAGCAGGCCCGAGATCTCGTCGGCCGTGCCGCGCACGCGCAGCACCATCTCGTCCATGCGGCTCTCGTCGATGTGGTCCGAGGTGACGGTGGCTCCCAGCGCCGCCACGATGTGGCCGCTGTGGTCGCGCACCGGCGCGGCGATGCTGGAGATGTTCGATTCGAAGAAGCCCTCGCCCAGCACATAGCCGCGCTGGCGGTCGGCCTGCACCATGTCGAAGAGTTCGTTCACGGTCTTGGGCGTGCTCGGCGAGAAGGTTTCGAGCTTGTCCTCGGGGTAGAGCGCGCGCAGCTGCGGCAGCGTGAGGTCTTCGAGCAGGATGCGGCCGAGCACCGTGGCATGGGCCGGCAGCCGCGTGCCCACCGTCACCGAGCTGGCGAAAGGCGTAGGCGGCGCGACCTTGGCCACGTAGACGATGGAGCGGCCGTCGCGCACCACCAGGTTGCAGGGCGTGCGCAGTTCGTCGCACAGGCGGTTGAGCAGCGGCGTGCCGAGTTGCGTGAGTTCCAGCGACGCGAGGTATTCGAAGCCCAGGCGCAGCACGGCCAGGCCCAGGCGATAGTCGCGCCCGCCCTCGGCGCGTTCCAGAAAGCCCATGTTCTCCAGCGTGGTGAGCAGGCGGAACACGGTCGAGCGCGGCAGGTCGAAGCGGCGGGCCAGTTCGGGGGCGGAGAGCGTGCGGCTCTCGCGGCTGAACTCGCACAGCAGGCGCAGGCCGCGCTCCAGCGCCGGCACGTTGTAGCGGTCGGCGCCCTCTTCCATCGCTTCGTTGTCGTTGGTGGCCATGCCTGTTCTTTCCTTGAATTTCTTGTCTGTGTGTATTGCGGTCAACCGGCGAGCGATTCGCGCAGCAGCGTGGCAACGGCCTGCGGTTGCTCCACATAGCCGGCGTGCCCCGCATCGTCCAACAATTCGAGCGTCACGCCGCACTGGCGCGCGACCTCGGCGCACGACGCCGGCGGCGTGACCACGTCGAGCGCGCCGCAGGCCACGCGCACCGGCATCGGCGGCGGCAGGTCGGCCAGCAGGTCGGCGTTGCACAGCAGCTCGACGGCCTGGCGGTAGCCATGGTCGTTGAGGCGGGCCATGTTCCAGCGCACCCACCGGCGGGCGTGGTCGCTCGCCTTGTCGGACACGAGCCGGCCCGCACGCTTCGCGGCCATGCCGGCGATGCCGAGTTCGTCGAGTGTGGCGAGGCGTTCGGTGCGGACCTTGGCGCGGGCTTCCGCGCGGGACGGCGCGCCGTAGCCGATGGCGGGGCTGACGAGCACGAGGCGGCGGATGCGCTTGTCGCCGCGTGCGGCCGATGCGGCGGTGATTGCGCCCAGCGAATGGCCGACGAGTACGCACGAATCGATGGCGAGTGCGTCCAGCAAGGCGCTCAGCCGCGCCGCGTAGTCGGCGGCAGTCGGTGCGGTGGCTTCGAGCGGCGTCGATTCGCCGTAGCCCGGCGCGTCCCACGCGATCAGGCGGGCCTGCGACGCCAGCAGCGCAGCGGTGTCGAGCCACGACGCCGCACCCGAGCCGATGCCGTGCAGGCACACGGCCACCGGGCCCTGACCGCATTCGCGCACCGACACGACGGCACCGCCGCCCACGCCCACATGGCGGGCCGGAAAGCGGGCGTCGAGCCGGGCCAGCTCGGAGGCCGGCAAGGTCGGCAGGTCGGAAGCGATGGCGTCGTTCATGGCCGGCTCGCTCAGCGCTTGATCTTGGCCAGCGGGTGATCGGCAGGGTACGTCGGCGTGACCGGCTTCTTCGCGCCGAGCATCACGCACATCAGCGCGTCTTCGTCGCCGATGTTGATCTCCTCGCGGTACACGCCGGGCGGCACCGAGATCAGGTCGCGGTCGGTCATGATGGTCTCGAAGCGCTCGCCGTCTTTCTCGATCACCACCTTGAGCTTGCCGCGGATCAGGAAGAACACTTCTTCCACGTCGGTGTGCAGGTGCGGCGGTCCTTCGTGGCCGGCGGGGATCACCATGGTCGAGAAGGTGAAGTGCTCGGCGGGCACGGTGTTGACGTCCTTCGCAACGCCGGTGCCGCCCGTGCCCACGTAGCGCATCTGGGCGCGGCGGAACTTGGGGTCGAAGTCGGCCTGGAACTTCAGCGCATCCCAGTCGTACTTGCGGGTTTCGTAGCGTGCGATGCGGGTGTTCATCCACTCCGCGAGGCTCGCGCCTTCGGGCTGCGCCAGGCTGCTGTTGCCATCGGTGATCTTTTGCTGTTCGGACAGATCGCTCATCAGGTGTACTCCTTGGTCGGAAAAATTCGTTCAGTGCATCGCAAAGCCGCCGTTGACGGCAAGCAGTTGGCCGGTCACGAAGCGCGAGAGGCCGGAGAGCAGGAACAGGGTCGCGCCGCACACGTCGGCGGCCTGCTGCTCGCGCGGGATGGCGCGGCCTTCGAGGTATTTCTGGTGGCGCGCCATCGGCACGTACTCGGTCGCCTCGACCAGCGTGAGGCCGGGCGCCACGGCGTTGACGGTGATGTTGTCGCCGCCCCATTCGCGTGCCAGCGAACGGGTCATGGCAATGACGGCGCCCTTGCTCGACGCATAGGCCAGCAGGTTGGGCGCGCCCCACAGCGCGGTGTCGGACGCGAGGTTGACGATGGCGCCGCGGCCGCTTTCGGCCAGTGCGGGCCGGCAGGCGCGGCCCATGAGCCAGCTGCCTCGCACGTTGACGTCCATCACGCGGTCCCACATGTCGATCTCGAGCTGGTGTGCGTCGCGCCCGCCCGAGTTGGTGATGGCGGCGTTGTTCACGAGGCCGTCGAGGCCGCCGAGCAGTCGAACAGCTTCGGTGGCGCAGGCCACGATGGAGCCCGGATTCGACAGGTCGACCGGCAGCGCGTGGGCGATGCGGCCCGCTTTGCGCAGCGCCTGCGCTTCGGTGTCGGCCAGCTCGCCCAGGATGTCGGCCAGCACCACGCTCGCGCCTGCCGCGGCGATGCACTGCGCGAAGGCAAGCCCGAGGCCGCGCGCGCCGCCGGTCACGAGGATGCGGCGACCCGCCAGCAGGTTGGCGGGCAGTTCGGCCAGCAGTGCCTGCAGGCTCGAAGGATCGGGAATGGCTTTGAGTTCGGACATGGGATGCGTGGTTCAGTCGGCCTGGATGCCGAGCTCCTTGATGACCTTGCCGAAGCGCGTGTAGTCGGCGGCGTTGGTCTTGCCGAGCACGCCGGCCTCGCCGCCCACGGGCGTGGTGCCGAGCACCGCCATGCGTGCTGCAATGTCGGGCATCCTGAGGATCTCGTTGAAGTGGCCGTTGAGCATCTTCGCGATCTCGGGCGGCAGGTTGCGCGGGCCCCACAGGCCGTTCCAGGCCGTGACCTCGACGTCCTTGTAGCCCATCTCCGCCAGCGTCGGCACGTTGGGCGCGAGCGGCGAGCGCTGGGCCGAGGCCACTGCCAGCGGGCGCAGCTTGCCGTTGGGGATGTACGGCGCCACCGGGCCCAGCGTGATGAAGGTGACCGGCACGTGGCCGCCGAGCACATCGTTGATGGCGGGTGCCACGCCCTTGTAGGGCACGTGCGAGAGGCTCGCGCCCGAGGTGCGGGCGAACATCTCGCCGAGGATGTGCATCGGCGAGCCGCTGCCCGGGCTCGCATAGCTCAGCGACTTGCCGTCCTTCGCAGCGGCCACCGCATCCTTCACGCTCGCGAAGCCGCTGCTGCCGGCGGCCACGAGAAACAGCGGCTGGCTGCCCGTCTGCACGATCGGCGTGAAGCCGTTCAGCACGTCGTAGCCCGCGGAGCCGTTTGTCTTCAGCACCAGCTGCGCGATCGAGAAGGTGCTGGGCGCTAGCAGCAGCGTGTACCCGTCGGGCGCGGCCTTGGACACGTAGGCGCTGCCGATGATGCCGCTGGCGCCGGGGCGGTTGTCGATCACCACGGGCTGGCCGACGCGCGTCGACAGCTTTTCGGCGAAAAGCCGCGCCAATGCGTCGGTGTCGCCACCGGCCGGATAGGCAACGACCAGGGTGATCGGCTTGCTCGGGTAGCTGTCTGCCCAGGCGAGTCCGGTGGCGCAAGCGGCCGCCAGGGAAATGGCAGCGGCAAAGGCATGGCGGCGTGTGTGTTTCATCGGGTTCTTTGGATCGTGGTTTTGTTTCACTAAAGAAACAACGATTTATTAATGGAACGCCACGAAGAATACCGAGGAAGACAACTTCATGACTAAGTACAAACCCTGATCTCTGTGACACAACGAAAACAGGGCGGCCTTTGCGGGCCGCCCTGCGGGATTGGAAAGCGCGGTTGCCGCTTCAGCCGCCGTAGCGCGCCACGGTGAGACCTCCCATGTCGATCTCGGGCGCCCTGCCCGCGATCAGGTCGGCCATCACGCGGCCGGTGCCGGCCGCCATGGTCCAGCCAAGGGTGCCGTGGCCGGTGCTCAGCATCAGGTTGGGAATGCGGGTGGCGCCGATCACCGGCGTGCCGTCGGGCGTCATGGGGCGCAGGCCGGTCCAGAAGGAGGCGTCGCGCACGTTGCCGCCCCTGGGGAACAGGTCGGTCACGACGTGTTCGAGCGTGTCACGCCGACGCGCGTCCAGGCGCAGGTCGAAGCCCGAGAGCTGCGCGGTGCCGCCCACGCGGATGCGGTTGCCAAGCCGCGTGACGGCCACCTTGAAGGTCTCGTCCATCACCGTCGACTCGGGCGCGCCGCCGGCATCGGAGATGGGCACGGTGATCGAGAAGCCCTTGACCGGATACACCGGCAAGCGAATGCCCAGCGGCCTGACCAGCGCGGGCGAGTAGCTGCCGAGCGCGACCACGTAGCGCTCGGCGGTGAAGCTGCCGGCATCGGTGCGCACAGCCGTCACGCCCTTGACTGCATCGTGCTCGAGGGCCTGGATGTTCACGCCGAACCTGAACTTCACACCCTCGGCTTCCGCCAGCTTGGCGAGTGCCTGCGTGAACTTGAAGCAATCGCCGGTCTCGTCGCCGGGCAGGCGCAGGCCGCCCACGAACTTGTCCTTCACCGATGCAAGCGCGGGCTCGTACTGCACGCAGCCTTCACGGTCGAGCACCTGGTAGGGCACGCCGGAGGCCTTGAGCACTTCGACGTCTTTCGAGGTGCCGTCGAGTTGGTGCTGCGTGCGGAACAACTGCAGCGTGCCCTGCATGCGCTCGTCGTAGGCGATGCCGGTGTCGGCGCGCAGGGCCTTCAGGCAATCGCGGCTGTACTCGGCGAGCCGCACCATGCGGCCCTTGTTGACCTCGTAGCGCGCCTGCGTGCAGTTGCGCAGCATCGCAAGGCCCCAGCGCCACATGGCCGGATCGAGCATCGGCTTGATGACCAGCGGGCTGTGCTGCATCAGCATCCACTTGATGGCCTTGACCGGCACGCCTGGCCCGGCCCACGGCGCCGAGTAGCCGGGCGAGACTTCGCCCGCGTTGCCGAAGCTGGTTTCGAGCGCGGGCGCCGGCTGGCGCTCCAACACCGTCACCTCGTGCCCGGCACGCGCCAGGTAGTAAGCCATCGAGGTGCCAATGACACCGCTGCCGAGAATCAGGACCTGCATGAGAACAACCCTTTGAAAGCTGCTGCAACGCAGCCGAGGGTACAGGCTAAGCGCTACAGGCCGAGCGCATCCTGCAATTGCCGTGCCGTCCAGCGCTTGGGGCTCTGCGGCCAGGCCTCGAGCAGCGAGACCATGCGCGCATTGCGCGGCGCGCTCAGGCCGTGCTCCTGCGCGAGGCGCACGACCTCGCCGCTGAGCGAGTCGATCTCGGTGCGGCGGCCCAGCGCCAAATCGTCGGCCATGCTGGAGCGGGCCTTGGCATCGATGCGCAGCATGCGCGCCGCAACGATGCGAAACAGCCAGTCGGGCAGGCGCAGCAGGTTGACCAGCCGGTGCGCCGGAACGGCAGCGACCTGCGCCGGTGCAATGCCCGCGACCTTGAGGATGTCCAACGCCTCCTCGATCAGCGACGCGAAGCAGCGGCGATAGCCGCGCAGCATCAGCTCTTCGCGCAGCGGCAGGCCCGAGAGCGCGTTGACCGAATTGTTGAGGTTGAGCATCAGCTTGCCCCACTGCACGGGCAGCAGGTCGGCATACAGGTCGAGCGGCACGCCGGCGCGCTCGAACACGGGCAGCCAGGGTCGCAGCGCCGCATCGTCTTCCGCGGCCAGCCGGCCAGCGGTGCCGCGATGGAAGGCGCCGGGGCCGATCTCGGCCACGTTGTACGGCACCATGCCGGCCCGCACATTCAGCGAGGGGCCAGTCTGCGATGCGGCCGCGGAATTGGAGATGCCGTTCTGCAGCGAGACCACCGTAGTGCCCGCGGGCAATGCAAAAGCCAGCTCGCCGGCCGCCGCGGCAGTGGCGCCGCTCTTCACGCACAGCAGCACCAGCGAAGGCCGCGCACCCACCGGGACCTGGTCGCACAGCCGCAATTTCTCGGCAGGCAGCCTGCGCGTCGCCCCGTCGATGTCGGTGAGCGTCAGGCCATGCGCCGCGAGCTTGTCCAGCATGCGCGGACGTCCGACGAAAGTGACGGGCACGCCGGCCGCTGCAAGGCTGCCGCCGATGAAGCACCCGATGGTGCCCGCCCCCATCACGAGCACTTCACCGGGGATTGCGTCTGGCATGAAGTGCTTGTGCGGGTCGAGACGGGTGGATGGTCAGGCGCGTTCCGCAACCCAGGCCTGCACCGACTGCAGCGCGGCCGCAAGGCCCGCCGCGTTGGTGCCGCCGGCCATGGCCATGTCGGCCTTGCCGCCGCCCTTGCCGCCGACCTGCTGGGCCACGAAGTTGACCAACTCGCCGGCCTTGACCTTGCCCACGCTGTCGGCCGTGACGCCGGCCGCGATCTGCACCTTGTCACCGTCGACGGCGGCCAGCACGATGGCGGCGGTCTTGAGCTTGTCCTTGAGCTTGTCCATGGTGTCGCGCAGCGTCTTGGCGTCGGCGCCGTCGAGCTTGGCCGCGAGCACCTTGATGCCGTTGACGTCCACGGCCTGCGAGACGAGCTCGTCGCCCTTCGACGACGCGAGCTTGCCCTTGAGCGCCCCCACTTCGCGTTCGAGCGCCCTCACCTGCTCCAGCACCTGCGTGAGCCGGCCCTGCAGCTCGGCGGCCGGCGACTTGAGCGTGGCGGCCACGCTGTGCACGGTCGATTCGAGGTCCTGCAGGTAGGTGAGCGCGTTGGCACCCGTAACGGCCTCGATGCGCCGCACGCCGGCGGCCACGCCGCCTTCGCTGACGATCTTGAAGAGGCCGATGTCGCCCGTGCGGCCCACGTGGGTGCCGCCACAGAGTTCGCGGCTCGTACCGATGTCGAGCACGCGCACGGTCTCGCCGTACTTCTCGCCGAACAGCATCATGGCGCCGGTTTTCTGGGCCGACTCCATGTCCATCACGCGGGCCTGGGTCGGCGCGTTGGCGAGGATCTCGGCGTTGACGCGCTTCTCGATCTCGACGATCTGGTCGTGCGAGACGGGCGCGTTGTGCGCGAAGTCGAAGCGCGTTTTGTCGTCATCGACCAGCGAGCCCTTCTGCTGAACGTGGCCGCCCAGCACTTCGCGCAGGGCCTTGTGCATCAGGTGGGTGACGCTGTGGTTGCGCATGGTGGCGGCGCGGCGGGCGGTGTCGACCGCGGCCTTGACCGTGTCGCCGACCTTGAGCGTGCCCTGCGTCTGGGTGCCGTGATGGCCGAACACATCGGCCTTGATCTTCTGCGTGTCTTCCACGCCGAACTGCACGCCTTCGGCAACGAGCACGCCCTGGTCGCCGACCTGGCCGCCGCTCTCGGAATAGAAAGGCGTGGTGTCGAGCACCACGATGCCGGGTTGGCCTTCCTTCAGTTCCTGAACGGCAGCGCCTTCGAAGTACAGCGCCACGACCTTGGCGTTTTCTTCGAGGTGGTCGTAGCCGGTGAAGGTGTTGCCCGCACCGGCGTATTCGACGTTGCGGTCCATCTTGAACTTGCCGGCGGCGCGGCCCGCAGCCTTCTGCTTTTCCATGGCGGCGTTGAAGCCGGCCTCGTCGACGCTCACGCCACGCTCGCGGCACACGTCGGCCGACAGGTCGAGCGGGAAGCCATAGGTGTCGTGCAGCTTGAAGGCGACTTCGCCCGGCAGCACCTTGGCACCACCGGCCAGCGCCGCGTCGAGGATTTCCATGCCGTTGGCCAGCGTCTCGAAGAAGCGCTCTTCCTCGGCCTTCAACGTATCGGTGATGCGCTTCTCATCGGCCACCAGCTTGGGGTACGCATCGCCCATGAGCTTCACGAGGTCGGGCACCAGCTTGTGGAAGAAGGGCTTCTTCTGGCCCAGCTTGTAGCCGTGGCGAATGGCACGGCGAATGATGCGGCGCTGCACGTAGCCGCGGCCTTCGTTCGACGGGATCACGCCGTCGGCCACCAGGAACGAGGTGGCGCGGATGTGGTCGGCAATCACCTTGAGCGAGTTGTTCGCGAGGTCCTGCGTGCCGGTCTCGCGGCCGGCCGCCTTGATGAGCGCGTCGAAGATGTCGATCTCGTAGTTGCTGTGCACGTGCTGCAGGATCGCGGCCAGCCGTTCCAGGCCCATGCCGGTGTCGACGCAGGGTGCGGGCAGTTTCTTGACCGAGCCGTCGGGCTGCATGTCGAACTGCATGAACACGTTGTTCCAGATCTCGATGTAGCGGTCGCCGTCTTCGTCGGGCGAGCCGGGCGGGCCGCCGGGGATCTCGGGGCCGTGGTCGAAGAAGATCTCGGAGCACGGGCCGCACGGGCCGGTGTCGGCCATCATCCAGAAGTTGTCGGACATGTAGCGGCCGCCCTTGTTGTCGCCGATGCGCACCACACGCTCGGGCGGCAGGCCGATTTCCTTGGTCCAGATGTCGTAGGCCTCGTCGTCTTCGATGTAGACGGTGGCCCAGAGCTTCTCGGCCGGCAGCTTGTAGACCTCGGTCAGCAGCTCGAAGGCCCACTTGAGCGATTCGCGCTTGAAGTAGTCGCCGAAGCTCCAGTTGCCCAGCATCTCGAAGAAGGTGTGGTGGCGCGCGGTATAGCCCACGTTCTCGAGGTCGTTGTGCTTGCCGCCGGCGCGCAGGCAGGCCTGGACCGAAGCGGCGCGCACGTAGTTGCGCTTGTCTTCGCCCAGGAACACGTCCTTGAACTGGACCATGCCCGAGTTGGTGAACATGAGGGTCGGGTCGTTGCCCGGCACCAGCGAGCTCGAGGCCACCACCGTATGGCCCTTGGAGGCGAAGAAATCGAGAAAGGTCTTGCGGATGTCCGCGACCGTGAATGTGGGCTGGCTCATCTTTGGATTCGTCTTCTGTCGAGGGCGGCGCGGCGATGGCGACCCTCATGTCGAACCCACTGCGGCGAACCGGCCTAACTGCTTGATTTGCTTGAACAAACGATTATAGGTTTGGCCATGCGCCCGCGCCGCCTCGCAAGCTGCACGATCCGGAGGCCACGGCTAATATGTGACTTGGCGCAAAAGAAGAGAACCAAATACGGCCGGCGCCATCCGTACTTGTACGGACACAAGATCAAGGAGCTCGAATGGCAAGCCAAGAGGCGGATCAGCACTGGAAGATCGAAGACCTGGATTTCTCGCGCATCGCGCTCGACAAGGTACGCCCGGACGAAAATCTCTTCTACCTGGTGACCTCCGCCTCCTTCGTCGAGAGCGGCTCGGACCTCTACACACACAACCTGGTCGATTTTTTCCGGGGCGACGACGAGGTCACCGACTGGTTGTCGAACCACTGGGAACTCGAGGAACTGCAGCACGGCAGGGCCCTGCGCGCATATGTCCGCCACGTCTGGCCGGAGTTCGAATGGGATGTCGCCTATCAGGGCTTCCTGGAGGAATACGCGACCTATTGCAAGGTCGAGTTGCTGGCCCCGACCCGCGCTCTCGAAATGACCGCCCGCTGCGTGGTCGAGACCGGCACCGCCACCTACTACCGCGCCATGGCGCGCTGCACCGACGAACCCGTGCTGCGGGACCTGGCGACCCGCATCGCGACCGACGAGGTCAACCACTACAAGCACTTCTACCGCTTCTTCCGCCGCTACCGCGAGCAGGAAAAGCTGGGCCGCCTGCGCGTGATGGGCACCATCGGCCGCCGCACGCTCGAACTCAAGAGCGAAGACGCCGACTGCGCGATCCGCCACGTGGTGAAGACGCGCTCGCCCGGCCGCGCCACCGACACGGCCTACGTGCAGCAACTGAGCGCGGACATGAACAGCACCATCCGCACCAACCTGAGCCCCGGCCACACGCTCAAGATGCTGATGCGGCCGCTGGAACTACCGGCAAAGGTGCAGACGGTCATCCAGTACCCGATCATGCAGTTCATGCGGCACGTGTTCCTGCGCTGATGGCCGGAAAAATATTGCCAAATAGTTCACGTTTTTATGAGTGTCCTACGGCAACTGCCTATTTCCGACTGACACCCGGACCCCAGGGGGGCATCGACGATACCGATGCTGTCACGCAACAGGGCCCATAAAAGAAGAGCTCTCGGTCAGTGCCCAGAGCGCCCCTCCATGGGCTATTCGTACCCGCTTCGGCGGGTATTTTTTTGGACTCGCCCCACGCACGGCCCAGAGGCCGCCCCCTGGCTCAGGTCGCCGAAGTCAGCCCGGGTTTGCGGGTTCCGTCCAGCGAATACAACTGCGGCCGCTCGTCGGCGGCGGCACCTTCGGCGGGCATTCCGTGCGCCACATTCTGCGGCTGGCGATAGAGCTCGTTCTCGAGACGCCTGACGCGTTCGGCGTACATCCTGGCGAGGGCGCTGTGATGCTCTGCCGCAGCCTGATGCTCGATGCGCGCCATCTGCGCCTCTTCCAAAAGTGCCGCCGCGCGCCGGAGATACGCGGTGTGAGTCGGGCGAAACAAGAAGTCGAACGTCATTTCACGCTCCTTTCCGCGAGGGTGCGGTGGGAAGTCATGTTCCTCCGCGCCAGCCTTCAAGTCTGTCGGAACACGCCTACCTTCGGGTTACCTGCTTTTGTTGCGGCATTTCCGCCCCTGCTCCATGCCCGTGGCAGGTTGTCCGTTCTTTGTTTGATCCGATGGCGACGAAGCTACCCCAAGTCCGACCGCTTGCAATCCAGGACCGTGCTTGTCTCGATCGTTCGCAGTGCCGGCACCTTGCCGACGAACGTCACCCCGGCACGTATCAGGCGCCACTCCCCTGCCTTGAACAGCTTGAAGAGGTGCGTAACTTCGTCACTCGCGGCGGGAATGGCGTTGAACACGTAGACCGGCTCGCCCCCCTGGGTCTCGTCCATGCTCAGCAGCTCGGCCCTCATCTTGCCCATGGTGTCCGCGTCTTTCGTCCTCTGGCGAACAACGTCCATGTTGACGGTGCGAGAGTGCTCGTCGATCGAGATCCTGCGGATCCAGGGAGCCGGCCCTGCGCTGCTCGAAGCCGGCGCGCACACGATCGTTCCAGCGGCGCACGACCCGGCTGCCGCGGCGAGGAGCAGATGGACAGCCAGCCTGGTGGGTTTGAATTTCATGCTCGATATGGTGCCAGCCTCCTCCTCGGTGGGGTGGGCATCGAAGGACATGCCACCACAGTTCGAGCGGGAGGGAGCGGCCCGGCGCAGGCACGTTCTTCAGTAGGAGCCGGGCGGCGGCGTGTGCTTGAAACGTCGCGCCGTCGTCATGCTGATGAGCCGGGCGCGCGCGGCGCCGAGCCTGGCGCGCCCTGCACCGACCATGCCGCCGAGGGCCGATTTGACTGCGTCCGCGGTGGGCGATTCCCTCGGATACGAGGGGGACAGGCCGCACTTGCGCATCAGCCGGTTCACCTGATGGATGCGGGCAACCTCGCGCGTGGCAGCGGTGTAGAAGGTCACCCCGATCGAAATCGACAGGCGATCGCCTGGGCCAGCCCCGTCGACCTTGGATCTCGTCATGTGGGGCGAGGTGCTCGGGAAATAGATGGCATCCCCTGGCTGCGCATTGAACTCCAGCCCGCGCGGCAGGAACGCTTCGTCGAAACGCACTTTCTTGAGCGACTGCGTGACGATGAAGTCCTCCACGGCATCGGCCGGCACGATGGTGCGATCGCGGTGATCCCAGACGTTGAGGGTCTTGTGCCCATGCAACTGCAGCCAGAAGTTGTTCTCTCGGTCGATGTGAAAGGGCGTGACGGACGGCGGCGCAGAGAAGAAGACGAATCCGTTCACCCTGAAGATGTCCGGCTGCTCACGTTCGACGAGAGCGCGCATCGAATTCACCACCGACATCAGCAGAGCCTGATAGCGGGGAATGACTTCGATGTTGTAGAAGGAAACCGACGAACCCGGCTCCTCCATGCGCTGGAAGAATTCCTCGATGCTGCGCCCGTCAGGATGCCGGCTGTCGTGCGCAAGCGTGGACGCGACCGTCCTGTTCGGGTTCATGAACCTGCATTGGTCCAGCTTCGAGAGTTCCATCCCGAGCTTCACGAGTTCGGGCACCTGAAACAGGGGATGCTCGTGAAAGTTGTGGTGCATCGGCGTGATCCTCTGGGTGGAGAAGCCGCCAGGGTCATCCGGCCACACGCGAAACGTCGGTTCCGAAGTCCCGGCCCAATTCAAGTTGGTCACGCGCATCGCACCCTCCAGATCGCTTTTTGGGCCCCTGCCGCCGAACCGAGGCTCGGGCAAGGCCTGCGAGCGAAAGTAGTACTTTCTATTTCAATGCTGGATCGAATACCTGACCTCCACCTGACAACGGGAGGCTTGTCGGGAAAGTCCCTATGGCAGCGAGGAGGTTGTTGAGCGCGCGAGCCTTGAGCAGGCTGGGAAATACATACCGCCTGTACCCGGCGAGTAGGTGCGTTCGCTGCGGCGATGACATGGCCTGCGTAGCAGGCATGGAGCGGGTGAAGGGAATCGAACCCTCGTATGAAGCTTGGGAAGCTGCCGTTCTGCCATTGAACTACACCCGCGGCAGGCACGGATTCTACTGGCACTCCTGAGTGCAGCCCGAGGGTGGTTGTCCACTCCGATCTTCTGGAGCAAATGAGTACGAACGAACACTGCAATCGGCAACTCAGCTGCCCTGCGTCAGTGATTTGGCTATCACCCGTTCCGGTGATGTTTGAGCGCCGACGAAAACAGTACTCTCCCCTCCCGCACGTTTAGTTACATTCAGCCTGTTTTGGTTGCATATCCATCGTTAGGAGAGGTTGGGACATGAACACTGTGTACCGCAGCATCTGGAACGCTGCGCTCGGCGCCTGGGTCGCCGTTTCGGAGGTTTCGCATCGGTGCGGGCGGCGCGCTTCTTCGGTCGCTGCCGCCGTGTGCTGGCTGGCCTTGGCTGGCCTGCCGGCAGGCGCCTGGGCGCAGGCCAGCGGCGGTACTGCATTCGTCGCGGGCGGGGGTACTGGCGGCCGGGGCGGTGCTGGAAATGGCAGTGGCGGCGGCGGCGGCAACATCGGCATGTACCCCACCAGCAACGGATCGTCTCCATCGGGAGGCAGTGGCGGAGCCGGCGGTAACGGAGCGGCTGGTGCCGGCGGAGTCGGGGGAGCGGTGGGCGCGACCAGCGTCACGGGCTCCGTCGGCGGATCGTCGGGAAGCACCGGCGTTCCCGATCCCGATCCGATCTATGGGGCGGGCGGCGGCGGCGGCGGTGGTGCCGCCGTGTACACCTCTGGCACCTCCATCACCGTGACGGGCGCCACCACGCTCCTGGGGGGCAGTGGCGGCGATGGTGGCAGCGGGCGACTGGCCGGCGGCGGCGGCGGTGGTGGCGCGGGCCTTCAGGGTGTCGCCGCCAATGCGGTAGTCAGCAATGCGAGCCAGGCCATCGTCGGCGGCAATGGCGGCAACGGCGGCATCGGCCAATGGGCCGGCGGTGGCGGCGGCGGCGGAGACGGCATCGTGCTGCAAGGTGGGGGCGCCACCGTCACCAACACCGGCACGGCCACTGGCGGGAGCGGAGGGAATGGCGGCGTGGCGACCATCGGCGGCATGGTGGGCGGCGGCGGCGAGGGCGGCGCCGGCCTGGCGATGGAGTCCAGCGGCAACTCGGTGCTCAATACCGGGGCACTGGTGGGGGGCGCGGGCGGTGCCGGCGGCAGCAGTGCCGCCAACGGCATCGGAGGCGCAGGCCTGCGCATCCGCGGCAATGCGAACAGCATCGTCAACAGCGGCACCCTGATAGGCGGCATGGGCGGCGACGGCGTCACGCGCGGCGACGCGGTTCGCGTCACCGGCAACGACAACTCGGTCGAGCTGCAGAACGGCTCGGTGATCAATGGGACCCTGTCGGCAATCGGCACCGGGAACGTGCTGCGCCTCTCGGGCGTGGCGACCGACGGCACCACTTCGCTCGGCGCCGCGACCTATCGCGGCTTCGAGCGCTACGAGAAGACAGGCGCCAACACCTGGACACTGACCGGCACCACCACCGGGCTGACGCCCTGGACGGTGCTCGGAGGCACGCTCGCCATCGCCGACGACGGCGCGCTCGGCGACTCGTCCGGCAGGCTCACGCTCGACGCCGGTACGTTGCGCTCCACCGGCACGACCACCGCCACGCGCAGCATCACCCTCGGAGCGGGCGGTGCGACCTTCGAAGTCGATCTGGTGCGTACGCTGACCCTCAACGGCACGCTCTCCGGTCCGGGCAGCCTGCACAAGACCGGCGCCGGCACGCTGGTGCTCAGTGCGGCCAACAACTACGTCGGCGGGACGGCCGTGGAGGCGGGCAGCCTCAATGCAGCCGCGACCGGCGCGCTGGGCAGCGGTCCTGTCTCGGTGGCGGCCAATGCCTCGCTGCTCTTCAGCGGCAACGCAGACGCGAGCGGACTGACCATTACCGCCGCCGAGCGCGGCGCCACCGGCAATGCCGGCTTCGTCCGCTTCGGCGGCACCACGTCGGCAGGCAATGCCCGTCTGGTCATGAACAACGGCGCGGCCGCCGAGTTTCGCGACAACGCCACCGCGGGCAACGCCGTCATCGAGAACCACGGTGGGCTGACCAACATCTGGTTCAACGCGACGGCCGGCAACGCGCGCATCACCAACTTCTCGGGCGGCCAGATCAACCTGCTGGACGACGCCAGCGCGGGCCAGGCGACCTTCGTCAACGAAAGCGGCGGGCTGATTGACATCTTCGACCGCGCGAGCGCCGGCCAAGCCACGGTGGTCAACAACGCTGGCGGGCGCCTGCGCATCAGCTCGCTGACCACAGCGGGAATCTCCATCGGCGCGCTGTCGGGCATGGGCGACGTGATTCTCGGCGCCAAGGCACTGACCACGGGCGGGCTGAACGCCAACACCGAAGTCTCGGGCGTGATCTCGGGCACCGGCGGCTCGCTGGTCAAGATCGGCACCGGCACACTGACGCTTTCGGGCGCCAATACCTACACGGGCGGCACCGCGCTGCGTCAAGGGCGCCTGAACCTCGGCCACAACCAGGCGCTAGGCACCGGCGCGCTGGCGATGGACGACGACACCACGCTGGGTTTCAGCGCCGATGGGTTGACGGTTGCCAACACGATCCAACTGACAGGCAACAACGATCCGGTCATCGACACCGGCAGCTTCAATGAAACGCTGAGCGGCGCGATCAGCGGCGGCGGCTTCATCACGAAGCAAGGCACGGGCACGCTGACGCTCTCAGGCGCCAACACCTATACCGGCGCCACCAATGTGGCGCAGGGCACGCTGAAGGCCGGCGCCGCCAACACCTTCAGTGCAAGCTCCGCGTACAGCGTGGCTTCGGGCGCGACGCTGGATCTTGCAGGCTTCAACCAGACCGTGGCTTCGCTGAGCAACAGCGGCACCGTCTCGCTGGTCGGGGCGGCCGCGGGCACGACGCTGACCCTCAACGGCGCCTACGTCGGCAACAACGGTGTGCTGAGGCTAGGGACGGCTCTCGGCAACTCGGGCTCGTCGGACCGCCTGATCTTCGACGGCGCCGCAGCGGTGGCCAGTGGAAAGACCAGTGTGCAGATCACCAATCTCGGTGGACTGGGCGCACTGACCAGCGGCAATGGCATCGAAGTGATTTCCGCACTGAACGGCGCCACCACGACGGCCCAGACCACCAAGGACGCGTTCTCGCTGGCCGGCGGCCATGTCGATGCAGGTGCGTACGAGTACCGCCTCTACGCAGCCGATGCCAAGGGCGCGGGGGAGAACTGGTTCCTGCGATCAAGCATCAATGCGGTCCCACCGGCGGCGCCCGCTGCGCCGGTGATCACCTACCGATCGGAAGCCTCGCTCTACGCGGCGCTGCCGAGCCAACTGCGCCAGGGCAATCTTGCGATGCTGGGCGACCTACGCAAACGCGTGGGGGACGACGACGTCAAGGGCAGCGCGGCGATGCCGAGCGGCTCGGATCGCCACGCCTGGGCGCGCGTGCTCTCCGCCGACATCGACGTCCAGCAAGGTGGCGCCGTCTCCCCCACCGGCAAGGGCCGGCTCACGGGCTTCCAGGCCGGCACCGACCTGCTGGCCGCGCCGAACTGGCGCGCAGGCATCTACGTCGGCCAACTCGACGGCGACGCCCGCGTGCGGGGCTTCGCCAGCGGTATCCAGAACCTGGCCGTGGGCCGCAACGACCTTCGCAGCCAGTATGTGGGCGTGTACGGCACCTACACCGGTGACAGCGGGTTCTATGCCGATGCGGTGCTGCAGTCGGGCCGCCACCGCTACACGGTCGAGCCGCTGCTGGGCCAGGGCGTCGGCGGCAAGGGCAACAGCCTGCTGGGCTCGATCGAGGTGGGGCAAGCCTTTGCGCTCGGTGGCAGCGGCTGGAGCATCGAGCCCCAGTTGCAGCTGATCCACCAGCACATGGATCTGAACAACTCCGCCATTGTCGGCGCCGTCGTCCAGCCGCAGGCCGACAGCGGCTGGATCGCCCGCGCGGGTGTGCGGGTGAAGGGCCAGGTCGACACCGGCATCGGCATGCTGCAGCCGTACGGCCGCTTCAACGTCTACAGGAGCTCCAGCGGCGCGGACATCGCGCGCTTCGTGAACGGAGCAATCACGACTGACATCTCGGTGCCCACCGGCGGCGCGAGCACCGAGCTCGCGGGCGGCTTCACGCTGACCCTGGGCGCGTCGACGAGCCTCTACGGAGAAGTCGGCAAGCTCTGGGCGAGCGGCGGCAACGCCAGGGTCAAGAGCTCGGTCAATGGCTCGGTTGGCGTGCGCGTGAAGTGGTGATGAAGTTGCAGTTGCGGTGACGGTCAAATCCGGAGGCCCTACCCTGCCCGCCCCCGGAGGACCGAATGCCCAAACGCGGCCGCTCAGAACATGGAAGCCCGCGACGGCCAGCACCAGAACCTGGGAGAGCCCGACACTGATGTCTAGCCAGCACCAATAGCACGAGCGCGAGCTTCAGCCCGCTGCATGGGGCCTCGGGTAAGTCCCGATCATTTGATTAATCAAGTTAACTATTCTCCCGTTCGAACGACTCGTTTCCTCCGGTTTCACGAGGGGGATCGGGCAGTGCGGGCTCGAAAACTAGTTAACAACTGGAGACAATCGAATGGGTTCCCCAATCCGGAGGCCGCTGCTGGCCTGTGTCGTCGCGGYGGCCGCCGCAAGCGGATGCGGAGGGAGCGACAGGGCGGCTTCCGCATTCACCCTGTTGCCGACACCAGCCCCCGCGCCCACTTCACCCCCGTCTGCGCCCCCGCCGTCGCCCGCGCCGGCACCCGTGGCCCAGCCCGCGCTGCTCAACACGCCCGACGAGGCCGGCGGCTGTGCAGCGGTCGCGGCACTGGCGGCCGAGCTCTCGGCCGCGGGACGCACCGTGAGCATCACTTCGACCAAGATCGCGAAGACCACTGCGGCCGACGCGAGCGGCAACCCGCAAAGCTACTGCGCGGTGGCCGGCACCATCAACGGCGGCCGCAAGGGCCTCCAGGCCGCGGGCCAGACCGACGCGATGTCGACCTATGCAATCGCGTTCCAGATCAACCTGCCGACGCGGTGGAACGGCCGCATGTTCATGAGCGGCGGCGGCGGCTCCGATGGCTCGGTGCCGGACACCACGGGCGCCATCAGCAACGGTGAAACCGTCCAGCCGCTGCTGTCGGGCTATGCCACCGTCTCGAACGACAGCGGCCACAGCAACGCGACCAACAACGATCCGAACAACGCGGGCACGGCCTCCTTCGGACTCGACCCCGTGGCACGCGTGGATTTCGGCTACAACGCGATCGGCCAGACCAAGCAGCTCGCCAATCAGCTGGTCGCGCGCTACTACGCCAAGAAGCAGGACTACGCCTATTTCATGGGCTGCTCCGAAGGCGGACGCGAAGCGATGATGGTTTCGCAGCGCTTCGGCGACGAGTTCGACGGCGTGGTCGCCGGAGACCCCGGCTCGGATCTTCCGAAGGCCTGGCTCGCCGAGGCCTGGGACACGCAGCAGTTCGCGGCTGCGGCGCAAGCGCAGGGCTTCCTGGAAACCACGGGCCCCGGCGCCTCGAACGCGACCCCCCTGATGAATGCGGCCTTCCAGCCCGCGCAATGGGCGGCCCTGCAGCAAGCGGTACTGGCGAAATGCGATGCCGACGACGGGCTGGTCGACGGCATGATCAACAAGCGCTCCTGCACCTTCGATGTCAGCACCCTGGCCTGCGGCGCGCCGGGCGCACCAGGCGCGCCGGGCTGCCTCGTTCCGGCCCAGGTCACGGCCATGCAGAAGGTAATGGGCGGCGTGAAAAACAGCGCCGGCGACGCGCTCTACTCGGACTGGCCCTGGGACGCAGGCATCGGCGCCTTCGGATGGCAGATCTGGAAGACCGGATTCGGCTACCGCACGAGCGGCGCGAACGATGCGATCAACGCCACCCTCGGCGGCGGCGCGGGTCCGCTGATCTTCACCACCCCGCCCACACAGGGCCTGGCGACCGGCAACTCGCTGGTGCAGTTCCAGCTGCGCTTCGACTGGGATGCCGACGCGCCGAAGATCAAGGCCACCGACGGAATCTACACCGAGTCGGCCTACAGCTTCATGGGCACGCACTCGACCGACATGTCCAAGCTCAAGGGCAAGGGCGGCAAGCTGATTCTTTATCACGGCACCAGCGACCCGGTCTTCTCTTTCAACTACACGGCCAAGTGGGTCGATTCGCTGGCCGGCAACACGGCGAACGGCACCGTGAAGGACTTCGTGCGGCTGTTCGCGGTGCCCGGCATGAACCACTGCTCGGGCGGCCCCGCCACCGATACCTTCCCGGTATTCAGCGCGATGGTCGACTGGGTCGAGAAAGGCAAGGCGCCCGATCGCCTGATCGCGAGCTCGAAGCCCGGCAATCCCGACACCGCCGGCTGGACGCTGCCCGCGGGAGTGAGCTCGCGCGTGCGGCCCCTGTGCCCCTACCCGCAATACGCGCAGTACATCGGGACCACCGGCTCGGCGCCGGCGGCATTGCTGGAACAGAACGATCCCGGCAAGTTCGTCTGCGCCAACTGACGGCGGGCATCGCCGGCCGCGATGCGGTCGCCCGCCTGCCAGGCGCGTGCGATCGGTCCGGCCGGACCGCTACACTGGCCGCCTCCATGACGGCCCACCCCCCTCCTTCTTCCCATGAACCCGCTCGCCATCCCGACCGCAGCGGACTGGAAGACGAGCGCATGCGCCGGCTGCTGGGCTACAGCCTCGTGCAGGCCACGATCCCCACGTCGACCCTCTACGAGAAGCACGTGGGCGAACCCTTCAACCTGCGGCGGGTCGAGTTCTCGCTGCTCGTGCTGGTCGACTCGAACAGCGATGTGACGCCCAAGCAGCTCGCGCGTGCGCTGTACGTCTCGATGCCTTATCTCACGATCACGCTCGATCGGCTCGAAGAACGCGGCCTGCTGAATCGCAGCCGCAGCGAGACCGATCGCCGCTCGGCGCACGTACGCCTCACGCGCAAGGGCAGCGATCTCGTCAAGAAGGCGGAGACCGTCGCGGCGAAGATGGAGGCCGATCTGCTGGCACACCTGACGCCCGGCGAGCGAGGGATGCTGTTCGAATTGCTCGAACGGGTGGCTGCGCACCGGCGGGTGTGAGCCCCGGGTTTCCCGCCGCAGCCTCTTCGTTCAGCTCACTGCCTTCGCCGCGAGCGCGCCCAGCGTGCGCAGGCCCTTCTCGATGCGCGCATCCCAGCCGTAGCCGCCGCTCAGGCGCATGCAATGGGCATAGCGCCCGCTCGCCGAGAACACCACGCCGGGCGCGAAGCACACGCCCTTCTTCAGCGCCTGAGCGAACAGCGCCCGCGTGTCGAGCGCCTTGGGAAGTTCGAGCCACAGCACGAAATTGCCCGCTGGCCGAGTGATCCTGGTCCCCGGCGGAAAGGCTTGCTCGATCACGCGCGACATGCGCTCCAGCGTGTCGGCGAACTCGCGCCGCAAGCGGCGCAGGTGGCGGTCGTAGTCGCCGTTCGAGAGAAAGTCCGCAAGCGCAGCCTGCGTCAGCACCGGTGTGGCCAGCGTCGAGGCGAACTTGCTCTCGAGCACGCGTGCCATGTGGCGGCCCGGCACGATCCAGCCGATGCGATAGCCCGGCGCCAGCGTCTTCGAGAACGAACCGCAGTAGATGGTGTTGTCGTGGCGGTCGAGCGCGCTGAAGGGAATCGGGCGTTCCTCGCCGAAATGGATGTCGCCATAGACGTCGTCCTCGATCAGCGGCACGCGGTGCTTCGCGAGCAGGCGCAGCACCTCGCGGCGATTCTCGATCGGCATCGTGAAACCCAGCGGATTCTGGAAGCTCGAAGCCAGCACGCAGGCGCGCACCTGGCCCGCGGCAAGCACGTCGCGCAGTGAATCGATCACCACGCCGGTGCCGGCGTCGGTGGGCAGTTCCACCACCCGCAGGCCGCGCATGCGCAACACCTGCAGCAGGCCGAAGTAAGTCGGCGATTCGATGGCGACCGCATCGCCAGGCTCGGTGACCGCGTCGAGCGCGAGCGCCAACGCCTCGGTGCAGCCGCAGGTGATGGCGATGGCGTCAGGTGACAAAGCCTGTCCGAAGCGCATGGCACGGCGCGCGATTTCCATGCGCAGCGACAGTTCGCCGCGCGGCGGTGAGTAGGTGTTGAGCTGCGCGCCCTTCACGCGCGCGGTGCGCGCGAGGATGCGGTCGAGCTTGGAGGAAGCAAGGATCCGCGCGCTAGGAATGGCGCAGCCCAGCGGCACGTAGGCCTCGTTCGATGCGTTCTCGAGCAGTTGCAGCATGAGGTTCGACACTGCCACCTTGGTCGGGCGCAGCGGCGGCCGCGTGGGTGCCGGCAGCGGCAGCGCCGTCGGTATCCGGGCCACGTAGTAGCCCGACTGCGGCCGCACCTCGAGCACGCCGCGGTCCTCGAGCAGCCGATAGGCCTGCACCGCGGTGCTCAGGCTGGTGCGGTGCTGCGCGCTGATCTCGCGCAGCGATGGCGCGCGGCTGCCCGCGGGCAGCGTGCCGCTCTCGACGAGGCCGGCGATGAAATCGGCCAGCTCTTCGTAGCGGAAGCGCGTGGCGGGCTGCGGATCGGCACCGCCGGCGGAATGTGTTTCGAGCGTCATGGCTTCAACTGTGCTGGTCGCAATTTCAGAAAACTGTGGCTGTTATCTTGAACCTGGAGCTTGCACCATCGAAGGCAGCTACACAAGACGGGTACGAGAAGCCATGGATCGATTTCCGGACAACGACATCATCTCGCTGGTCTCGAGCGCGCCGCGCCACGACCTGGCCGAGAGCGTGGGACCGAACCTCTGGCTCGGCGAACTGCTCGGCTCCAACCTGGCAGAGATCGGCGCGCTTCAGTTGGGCTACGGCACTGCGGCGGGCGGTGCGCAGCTGCGCACGCAGATCGCCGCGCGTCATGGCGTGGATGCCGACGATGTGGTCGTCACGGTCGGCGGCATGCATGCGCTGTTTCTCCTTGCCTTCACGCTCTGCGGGCCAGGCGACGAAGCGGTGATCGCCGAACCGGCCTTTCCGCTCGCGCGCAATACGCTCGGGGCGGTCGGCGCGACCGTGCGCTCGCTGCCGCTGAACTTCGACGCCGGCTACCGGATCGACCTCGAGGCGCTGCGCGCGCTGCTCTCGTCGAAGACCCGCATCGTGAGCCTCGCTTCGCCGCAGAATCCCTCGGGTGTCGCCATCCCGGCGTCGACGCTGCGCAAAGTGGCCGAGCTGATGCGCACGCATGCGCCCGATGCCTGGCTGATCGTCGACGAGACCTATCGCGAGGCGGCCTACGGCGACCACTCCACCTTGCCCAGCGCCAGTGCATTGGGGCCTCGGGTGGTCACGGTGGCATCGCTCTCCAAGTGCCATGGCGCCGCGGGGCTGCGCATCGGCTGGGCGATCGTGCGCGACGCGGCGCTGCGGCAAGCGCTGATCACGGCAAAGTTCAACACCGTGATCTCGTGCTCGCCACTGGACGAGGCACTGGCGGCCACGGTTCTGAAGCAAGGGGAGCACATCGTCGGCACGCGGCGGCGGCATCTCGCGCACAACCTGGGGACGCTCGAGGCCTGGGTCGGCCGCCACGCCGCGCGGATCGAATGGGTGCGTCCGGACGCCGGCGCGCTGTGCTGCGTGCGGCTGAAGCCGCAGGTGTATGACGATGCGGCGCTGCAGCGCTTTCAGGCGGCACTGCATGAACGCAGTGTTCGGCTGGCGCCGGGCCCCTGGTTCGGCGACCAGCCCCGTGTGTTCCGCCTCGGCTTCGGCCTGGCGACCAACGCCGAGCTCGCCGCCGCGCTGCACTGCGTGGGCCAGGCGCTGGAGTGGGCCGCGGCCTGAGGTCTTGCTCAGCCGGGGCCCGCCATGCTATGGCTGCCTGGATTTATGCACTTTTCTTCTGAAATGCCACCCAGAAAGCAAACCCATCGCGATACCAAACCACGTCCCGGGGATGAGTGCGATCGCGAGCGTCGTCATCAACGGAACGGAAACAAGCAACCCGACGGGAACCATCACTACCGAGAAAAAGAAAATGGTTGATGCGCTGTAGGAAAGAACGAATAACGCCCCCCTGAAGGGGACGTGCTTCGTCTCGTCCCACAGACTGGGACACAACCAGGTTGCTACACCATCGAAGCTGAAAGGAGTCCAAGGAAGATCGATGTCCGGCTTCATAGGGGGCTGGCAGGTACCTTTGAATTCTTGTCCTGGCCGGGCTTCTTCTCGACTGCCGGCGCAAGACCGCACCGCGCCAAGAACTGGTTCATGGCGCGGCGCGCTCTCACCACTTCATGCGCAGCCCGAGCGAGCCTTGCAGGGAAGTCTTCACATCCGTCGCGCCACCCGAGGCCCACAGCTTGCCGACTTCGCCGTAGATGCTGGTCGTCTGATTCAGCGCCAGGGTGAGGCCACCGGCCAGCTCGCTGACGGTGGAACCGGTGCGGCCCGTGACGTCGGTCGTGGCGGCGGGTCCGACGAAGCGGACCACGTCGGCACCACTGCTCGCCTTGTAGAGGTTGAAGCGGCCGTACGGTTGCAGCGTGCCGAGCGCCGTGGCCATCTCGCCCTTCAGGCGCACGCCGATGCGCGCAATCCAGCCGTCGTTACTGTCCTGCCGCACGTTCGCACCGGAGATCGCGATGTTGTCCAGGCCAAGGTGCTGGTGGATCAGCTGGAGCTGCGGCTCGATCTTCCAGCCGCTCTCGCCTAGCGCGAAGGCCTGGCCCACTTCGATGGACGCCATCAGGCTGTCGCCCTTGCCCGCGCCGCGCGAGGTCGACAACGGCTCGATGGTGTAGCGGTGCCGCCCAGCCTGCAGCACGGCATCGGCATAGAAGCCCGAATCGGCGGTCCAGGTGCCGTAGGCGCCCAGGTACTGGCTGCGCAGGTCGTTGGAACCGACGGCCAGGTTGGCGATGCCGCTGGCGAAGCCGTTGACCCTGACGCGGCCGTCGAGTTGGCCGACGTACACACCGGCACGCCAGTTCGAGGTGGCGAAGAGGTCGGTGCCGGCCTGGAAGCCCTTGACGTTGCCCTTGCTGTGCGGGCTGACGGTGCCCTGCTGGCGGATGTCGATGTCGGTGGCGATCACACGGCCCCAGGCACGGCGCTCGGTGCCGGTCGATGCGGGGCCGCCGGCCTTGACGTCGTCGTCGCCGATGCGCTGGTGCAGGTTGCCGATCATGGCCAGGTCCATCTGGCGCACCTGGCTGGGCAACGCGGACAGCAGCGGGACTTCGGCGCGATAGGTTGGCACTTGCACGGTGATGGGGCCTGTAGTGCCGGTGCCGCCGGTCGAGACACCCGCGCCTGTCGCTGGCGTTGCCGTCGATACCGTCGCCGTGGTGGTCGAGCGCAGGTACCAATTCTCGCCGGCACCGCTCGCGTCGGCGGCATGCAAGCGGTACTCGTAGGCGCCCGCATCGACGTGCCCGCCTGCGAGAGAGAAGGCGTCCTTCGTGGTCTGCGCGGTGGTGGTGGCACCGTTGCGCGCCGAGATCACCTCGATGCCGTTGCCCGTGGTCAGTGCGCCCAGGCCACCAAGTTGCGTGATCTGCACGCTGGTGCGGCCGCTGGCCGAGGCGCTCGCGCCGTCCAGCACCAGCCGGTCGCTCACGCTGTTGCTGTCGCCCAGGAAAGTGCCCAGCCGCAGCACGCCGTTGTTGCCGGCATAGGCGCCGGTGACGGTGAGCGTGGTGCCCGGTGCGGTGCCCACCAGCGAGACGGTGCCGCTGTTGGCGAGCGAGGCCACCGTCTGGCTGAAGCCCGCGAGGTCGAGCGTGGCACCGCTTTCCACCGTGTGTGCCGAGGCCGCACTGAAGGTGCCGCTTGCGCCTGCCCTCAGGGTGCCTTCGGCCACGTCGGTCGCGCCGGTGTAGCTGTTGGCGCCCGAGAGCGTGAGGGTGCCGCTGCCCAGCTTGGTGATGAAGCCGCTGCCGCTGATGTTGCCGCTGAGCGCTGCGCTGAAGCTGCCGGTGTCGATCACCGGGTCGTCGCTGCCGGTCAGCACGATGGCGTTGGCGAGGTTCAGGCCGTCGGCGGCAAAGCCGAGCGTGGTGCCGTTGTCCATTGCCAGCGCGCCGGTGCCCAGCGCCAGGCTGTTGCCGACGTTCAATCGGCCCTGCTTGAGCGCGGTGCCCCCGCTGTAGCTGTTGGCTGCGGTCAGCGTCGTGGCGCCGGCGCCCTCTTTCACGAGCGAGCCGGTGCCGCTGATCGTGCCCGACAGCGTGAGCGCGTTCGAGCGGTTGATGGCCAGCGTCGCGTTGTTCAGGATGTTGCCCACGATGCTGCCCGTGGTGCCGCCGTTGCCGAGCTGCAGCGTTCCCGCGGAAACAGTGGTGAGGCCCGTGAAGGTCTGGTCCCCGATCAGCGTGAGCGTGCCCGTGCCGGTCTTCTCGATGCCGCCCGTGCCGCTCAACAGGCCGCTGTAGGTTGCGTTGTCGGGCTGGGCAAAGCGCACGAGTCCGTTGTCGGTGATCGTCGCCGGCGCGAACTGCGCGCTGCTCTGCAGCACGCCGCCCGAGCCCACGGTCATGCTGCCTGCATAGGCGCTGTTGTCGGCGCCAAGGATCAGCGTTCCCCCCAGGACCGTGGTGCTCGTGATGCCCGCTGGTGCCAGCGCGACATTGAATTTCCAGGTGCCGCTGTTGTTGACCAGCGTTTCGAATCCGGTAAGAGACCGCGGCGCGAAAGTGTCGCTCGCGCCGTTGTCGCTGTTGAGCGTGAGCAGGTCGGCGCCCGCGCCACCGCTGATGTTGCCGGTGATCGTGGCTCCCGTGTACCAGCGCAGCACGTCGCTGCCGCCAGCGAAGGCGAGCGAGCCGACGAGGCTGCCCTTGTTGGTGAAATCGACCGCCATCGTGCCGCTGGCGCCGATGACGGTCGTCGTGGTCGAGTTCGTGCCGGCACCAGCGACGATGCTGCCGGTGTTCACGACGGTGTTGGAACCGCTGTTCGCCTGGAACCAGATCGCGGTATGGGCAGAGCTGATCGCGCCGTTGTTGGTGATGATGTTTCCGCTGCCCAGGGGGTTGATGGCTTCGGAGTTGCCACCTGAGCCGCTGGCGGCGACGGAGCCCCCTGCATCGATGGTGATCGTGCTGTTGTTGTTGACCTCGATCGTGTTCGCACCGATGCCCGGGTAAGGCGATGCGCCGCCGCTGGCGGCATTGTTCTGAACGATCCCGCCGTTCTGGATCACGATGGCAGCCTGGTCGCCGACGCTGATGCCCGAGCTGTTGCCTGTATCGACCGTCGCGCCCGACGTGACCGTGACCGAGACGCCCGGCGTGGTCGCCGCGCCCGTACCTACCGTCGTGCCCTGGTTTCCCGTGCAATTGACTGCATTGGCATTCGTGTCCGTCGTACATGCGGCGGAGGCGGGCAAGGAAGCAGCCGCCAGCAAAGTGGCGGCTAGCAGGGCCACGCCCTGCGTGGCTGAGGTAGATCTTGCGTGGCCACGTCCCAATTCGGAAGCGACGGTCCAAAGGGCGAGTGCGTCGTTCCAGATGACGCGAAAAATCCGGTTCATAACCTGTCTGTCCTGGCAATGCGCTCCGCAAGAACTGCGGGCGCGGGCGCCGGTATTTCCGGTGCTCCATGCCTCCCTGTGCGAGCCGCGGACTCTAAATACAAACAATCGTAATTGGAGCTTTCGCCTCAGCCCGAATTATGCATTCCTCGTACAAACGCCAATTTATTCACGTTCGTTTTTATTGCATCCTGAATCGATCTCAGGATTACATTGAAATATGAGAGACTGAATTTCATTTATCGTGTCAATTGAAAACAACGGGGTCCGGAGGGGCTGCTTTTTCGCTCCGCAAATCGCCCTTCGGCCAAATTGATGGATTTGATCAATCAACTGGTGCAGCCCTATAACCCCGCAAAACCGCCGAGACGAGCGAGATTCTCATTTAACAAAGTTTGCTTCCATGACGATAGCCCACCGAGCCGACGCGATCGCAATAGTTGATGACGACCCCCGCGTGCGGCAATTGCTAGGCAGCTATCTTTCGCAAGAGGGATTCGAGGTATTCGAGGCCGAGAACGGTGCATCGCTCTCGTCGATCCTGCATCGCCGCGCGATTGACCTCATCGTGCTCGACCTGCTGCTGCCGGACGAGGACGGCTTTTCGATCTGCCAGCGGCTGCGAGCCAATGGCATCCGGGTTCCCATCATCATTCTCAGTGCGCAGGCGCAAGATACCGATCGAATTGCGGGATTGATGATGGGCGCGGACGACTATGTCCGCAAACCATTCAATCCCAGGGAAATACGAGCGCGTATCCAGGCAATTCTGCGGCGCAGCCCTCCGAGGGAGGAGCCGGGCGGTCCTTCGAGCAGAAACGAGGTGGTCCGGTTTGGTCCATTCGAATTCAACCTGGGCACGCGCACGCTTCGCAGGGACGGGCTAATCCTGGGCATCACAACCGTTCAGATCGCGATACTCAAGGTGCTGGTCCGCCATGCGGGGCAGCCGCTTTCGCGGGAAAAACTCGCTCAGGTAGCGCGTGGCCGCGAACTCGGCGCTTTCGAGCGCAGCCTGGATGTGCAAGTCTCCCGGCTTCGAAAGCTATTGCAGAACGGACCGTCCTCTTACATCCTGACGGTGTGGGGCGTCGGGTATATGTTCGACCCCAGCGGCGAAGGCGGGGTTATTCGACCACCCGACCTGGACGCGAAGCTAGTTGGGCATCCAGCCATTGAGCACGTCGCCTGAACGCGCGGCACTGTGTTCGCGGGATCGAGAAGCAGTGCGGACATCGCTACGGTCTGGCCCCACCCCACCGGCAAACCACCGAAAGATGTTGGTCTGCTTTCCCCTTTCTTCGCCGAACCTGACGAAGAGAAAGCCCCGTTCTGCATTGCCCTGCGCGTCAACGGGAATGCCGGCAGCCCGAAGGGCAGTGACCTCTTCGCTGGCGTCCAGGTCGAATGGCAGTTTCAAGGTGATGGTCGCGCTGTGGATGGTCCGTCTCGGCATTGCTTCGCTTTCGCATGCTTGCAAGTGTCCGAGTTGACCCGAAAGGAGCCTCTCCAGGCATCCCGTATTTATAGGAGGTCCGCACGCGATTCGCGTGGGGCGGTCCTTGCTGGGCGGCCGGATCAGCCGGAGGCTTTCACGGCCTCGACCAAAAACCGCACAAAGGCTTTCCCGGCATCGGGCAGCGAGCGCCCCGCCATGGTCTCGATCTCGAGGTGGCGCTCGTTCATCTCGCGGTCCTTGAGCGGAATGGCGACCAGCGCCTTGCTCCGCAACAGCGTTCGCATCGACAGCGCGCCATAGAAAGCAACGCTGCCGCCGGCCGCCGCAAAACTCAGCAGCGCACTCGCATGGTTGCTGGACATGGCCTGCTCATAGCGCAAACCCTGCCGGATGCAGCTGGCGTCGAGCAGGCGCCGGATCGAGCTGTCTTCCTGTGGCAACCCCAGCGGGTACGCCACCACCTGGCGCAGCGACAATTGCCGCTGCATCGCCAGGGGGTGATCCCTCGCCATCACGGCCAGGATGGGGCTGGGGTGCCGCAGTTCGATCTCGATACCGGGCTCGGGCACAGCGCTCAAGGTGATGCCCACGTCGGCTTCGCCGTCGCGCACGCGCCTGGAAATGTCGCCCAGCGAACAGACCTCGAGGTGAAAGCGGATGCCCTCGTGCTTTTGCCGGAACTGCGCGATCAGCGTCGGGATGAAGTCGAAGGCAAAACCCTCCGTGCTCGCCACGCGCACATGCCCGCTGCGCAGGCCGCGCAGGCCGGCGATGTCGTTGGTGACCCGCTCGATGTCCTGCTGCGCCCGCTTGGCGTGCGCGGCCAGCATCTCGCCGGCCGCGTTGGGCACCATGCCGCGCGCGTGGCGCTCGAACAGGAGCGTGTCGAGTTCGCGCTCCAGCCGTGCCACTTGCCGGCTGACCGCCGAGGGCGCGACGTTGAGCTTGAGCGCGGCGTCCTTCACGGAACCGGTCTTCACAACCTCTAGAAAGTACCGGACCGCGGTTTCCTGCAAGGCGCGAATTGCCATGGATTTCCCGGTTGGTGCGGCCACAAGCGGCCTGCATCGATTGCCGAATCGGCAATCGACAATTCTAAACATTGCGCTTGTAGCAGCGCCCCGCCGCTCCTAGGATGAACTCATCCCCCCAGCTCCAGGAGTATCCCGATGAACCGTCTCCCGCTCATGGTCGGCACGGCGCTGCTGTCCTGCCTTGGTCTTGCACCGCTGGCCGCCATCGCCGCGGACACGGGTTTCCCGTCGCGCCCCATCACGCTGGTGATTCCCTTCCCGCCCGGCGGCGCGACGGACGTCAACGGCCGGGTGATCGCGCAGCGGCTCGGCAAGGAGCTCAGCCAGCCCGTCGTCATCGAGAACCGCGCGGGCGCAGGCACGGTCGTCGGCGCAAGCTATGTGGCGAAAGCGGCCCCCGACGGCTACACGCTGCTGATCAGCTCGGGCTCCACATTCACCGTCAACCCGGCGATCCGCTCCAACCTGCCCTACGACCCCGTGAAGAGCTTCGAGCCGATCGGCATCGCGGGGCGCGTCGCGCTGATCCTGCTGGCCAACAGCGAGGTGCCGGTGCAGACGGTGAAGCAGTTCGTCGATTACGTGAAGGCCTCGCCGGGCAAATACTCGTACGGCTCCTACGGCACCGGAACGACCGCCCAGTTCGCCGGCGAGACCATGCTGCATGCGACCGGCCTGAAGATGACGCACGTGCCCTACAAGGGCAGCGCCCCCGCAATGACCGACCTGATGGGCGGCCAGATCCCGTTCAGCATCGATACCGTGAGCGCGGCAATCCCCCAGCTCAAGAGCGGCAAGATCAAGGCCATTGCACTGACCACCGCGAAGCGTTCCGCGCTGCTGCCCGACGTGCCCACCTTCGCCGAGAGCGGCTACGCCGGCATCGACATGGACTCGTGGCTGATGGTGGCGGGGCCGAAGGGCCTGCCCGCCGACGTCAAGGCCAAGCTCGAGAAGGCGCTGGCCGTGACCATCGCCGACCCCGACACGCGCACCAAGCTGCTGGGCCAGGGCCTGGAGCCGACCTACAGCAACGCCGCCGCGGCGAGCGAGCTGATCACCCGTGAATTGCCCCTGATGCGCGCGGTTGCGGCGCGCGCCAACATCACTGCCGACTGATGAATCACATGAACACCGGCACGGAGCTCGTCGAGAAGTCCGCCGTCGAACTCCGCCGCCTCATCGGCAGCAAGGCGGTCTCGCCCGTCGAACTGCTGGAGGCGTGCATCGCGCGGATCGAGCGCGTGAACCCCTTCGTCAACGCGGTGACCGCCACCTGCTTCGAGCGCGCGCGCGCCGAGGCCAAGGCGGCGGAAAGCGCCGTCCTGCGCGGCGACACGCTCGGCCTGCTGCATGGCCTGCCGCTTGGCGTGAAAGACCTGGAGCCCACCGAGGGCCTGCTCACGACCTGGGGCTCGGCGATCTACCGCGACCACGTGCCGACGGAAGACATCGAGCTCGTGGCCCGGCTGCGCCGCGCGGGCGCCATCGTGGCGGGCAAGACCAACGTGCCCGAGATGGGCGCGGGCGCCAACTCGCGCAATGACGTGTGGGGTGCCACCGGCAACCCCTTCAACCCGAACCTGAATGCCGGCGGCTCGTCCGGCGGCTCGGCGGCCGCTCTGGCCTGCGACATGCTGCCCGTGTGCACGGGCTCCGACACCGGCGGCTCGCTGCGCATTCCAGCAGCCAAGTGCGGCGTGGTGGGCTTCCGTCCCTCGCCGGGCATCGTGCCGAGCGTGCGCAAGCCGCTGGGCTGGACGCCGATCTCGGTGGTCGGCCCGATGGGCCGCACGGTGGAAGACGCCTGCCTGCAACTGGCGGCGTCCGCGGGCGCGAACGCCGGCGACCCGCTGAGCTATCCACTGGACCCGCAGTCATTTCTCGTGCCGGAGCGCGTCGACCTGGCCAACCTGCGCGTGGCGTGGACCGAGGACTTCGGCACCTGCGCGGTGGACGACGGCATCCGCGCCACCTTCCGCCGGAAGATCGAGGCCATGCGGCACCTGTTTCGCCGCTGCGACAAGGTCGAGTTCGACATGGGCGAAGCGCATCGCTGCTTCGACGTGCTGCGCGCCGAGGCCTTCGTGGCGGGCATGCAGGCAGCCTACGAGCGCGACCCGAACAGCCTGGGCCCCAACCCGCGCGCCAACTACGAGATGGGCGCACGCATGAGCCTGCTCGACAGCGCCTGGGCGCAGGCCGAGCAGACCCGGCTCCTGAAGCGCTTCCAGGCGACCTTCGCCGACTACGACCTGGTGCTGTCGCCGACCACGCCGGTCTCGCCCTTCCCGTGGACACAGCTGTACGCCGACACCATCAATGGCGAGACGCAGGCCAATTACTACCGCTGGCTCGCGCTGACCTACGTGGTCACGCTGACGACGCACCCGGCGATTTCGCTGCCCTGCGGCCTCGACCACGCAGGCATGCCGTTCGGGCTGCAGATCGTGGGCGGGTTCAGGGCCGACCATCAGGTGCTGGGTGCGGCGCATGCCATGGAGGCGGCGTTCTCCCCGGATGCGCAGCTGCGCCGTCCGCGCCCCGACCTGGCCTCGCTGCGCGCGGCCGTACCCGCGCTCACGTCGATCGTCAAGACGCCGCCGATCTTCGACAACCGCGCCGCGGGGGCCGCCGCTGTGTCGGTCGTCTGAGCGAAGGGGCCGCTCCCTGCACCCACATCACGTAGCATCCGGCCATGAGCTACACCGTGAAACTGGTCGACTTTCCCGACGCCCCGGCCGACGTCATCGCCACCGCGGAGTCGCGCTTTCGCCGTGAACTCGACAAGCTGCTGGGCGACGGCGTCGAACCTGCGCTGAAGGCATTCGAGAACGCCAGCGAGTCCAGCGCCGACGAACTCACCAAGGACGAACTCGCACTGGCCGCCACCTGGGCCAAGGCCTACGAAGCCGCGAAGACCGCGGGCTTCCGTGCGCTGGGCGAAGCCGACGAGGCCTACTTCGAGATCCGCCTCGACTGACCTGCCGTCTTCTTTTGCAACGGCTCGGGAGCCGGCCTGCGGCTGCCACTGAACCCAGCAGACGAAACAGCCGCGCGGGAGGCGCCCGGCAGCTTCGCCACCCGCTCCGACAGAAAGTCCACCAGCACGTGCACCCGCAGCGGCAGTTGGCGACGCGGGGCATACAGCAGGTGCGCCTCCTGCGGCGGCCCGGTGTGCCGGCCCAGCACGCGCACCAGCCGGCCTTGCGCGAGCAGGTCGGCCACCATCCAGGTGGGCTGCAGCGAAATGCCTGCGCCGCCGAGCACGCTGTCGAGCAAAGCCACCGCGTTGTTCACACGGTAGCGGCTGCGCACCGGCACCGTGACGGAGCCTTCAGGGCCTTGCAGCAGCACGCCGTCGTCGCCTGACGCATAGCGCAGGTAGTCGTGCGCCAGCAGGTCCTGCGGCTTGCGCGGCCTGCCGCGCGCCGCGATGTACTCGGGCGAGGCGACCAGCACGCGCGGCCACGTGCCCAGGTGGCGGGCAACGAGGTCGGGCGGCAAGGCGCCGCCGACGCGCAGCGACACGTCGATGCGCTCCTCCAGCGGATCGACGAAGCGGTCGTCGAGCACCAGCTCCAGTTCGATGTCCGGATACAGGCCCAGGAACTCCAGCGCCATTGCATTGAGATGCCGCTGCCCCATCGTCACCGGCGCGCTCATGCGCAGCAGGCCGCGCGGCTGCTGGATGCCTTCGCGTGCATCGGACACCGCGTCGCCGTAGTCCTCCAGCATGCGCCGTGCGCGCTCGTGAAAGCGCTGCCCCTCCTCCGTCAGGCTCAGGCCGGCCGCCGTGCGCCGCAGCAGGCGCACCCCGAGCGAGCGTTCCAGTCCCGCGACCAGCTTGCTGACGGTCGGCTGCGTGGTGCCGAGCGCGCGGGCCGCGCCCGAGAGGCTGCCCAGCTCCACGCTGTGCACGAAGGCTTCGAGGGCGCGCAAGGTGTCCATGGTGTATTCAAATATGGAATGGTCTGCATGCCATTCTGCCGTCTACCCATCCGGATGCGCATGAAAGAAAGTCGAGTCCTGGCTTCACCGCTCATCGAAGGACTCCCATGACAACCCCGAAATTCGCATCGATCCTGCGCCACGGCGCCCTCGCACTCACCCTGGCCGGCATGGCTGCCGGCTCGGTGGCCGAACCGGCCGCCGCGCACTGGAGCCCCAGCTGGATGTCCAGCACGCAGCCGATCTGGAGCGGCGACTTCGTGCTGCCCACCGGCCTGCCGTTCCAGTTCAACCGGCAGACCCTGCGGCAGGTGGCGCGGCTGAGCATCGGTGGCTCGCGGCTGCGCGTGGCGATCAGCAACGAAGGCGGCACCACACCGCTGCACATCGGCGCGGCGCGCTTGGCGCGGCATGCCGAGGGCTCGGCGGTCGTCGAAGGCAGCGACCGGCCGCTGCGCTTCGGCGGGCAGACCGAAGTCACCATCCCGCCCGGCGCGCGGCTGGTCAGCGACCCGGTGGACATTGCCCTGCCTGCACTCGCCGAGGTGGCCGTGTCGCTCTACCTGCCGCAGCCCAGCCAGCCCGCGGGCTTTCATTTCGATGCACGCCAGACAGCCTACGTGGCCGACGGCGACCTGAGCGCGGCGCAGCACCTGCCTGCCAGGGCCACCGCGTGGAGCACCCGCGTCTACGTGAGCGGCCTCATGGTCGAGACGCAGCAGCCACCCATCACCGTCGTCACCCTCGGCGATTCGCTGACCGACGGCAACGGCTCCACGCCCGGCGCCAACACCCGCTGGCCCGACGCGCTGGCCGAGCGGCTGGCGGGCCGCAACGTCGCGGTGCTGAACGCCGGCATCTCCGGCGGCCGCCTGCTGAAGGACGGCATGGGCCGTGCCGGCCTGGAGCGCGCGGGCCGCGACGTGTTCAGCCAGCCCGGCGTGCGCGCCATGGTCGTGCTGCTGGGCACCAACGACATCGGCTGGCCCGGCGGCCCCTTCGCACCGGACGAGCCCGCGGTGAGCGCGCAAGCCGTCATCCAGGGCCTGCGGCAACTGGTCGAGATGGCCCATGCCCACAACGTGCGCATCACGGCCGGCACCATCGCGCCGACCGAGCGCGCGCTGGAAGGCACGCCGCTCGAAGGCCACTACTCGCCCGACAAGGACAAGGTGCGCCAGGCCGTGAACCGCTGGATTCGCGAGAGCAAGGTGTTCGACGCGGTAGTCGACTTCGATGCGCTGCTGCGCGACCCGGCCCGCCCCTCGCGGTTGAAGGCGGCAATGGACTCGGGCGACCACCTGCATCCGGGCGATGCCGGCTACAAGGCGATGGCGGCGGCCATCGACCTGGACGCCCTGCTCGGCGCACCCGTCCAGCCTTAGAGCAGCCTTCCTCAGGGCTTGCAAGCCCGGAAACATACTGTACACAAACACAGTATTTCCCTAGAATTCGTCGTCTCCGAGAACAACTTCAAGGCGACGACCATGACCACCGCCAATCCGCCTGCGCCCTCTGCGCAGGTTCTTTTTTTCTCCCGGCTGCACCCGTTGCAGGCCCGCTCCCGCTCTCCCGCTGGCCGGATTTCGACCTGGCCCTTCAAGGTAGCCCGCGACAGGGACGACATTCGCGTCCAGGCGGCGCGCGTGATCCGCACGACGGCCGAGAATTGGTGGCCATCCGAATCCTGATGGAGGTGCGCAATGGCTGCTCGCAGACAGCTTCTCATCGGGCTTTTTCCCACCAGGGAAGTCCAGGTCGACATCGAGACTCACCGCAAGGACTGGTTGTGGCCCCGCGGCTGCTCCTTTCCGCCCCAGGAACGCCTGCACCTGACGCTTCAGTACCTCGACGACCAGCGGGAAGACGCCGAGCAACGGCTGCGTGCCGCGCTCGCCGAAGTGTCCATGCAGCCGCTGGAGCTCACGCTCGACCGCTCATGCACCTGGTCGAACAATGTCTCGGTGATGCAGTTGTCCGAGCACGAAGGATTGCGACGCCTTCAGCGCGACATCACCCACGTGCTGCTGCGGGCCGGCTTTCCCCTTCTGGTTCACGTGTGGACACCGCACATCACGATCGCACGGCACTCGGAGCATGCCGCAGGGCCCACATTGCGGACCCCGATCCGCTGGACGGCGACCGAGTTCCGCCTGGTGCGCTCGCATTTCACGTCCCCGTTCCGCCACGAGCTGCTGGGCTCCTATCCCCTGCACTGAACTGCGCAAGGAAACGGAAACGGCTCAGATCAGCATGTCCTGCGCGTCGTCCTCGAAGCCCTCGACCGGCTGCGCCTTGGCCAGCGCAAGCCACACCGCAAACGGAATGCGATCGAACGCGCGATGCACGGCCGCGCGTGCCACCACGAGGCGATCGCCCTCGAGCACCATCACGCCGCACTCGGCCGGCACCTCCTCGGGCGTGGCGATGCAGCGGCCTTTCGCGTCGTTGCCCAGCACGTACCAGCACTCGCCGCCCAGGTCGAGGTAGGCCGCGCGCTTGTCGGGCTTGCGCAGGTCGCCCAGCAGGTCGGCGCGGCTCACCTTCACCTCGTGCACGATGGGGTGCGCATAGGCCTCGACGCTGGTATTGCGGATCGAGAACACATCGGGCCGCGCAACGCACCAGCGCGGCTTGCCGCCCTCTTCCAGCGGCGGCAGACGAGCCCGCAGGCCGAGGCCGCGCCACGCGACGCGGCCGCCGCGCGTCATCTCGCGCGCCACGCGTTCGACCAATGCCTCGTGCGGCGACAGCGCCGCGCGGTTGATGGTGAGCGTGGTGGCGATGCGCGCAATGCCGGCGTCGGTCACGCGCAGCGTCTCGTGGCCGTGCGGCGTGCGCACGCGCTCCAGATAACCGCCCGCCAGCAGTTCGACCTCGATGGCATCGCAGCAGGGCCACCCCGCGGATCGGTAGATCTCGCGCAGCCGCCGCGCATGCAGTTTTCCGAACGGCACCTCGCCGGTTCTCTGTATGGGCGGCGGAGGCTCCACCACGGGTGGCGGAAAACCGGGATCGGTGAACGGCGGCTCCGCGGGTGGCGGATCGCCCTCGGGCGGAAGTCCGGGCGGCGGTGGCGGCGGCACGGGTATGGGCACGTCGGGCGCGGGCGGCGGTGGGCCGATCGGCGTGTCGACGACGGAGTCAAGAGCGAGTGCGGACATGGGAGAAACAGGTTAGCGAAAAGTCGAGGGGTGCGCGAGGCATGGAACGATCGGTTGCATTCGCCCTTGCCCGTCAATGGAAGTCGCGGCTGGTGTTGCTCTGCGCGAGCCGGCCCATGAGCGGCGTCAGGTCCTTGAAACCGGTGGCGATCAGGTGCTGCACCTTGCCGCCGCTGTCGTCGTCGCGCTGCCATGTGCCCTGCACCGCGAGCAGGTGCGACTTCAGCAGCGGCTCGCGCCAGGCTTCGATGACATGGCTCCAGACGATCACGTTGACGTTGCCGGTCTCGTCCTCCAGCGTGACGAAGATGGTGCCGTTGGCGGTTCCGGGCCGCTGGCGCCCCTTGACGATGCCGCAGGCGCGCACGGTCTGGCCGCTGGGCTGCGCACGCAGTTGCTCCGCGCTCATGAGCTTCATGCGCGCGAGGCGCGGGCGCAGCAGCGCGAGCGGATGGCGGCGCAGCGTGAGGCCGAGCGCCGCATAGTCGCCGACGATCTCCTCGCCCTCCGGCGCGGCCGGCAGCAGCAGCGCCTGTTCGTGGATCGGCACGCCCTTGAGCAGGGCCGGGGCGCGGCTCCCCATGCCACGGGTGGCGGTGGCGTCCCACACCTGCTGGCGCCGATGGCCCGAGAGCGACATCAGTGCATCGGCCGCGGCCAGCGCGGCCATGTCCTTGCCATCGAGTTCAGCGCGCAGGGCAAGGTCTTCGGTGCTGGTGAAAGGCGCCTGCGCACGCGCCTCGAGCAGTCGCTTGGCGCCCTGCTCGCTGAGGCTCGAGATCCGTTTCAGGCCGAGCCGCACCGCGGGCTGGTTCTCGTTGCCCAGGCGATCGGCGTAGCGCGCATCGGTGCCCGTCGGCATGCGCGGCGCATCGAGCGCGCGGGCTTCGAGCGTGGTGTCCATCTCGCTCTTCGTGACGTCGACCGGACGCACTTCCACGCCATGGCGCCGCGCGTCCTGCACGAGCTGCGAGGGGCTGTAGAAGCCCATCGGCTGCGAATCGAGCAATGCCGCGAGGAAGCAGGCCGGCTCGTAGTTCTTGAGCCAGCTGCTGATCGTGACCAGCAGCGCGAAGCTGGCGGCGTGGCTTTCGGGGAAACCGTAGTCGCCGAAGCCCATGACCTGCTTGAAGATGGCTTCGGCGAAGCTGGCCTTGTAGCCGTTATCGACCATGCCATCCACGAGCTTGTCGTGAAACTTGCCCAGGCCGCCCTTGCGCTTCCACGCGGCCATGGCGCGGCGCAATTGATCGGCCTCGTCGGCAGTGAACTTGGCCGCGATCATCGCGATCTGCATCACCTGCTCCTGGAAGATCGGGATGCCCAGCGTGCGCTCCAGCGCGGGGCGAAGCTCTTCTTTCTCGTAGTGGATGGGCAGCTCGTTGCGCTTCCGCTCCCGCTGCTTGAGATACGGATGCACCATGCCGCCCTGTATCGGCCCCGGCCGCACGATGGCGACCTCGATCACGAGGTCTTCATAAGTGCGCGGCTTCAGGCGCGGCAGCATCGACATCTGCGCCCGGCTCTCGATCTGGAACACGCCGATGGTGTCGGCATCGCAGATCATGTCGAACACATTCTGGTCGTCGTTGGGGATGTGATGCATCTCGATCGCCGAGTTGCGCCAGCGGTTCATGTGGTCGAGTCCCCTGCGGATCGCGCTGAGCATGCCGAGCGCGAGCACGTCGACCTTGAGCATGCCCATGGCTTCGAGGTCGTCCTTCTCCCACTGGATGACGGAGCGGTCTTTCATCGAGGCCTTCTCGACCGGCACCAGCCGCGTGAGCTTCGTATGCGTGAGCACGAAGCCGCCCACGTGCTGGCTCAGGTGGCGCGGAAAGCCCTTGAGCCGCTGCGTCATCTCGATCCATTGCACCAGCTTGAGTTCGTCTTCCTCCACGCCCACGCGTGCGGCCGCCTGGCGCAGCTGCTCGCCGAGCACGGTGTCGTCGAACCAGTAGTGGTCTTTCGCGAACTCGTCGATCAGCCGCTCGTCGATGCCGATGGCCTTGCCCACATCGCGCAACGCGCTGCGCGAGCGGTAGCAGATGACGACGGCCGCGATGGCGGCGCGCTCGCGACCGTACTTCCTGTAGATGTACTGGATGACCTCTTCGCGCCGCTGGTGCTCGAAGTCGACGTCGATGTCGGGCGGCTCGCGGCGGTGGCGACTCAGGAAGCGCTCGAACAGCAGGTGGCCCTTCTCGGGGTTGATCGCGGTGATGCCCAGGCAATAGCAGACTGCGGAATTGGCCGACGACCCGCGCCCCTGGCAGAGGATGTGCTCCGAGCGCGCGAAGCGCACGATGTCTTCCACGGTGAGGAAGAACATCTCGTATTCGAGTTCGAGGATCAGGTCGAGCTCTTTCTGCACCTGCGCCCGCACCACGTCGGGAACGCCCTGGGGATAGCGGACCTGCGCGCCCTCCCACGTCTTTCGCACCAGCGTCTGCGCCGGTGTTTCATGGCTGCCCACGCTTTCCAGCGGGTACTTGTAGTTTTCGCGGATCACCTCGGGATCGAAGCTGCACCGACCGGCCACCACCAGCGTGTTCGCCAGCATCAGCGGCAGGTAGAGATCGGCCAGCCGCATGCGCGGGCGCAGGTGCCGTTCGGCATTCGGCTGCAGCGCAAAGCCGCATTCGGCCACGGTCCGGCCTTCGCGCACGGCCGTCAGCACGTCGTGCAGCGGCTTGCACGAACGCGCATGCATGTGCACGTCGCCGGCCGCCACCAGCGGCACGCCGGCCTCTTCGCCCGCCTGCATCAGCGTGACGAACCAGAGGTCGTCGTCGAGTTCGTTGAACAGCTCCACGGCCAGCCAGAGATTCGCGCCATACAGCGCCCTGGCGGCCGACAGGTCTTCGTGCAGCGTCGCCGTGTCCATCGCGCCGCCGGGGTTGCGCTGCGGTACGAAAAGAACCTGGCAGTCCCGCAGCGAGGCCACGTCGCTGCCTTCCCAGCTCACGCGGTACTCGCCCTTGGGCAGTTCGGTGTTGCGCGCGGCGGTGATGAACTCGCAGAGATTGCCCCAGCCTTCGGTGCCGTTCGCGATCACCACGAGCCTGAAGCGCTCGAACTGGAACTCGCTGCCGAACAGCAGGCGGAAACCGGGATTGCGCGGAATCGGCGGCTCATCGGGATGTTCGCGCTCGTACTCGTCCAGCTTCGCAGGCAGGTCGCGCAGGGCCACATGCGCGCGCACGATGCCCGCCACCGAGCATTCGTCGGTGATGGCCAAGGCCGTGTAGCCGAGCTGGTAGGCGCGCTCAACCATTTCCTCCGGCGTCGAGGCGCCGCGCTGGAAGCTGAAGTGGGTGAGGCAATGCAGCTCGGCGTAGTCGGGCAGCGTGAATGTGGGCTTCCCGCGCAGCGGCAAGGGCAGCGCATGCACCTTCGCCGAGTTGCGTCCACGCAGTTGCTTGCCGCTCAGGTCAGGCATAGAACCCCTGCAGGTACCAGCGCACCTCGCCGGACGAAAAACGGGCGGAGGGCCGCTCGCGGAAGATCCACACCAGGCCGGCTTCGGGGCTTTCGGCGACGTAGTAGTCGCGCATGGCGGGCTGGCCGCCGTCTTCCTTGTCGCCCCACCAGCCGGCCTCGACACGCTGCGGCCCGATCAGCCTGCTCAGCGGGCCGCGGTAGCACGGGCGCTCGCCGTCCATCTCGAGCAGCAGCGGCTCGGACAACAGCCACGGCGGATAGATGGCATCGGGCTGCGAGGCTGCGGTTTTTTCGTCCTTGCGGGCCTTGGCGGGCGCGTTCTCCTTCTGCAGCGCGGGGCGCCATGCCTGCTTGCGCTCGGGCCGGTGATCGGCCTGCGCCGCCGGCACTACCACCTGCTGCGCTCCGAGCCGCACGCTGAGCCGCTCGACCATCTCGTGCAGCCTGTCGCCCTTGCGGTTGTCCTCGGGCAGGAAGCTGGTGCTGGCGCCGGCCCACGGATCGGTTTCGAGCGTGCGCAGCCTGAGCCAGCTCGCGGGCGCGGCCAGCGTGGTGAGGGCGAGCTTTTCCGACAGCAGGCGGCGCAGGTGCGCCATGTCCTGCGTGGGCTCGGCCGTGCGCACGGTGACCTGCTGGTGCGGCGGCAGGTTCACGCCGTTGAAGCGCTTGAGGTCGAGCGTCCACTGCAGCTCGAGCGCGCGCGCACCGCGCTGGCGGGCGCGCAGCCAGATCTGCAGGGCCGACAGCAGCCGGTTGGCCGACCACATGAGTTCGGGCGCGGTCTCGGCCAGCGCGGGCAGCTCGAGCTTCTGCTCGAACACGTCGGGCAGCGTGAGCCAGGCATGGCTTTCGGGGCGCAGGCCCCAGGCGGCGTCGAGCGCCTCGCGCAAGCCAGTGCCGAAGCGCCGCGTGAGGCCGCCGCGCGGCAGTGCCGCCACATCGCCCCAGGTGCGGCAGCCCAGGCGCGCGAGCAGGTCGAGGTGCTCACGCGCGGCGCTCAGGGTGTCGAGCGGCAGGCCGGCCGGAATGTCCTGGGGCCTGTTCTCGTCGCGCTCGAACAGGCGCAGCCGCGCCAGCGCGATCAGGCTCGTGGCGCCCTGCGCGCCCAGCATGCGCACATCGGGCGCGGGGTTGGCGGCCAGCAACTGGCGCATCAGCTGCAGCCGCCCGCCCCACAGGCGCTCGCAGGCGGAGACTTCAAGCATCAGCGCTTCGTCCTGCCAGGCGACGTGCGGGGTGTACTGCAGCGCCCACCAGCCCAGCGATTCGGGCGTGGGCAGCGTGGGAGCGTCGGGCGTGTCGGCGTCAGGCAACCACTGCAAGGCGATCCAGTGCATCCGGGCCTCCTCCTTTCCACGCGTCGATGCGCACCACGGTCGCCGAAGACGCTGCCGTCTCGCCGGCCGGCACCGTGCCCGACTGCTGCAACCGCAACTTGCGCCGCAGCCGGGCGGCGGCCAGCAGCGCGGCCATGCGTTCGTTGCGCGCCGGCAGCATCACCGGCGCGGCCAGCGGCGGGCCGCGGCGCTTGAGGATGTGCAGCTCGATCTGCGACGCATCCGATTCGCAGCGCCCGGCGCGGATGCGCAGCCGCGCCGGCGAGGCCGACCGCGCGGCCGATTCGGGCCGGCACACGAACAGCAGCACCTCGTGCTGCGCGGCCGCCAGCTGCAACCGCCGCAATTCGCCCACCCGCGCCTGCGGCAGCCAGGCCACGACGGCGGCGATGTCCGCGCAGCGCAGCGCCTGCTCGCAGGCCCACAGCCGCGCGGCCGGAGCCTCGCTCCTGACCCACATCAGCGCTTCCACCGGCAGCCCCTGCGCCGCGAGCGACGGCCCGCAGGGTTCATAAGGCGCGCCGACCAGCACCACCGGCCCGCCGCGCGCCTGCACCGCCTGCGCCAGCGCGGGCAGCAGCAGCCGCCAGACATGGGCCTCGGGTGCGCCCTGCAGCAGTTCCGTCATCGCGCCCACCGGCCAGCCGCCGCCCGGCAGCTGCGCATCGAGCGCGGCGTGGCCGGTGGCGGTGACCTGCGCGTCGGCCAGGCCGAGTTCGTCGGCATGCCAGACGCCGCGGCCCGCGGCAGCGGAAAAGGAGTCGAGGAAAGGGAGGCCCATGGGTGAAGACTGTTAACTGTATTTTTATACAGTACTCTCCAGGCCGCAACCAAAGACCCGATTTACCTCGCAGGGCCATCGCCTTAAGATGGGGTCGCTAACACTAAGTTACCAACATGCACAAAAAGATTCATCTGCTGGCTTCGGCCTTCGTCGCTCTCTCCACTGTCCTGGGGCTTCCGTCTGCGGTGCAGGCGCAGACCAAGCCGCTCCTGATCGGCCAGACCTACGTGCAGACGGGGCCGCTGGCGTCCCTGTCGCCCGAGCCCCTGCTCGGCATCCGTGCCATGTTCGCCGCGGTGAACGCGAACGGCGGCATCAACGGCCGGCCGGTCGAGCTGCGCCAGCTCGACGACGCCTACGACCCCGCCAAGGGCGCCGAGAACGTCAAGACCTTCGTGAAGGACGGCGCCATCGGCGTGCTGATGCCCATCGGCACTTCGTCGTCGATCGGCGCGATCAAGGCGGCCAACGAACTCAAGGTTCCCATCGTCGGGCCCTACTCGGGTTCTGGCCCGGTGGTGAAGCCCACCGAATACGGCTTCCCGGTGCGCATCAGCTTCGACGAGGAATACAGCCGCATCGTGAACCACCTCTACACGATCGGCCTCTCGCGCATCGCCTTCGCCCACAACGACAACCCGGGCGCACGGTCGGCGCTGGAAAGCACGCAGAAGTTCATTGCCGAGCGCGGCGAGAAGATGGCCGGCAGCGTGGCGATCAAGAACGACGGCTCCGACGCCGCCGAGCGCGCCGCCGAGCTGGCCAAGCTCAAGCCCAAGGCGGTGGTGCTGGCAGCCACCAACGAGGTGGCGGCGAAGTTCATCACGGCCTACCGCGCGACGGGCGGCGAGACGGCCTTCTACTCGTTCTCCTTCCTGAACGGGCAGAAGCTGTTCCAGGACATCAAGAAGGACGCTGCCGGGGTGGTCATCTCGCAGGTCGTGCCCTATCCGTGGAACAGCGCAATGCCGGTGATTGCCGAGTACCAGGCGGCCATGAAGAAGATCGGCGCGACCGAGTTCGGCTATGCCAGCCTCGAGGGCTATGTCGCGGCGAAGGTCATGGTCGAAGGCCTGAAACGCGCCGGGGCGAACCCGACGCCGGAATCGCTGCAGAAGGGCCTCGAGTCGTTCAAGACGCTCGACATCGGCGGCATTGCGGTGTCGTACCGGCCCGGCGAGCACCGCGGCCTCACCTTCTCCGAGCTGTCGATGCTGAAGGCCGACGGGCGCTACCTGCGCTGAGGGCCCTGCCTGCCGCTGGCCCCGACAGGTTCCAAGCCGAAACCTGTCGGCGCAGAATTTCGTCCGTGACGACGCCTTTCACGAACGAGCCCCACCTCCCCGCTTTCACGCGCGCCCGGCTGCTGCGTGCGAGCGTCGCACTTTGCGCTGGCGCCGCGCTCCCCTCCTTCGCCCAGCAACAAGGCAGGCCTGCGATGAAGATGAACACCCGCCCCATCCCCTCCACCCAGGAGGCCCTGCCCGTGATCGGCTGCGGCACCTGGATCGGCTTCGACCAGCGCCCCGGCAGCGAGGAATACGCGCGCCTGCCCGGCGTGCTCGACGCCCTGTTCGCGGCCGGCGGCACGGTGATCGACAGCTCGCCGATGTACGGCCGCTCCGAGGAAAGCACCGGCGAACTGCTGGCCGTGTCGAAGCTGCAAGGCAAGGTCTTTCTCGCCACCAAGGTCTGGACCTCGGGCCGCGAGGCCGGCATCGCGCAGATGGAGCAGTCCTTCGCGCGGCTGCGCACGCAGCGCATGGACCTGATGCAGGTGCACAACCTCGTCGACTGGCGCACGCACCTCGCCACGCTGCGCGGCTGGAAGGAACAGGGCCGCGTGCGCTACATCGGCATCACGCACTACACCGCCTCGGCCTACGGCGAGGTCGAAGCGGTGCTGAAGGCCGAGAAGCTCGACTTCCTGCAGATCAACTACTCGCTCGACGCGCGCGAGGCCGAGCAGCGCCTGCTGCCGCTGGCCGCCGAGCGCGGCGTGGCGGTGATCGTCAACATGCCTTTCGGCGGCGGCGGACTGCTGCGCCGGCTGCGCGACCGGCCCCTGCCCGCGTGGGCCGGCGAGATCGGCTGCACGAGCTGGGCGCAGGTGCTGCTGAAGTTCGTGCTGAGCCATCCGGCCGTGACCTGCGCCATACCGGGCACCAGCCGCCGCGAGCACATGGCCGACAACGCGGCAGCCGGCACGGGCAGTTTTCCCGACGCGGCCTTCTGGCAGCGCGAGGCCGCCTCTATTCGAACTTGACGTTGTGCTCGCGCACCGTGGCGCCGAAGGCGTCGTACTGTGCGCGGAAGAACTCGGCGAACTTCGCGGGACTCATGCCGTAGCCCTCGCCGGGCTTCCACGGCCCGGCGCGCATGCCGGCGCCGGTGGTCGAGAAGCTCAACGCCGCGCTGGCGCAAGTGCTGGCGATGCCGGCCACGCGCGAGTTCTTCCGGCGGGGTGCGTACGAGGCCGAGTCGTCGAGCCCGAAGCAGCTGGCCGACCTGACGCGCGCAACATACGACCAGTGGGGCGACATCATCCGCAAGCTGGGGCTGGTGAAGCAGCAGCAATAACGGCTGCGGCAAGGCTCAGCGGAAGAATTCCAGCAGCCGCGCGTTGACCTCGTCGGCGCGCTCGTACTGCGCCCAATGCCCGGCGCCGTCGATCACCACGCCTTCGCGCCCCGGGCCTTCGGCGGCGAGCTGCGCCACCAGCGGGCGCGGATCGGCCGTGACGTCGAACTCACCCCACAGCAGCAGCGTCGGCACGCTCATGGTGCCGATCGCCTGCTGCAGTCCGCCCGACTGCGACACCTCCTTGCTGCGAAAGCGCGTGCCGTGACAGGAGATGTCGTGGATGGCGAAAGCCAGCTCGCCGATGGCTGCGGCATCGTGCAGCATCAGCGCCGCCAGGTTATGCAGCAGCGCGGCGCGCTCGGCCTCGCGGTCGGGGGCGGCGCGCCAGTTGATCATCTGCGCAGTCATGCGCCGCAGCGTGCCGTGGCCGCCGCTGCCGATCAGCGCGAGCCGGCGCACCGCGCCGCGCCCTGCCCCGAAGCGCGCGGCCGTCAGACCGCCGAAGGAGAAGCCGCCGAGGTCGATGACGGTACCCGCGCCGATGAGCTGGTCGAGCGTGCCACCGAGCGCGGCCAGCAGCGGCTGCAGCGGGTCTTCGCCCGGCGCCACGCGCGGCAGCGCATCGGATTCGTTGAAACCCGGCATGTCGGGCAGCCAGAGCGTGCGGCCGGCCGAGAGCGCCTCGGCATTGCGCAGCCAATGCATCCAGCTACCGTGGCCGCCGTGCAGCAGCACCAGCGGGGGCTTCGTCGCGTCGGTGCCGAAGCGGCGCCAGCGCACGCGCACGCCCTCGTGCACCGGGTCGTGGCGGGTGGAGAGCGCGTCGATGCGCGTGATGAGGTCGCGTGCCCCGGTCTGCGGTGTCGTCATGGCAGCATCCGCTGGAGTTCGGCCTCGCCATCGAGGAACTGGTGCTTGAGCGCACCCAGCACGTGCAGCCCGAAGAGCACGTACAGCACATAGCCCGCCCAGGCGTGCACGCCGCCCAGCACGGTGTGCCAGGTTTCCTTCACGGCCGGCTCGATGGCCATGATCCAGCCGATGCGCGGCCATGCGAACAGGCCGAAGAGCTGCATCGGGTGGGTGGCCGCGTCCTTCCAGGCCGAGTCGTGCATCCAGCCCGACAGCGGCAGCAAAACCATCACCAGGTACAGCGCGCCATGGGCCGCATGCGCCGCGAACCGTTCGAGCGCACCGTACGAGCCCGGCATGGGTGGCGGTTTATGCGTGGCGCGCCAGAGGAGCCGCAGGATCACGAGGCCCAGCACGGTGATGCCGATCGACTTGTGGGTGTCGACGGCCGGGCGCACCCAGTCGTCGGGGTAATGGTCGACCAGCAGGATCAGGACGATGTTGGCGATCATGAGCACCGCGACCAGCCAGTGCAGCACGATGGCGGTTCGGGTGTAGCGGGTTTGTGCGAGCATGCGGGGAATTTTCGGGCGTGAGGCGACTCATTCGAAGGCGCGTGCGATTGTCCCGGCTTTGCCCGGGATTTTCGAAACCGCAGGCCGAGTTTTTGCGTATCGACGAACGACCGACTGTCGCCCCGGGGCACCTTCACTTGAACGATTCTCTCCAACGCGCCTTCGCGGCCGCATCGCCGCGCCTGTCGCCCCCCAATACTCCGCTGCGAAGCTGGCTCATCCACGGCGGCGTGCTCGTGCTGTGGGCGCTGCTCTTCGCCATGGCCTTCAAGTTCGGCAACGTCGCCGCATGGTCGGTGGGCGTGGCCTATGTGCTGTACGACACGGTACTGCTGCTGTTCGTGGCGTGGATGACGCTGCCGATCCTGCGGCCGCGCCCCCTGCCCGCTGTCGCAAGCGCGACCCGGCGCGACACGCTGGGCGTGATCGTCGCCTCGCACAACGAGGCCGCCGTGCTGCCTGTGACGCTGGCCGCCCTGCTCGGCCAGGCCGACCTGCCCGACCGCATCGTGATCGCCGACGATGGTTCGACCGACGGCACGGCCGAGCTGCTGACCACGCGCTACGGGCTCGTCGCGCCGGCCCCGGGCGAGTTGAGCGCGCCCAGCGCGACACATCCTTCTCTTTTCTGGTTGCGCCTGCCGCATGGCGGCAAGGCGGTCGCGCTGAACGCGGCCATCCTGTGTATCGACACCGACACCGTGCTCACGGTCGATGGCGACACGCTGCTCGACAGCCAGGCCATCGGCGCCGTGCGCCGGGCGTTCTCCGAAGAGCCCAACCTCGTGGCCGCCACCGGCGTCATCATCCCGGTGTGCAGCCGCACGCTGGCCGGGCGCTGCTTCCAGTGGTTCCAGACCTACGAGTACATCCGCAACTTCCTCTCGCGCTACGCGTGGATGCGCGTCAACGGGCTGCTGCTGATCTCGGGCGCCTTCGCCGGCTTTCGAACCGGCGCTGTGCGCGCCGTGGGCGGCTTCGACACGGACTGCCTGGTGGAAGACTACGAGCTCATCCACCGCCTTCATCGCCACGCCCAGGCCCACGGCCTGCCATGGAAGGTGCGCGTGCTGGGCGACGCGCAGGCCCACACCGACGCGCCCAGCAGCACGGGCGCCTTCCTGCGACAGCGCCGCCGCTGGTTCGGCGGCTTCCTGCAGACGCAGTTCTGGTACCGCGCCATGGTTGGCGACCGGCGCTATGGCTGGCTCGGCGTTGCGATGCTGCCGGTGAAGGCCATCGACACGCTGCAGCCGCTCTACGGCCTTGCGGCCTTCGGGCTGCTGCTGGTGTATCTGGTGCGCGGCAACTTCGGCGTGCTCGCGCCGGTGGCCGGCGTGATCGGCGCGAAGATCGTGCTCGACCTCGTCTTCCACCTGTGGTCGGTGTTCCTGTACCGGCGCTGGATAGGCCACGGCAGCGAAGCCAACATGGTGCAGGCCTTCCTGGCCGCGCTGGTCGAGCCCTTCACCTTCCAGATACTGCGCCACACGGGCGCGGCTTGGGGCTGGTGGATGTTCCTGACCGGGCGCGGCACCTGGGGCCGGCAGACGCGCGTCGGGCTGGTGGATGCCGAGGGCGTGCGGCGGGGCTGAAGCCTCAGGCGCCGAAACGAAAGCTCGACACCACCAGGCCGCCCATGAAGGCATCCTCGTGGTACACGCGCTCGCCGGCCTCGCCCTCTGCCGCACCGACGGCCACCATGAGTGGAATCAGGTGCTCTTCGCGCGGATGCGCCATGCGTGCCGCCGGGGCTGAAGCCCAGTCGATCAGTCGGGCGCTGCGCCCGGCCGGCGCGCCCTGCACCACCGCGTCGTCGAGCCAGTCGTCGAAAGCCTTCGACACGCCGTGCGCCTGCGGCCCGAAGTTGCGCAGGTTGTGATAGCTCAGGCCGCTGCCGACGATCAGCACGTTCTCGTCGCGCAGCGGCGCGAGCGCGCGGCCCAGCGCCAGGTGCTCGGCAGGGTCGAGCCCGCGGCGCAACGACAGCTGCACCACCGGCACGTCGGCCTTCGGGTACATCGCGGCCATCGGCGAGAACATGCCGTGGTCGTAGCCGCGCTCGGGGTCGATCTGCACCGGCAGGCCCGCCGCGGCGATCAGCGACTGCACGCGCTGCGCGAGTTCGGGCGAACCGGGCGAGTCGTAGTGCACTTCGTAGGTGTGGGCCGGAAAGCCGCCGTAGTCGTAGATCATCGGCGGCTTCGGGTTGCCTTGCACCGTGAAGACGGGCGCCTCCCAGTGCGCCGACACCATCAGGATGGCGCTGGGCGTGCGGCCTATCTGGCGCGGCATGTCGGCCAGCGAGGCGGCGAGCTGGTCGTAGGTCGGGCCCATTTCCTTTTTCATCCAGGGCCAGGGGCCGCCGCCGTGCGAGATGAAGTAGGTGGGCAGGCGCGATGAAGCGCTGGCGTTGTCGTGGGTCAAGTCGATGCTCCTTGAAGGCTTTGCATCGACTGTAGACATTTCCTGCAAGGAAATCGACAGGCTACGATGCATCGAATCAGTTCTCCACAGGAAAGATTGCCATGGACCGGATGACCAGCCTGCGTGTGTTCCGCGAAGTGGTGGAGGCCGGCAGTTTCGTGGCCGCGGCCGAGCGGCTGGGCCTGTCGCCGCCGATGGCCAGCAAGCACGTGGCACAGCTCGAGAAGTCGCTCGGGGCGCGGCTGCTGCATCGCTCCAGCCGTCACCTGAGCCTGACCGAGGCCGGCACCGCCTGGTACGAGCAGAGCCACCGCGCCCTCGACCTGCTCGATGCGGCCGAAGCCGCCATCGGCCAGGCCCACGACGCGCCGCGCGGCCAGCTCAAGGTGAGCGCGCCCGTGTGGTGCGCCACGCCGCGCTTCGCACGGGTGCTGGCCGACTATCGCGAGAAATACCCCGAGGCAAAGGGTCATGGAAATTTGCCAAGTGGCAAAAGTTACCCCGCCCCACCAAGCAAACGTCACGCAGATCCTGCGCAACGCTCGACGAGCACAGGATGTGCCCGCCTCTGCACGACACCCGCATCTCCGTACCGATGTCTAAGGTCACGCTATCGGCTAGGCATCTCATCGGTCATCTCGTCATCTGACAGAAGGGGAAAGAATTCGCTGCCGCCTCTGCTGCTGGGGCTACGAGCTCAGGACCCTATCCGCGGCTTAGCATTTCTGTCCCGATTAGCAACGCCAGGGCGGGTGACCGACGTCTGCGCGTTTGCGACTGCCTTCTCGAGCCGCTCGCCTAGGAAGTCAATGAAGGTCCTGAGCTTAGGCGACATGTACTGTCGGCTCGTATAGACCGCGAACAATCGTATCGGCCCGAAAGCAAACTCCGGCAGAAGTTGCAGCAGACGTCCGTTAGCAATGTCCTCTGCGATCAGCCACAACGGCATGAACGCGATACCCATATTCGCATGGACCGCATGAAGAGAGAGCGTGGTGTCGTCGGAGCGCATGGCCGGCGAGAGGCGCAGCGAAAACATGCGCCCACCCGGGCCCTTGAGCTCGAGGTTCTCCAGGTTCACGTAGCTCGGCACAATGGCACCGAGCCTCGCCAATTCGGCAGGCGATGTGGGCAGGCCGCCCATGCGTTCGATGTAGGCCGGCGTTCCTACGAGGTAGAAGGGGACGTGGCAAAGCGGTCGTGCGATGAGAGCGGTCGAAGGCTCTAGTGTGGCGCGCAGGGCCAAGTCGTAGCCATCAGCCGCGAGATCGACCTTGCGGTTCTCCAGATGGATGTCGACCAGCACTTCGGGGTATCTCTCGCGATAGTCGGCCAGCACGCGCGCAAAGCGCGGCGTGGCGCACCAAATGGGCGCGCTCACCCTCAGCTGTCCGCGCGGTGTGTCGTGCGTCTGGCCAATGGCGGCCTCCGCTGCGTCGAGTAGATCGAGCGCGCGGCGGCTCTGCTCGTACCAACCCGTCCCGGCCTCGGTCAGACTCAAGTGGCGGCTGGAGCGGTGCAGCAGCCGTGCTCCGAGGGATTTCTCAAGCTGTGCGACATGCTTGCTGGCCATCGGCGCCGATAGCCCCAGTCGCTCGGCTGCCGCTACGAAGCTGCCGGCCTCCACCACTTCGCGGAACACCCGCAAGCTGGTCATGCGATCCATGTGGGTCTCCGCGAAACGCTGCGTCTAGATTCCTAGTTCTTCAAATTGCAAGACAGGAGTCTATCGGTTCAATGGTGACGCCAAAGACTCGACGCTAATCAAGAACAACTCGCTACTGCATCCATCGAGGAAAAAGGCTGAGCGCAGTTGAGCTCGACGCAGTTGTCCGACACACGCAGAATAGCTCGGCACTGCTAGATCTTGAAACGAAGGGGATCGAGACCTGCTGAAATGAGACTGCCTACTTTCATGCCCTCCAGTTCAGCCATGGAAACTTGCTATCGTGATAAGAAGAGTTATCTCAATAGCTCTCTAAATTACTCCACAAAAATCGGCGCCTCGTGGCCGAAGCCGTGGTGGCTGGGCGCTCCGACGAAACCACAGGCGATCGGCGCCCTCGTCTTCCTGAAACGCAGGCGCCCTGTTGGAGGACGAGGCGAAGACGCTGGAGAACCCGGCCATCCTGACAAATTTTCGAAGCGCAACTGACGAGAAGCTGGTTTCTCGGCATCAGCCCGGAAGCGGGGCTTCAGATCAGTTGATTTCACCAAGTGCCCGGCGCACCAGCTCGTCCGCCGAGCCGTCGTCGCGCAGTCCGAGCGCACGGGCCGATACATCGTCGAGGCGCGGATAGCGCCCGAACACCGCCTCTACATCGGGACGAGGCTGGAATGACACCAACCCGCGACGGGACTCACCGTAGCGTGCCGAGCACGTGTCGACGATTTCCTGGATCGAGAGCCGCAGCACAGGCAGCGGCCAAGCGCGCTCCGGCTCCGCATGCGGGACTTCCATCACCGCCGCATGGGCCAGGTTCTCGGCACAGCGGCGCGCCGACATCCACCACGCCGTGGCTTCGGGACCTACCGGGCAGGTGTAGGCAACGCCCGCCTTGAGCACATGCAGGATGTCGCTCATGAATGCGGAGGTGAGCCCGGCGCTGCTCTTCGCGCGCGCGACGATCCCGGGCAACCGGACCGACCGGCCGTCCAGGAGCCCGCGGCGCGTGAAGTCGGCCAGCAGGATCTCGCACACCCGCTTGTGGGCACCGTAGGTGAGCGGCGGCCGCAGCGGCATGGCGGGTGTGACGCAGTCCGGAAGATGGGTGCCGTACACCGCGATGCTGCTGGCATAGACGACTGTCGGCCTCGCGCCGTTCCCGGCCAGCGCCTCGAACAGCGCAAGCGATGCGTCGAGGTTGACCCGGCGGCCGAGCGCGTAGTCTTGCTCGGATGCACCGCCCGGGACGGCCGCGAGGTGAAAGACCACGTCCGGCCGGAACGCCGCGACCTGGGCCATCACGCCGGGGTCCGCGAGATCGCCGCGAATCGCGATCTCTGCGGCCGTGTCCGGCAAGCTTTGGTCGGCGAGCGCCAGTGCTCCGATGCGCCGGCCGCCAATTTCGCCCCGCTCGCGCAGCAGGCCGGCAAGGTGGGCGCCGATGAAGCCGGCCGCGCCGGTAATGAGGACTCGCATGGCTTCGCTCACGCCTGCGGCGGCACGGGGGCGCGGACGATACGCTGGTCGATGGCGCCGAAGACACACTGGCCGTCCTGGCGCACCGCCATCCGGACGCGGTCGCCGAAGCGCATGAACGGCGTCCGGGGTGCGCCGTGCTCGATGGTCTCGATGGCGCGGCGCTCCGCAATGCAGGCCGAGCCCTTCTGCCCGCCTGCGTTCGAGACCGTGCCGCTGCCGATGATCGTGCCGGCGGACAGGCGACGCGTCGCGGCCGCATGTGCGATCAGCTCGTCGAAACCGAAGTTCATCTCGCCGCCGTTGGGGTTGCCGAACCATGCGCCGTTGTATTCGACGTGGAGGTCCATGTGCACGCGGGTGTTCCGCCAATGGTCCCCGATCTCGTCCGGCGTCACCGCCACCGGCGCAAAGCTGGAGGAAGGCTTGGCCTGGAAGAATCCGAAGCCGGTCTTCATCTCGCGCGGGCCGAAGGCACGCAGGCTCACGTCGTTGATCTGCACCAGCAGCGCGATGCGGCTGCGCGCAAGTTGCGCCGAAGTGCCAAGCGGCACCTCGTGCAGGATCACGCCATACTCGCCCTCGAAGTCGATGCCATGCGCCTCGTCCGGCAGCGGCACGTCGTCGGTGGCTCCAAGGAAGTCGTCGGAACCGCCCTGGTAGATCAACGGGATCGTTTCCATGTCCGGAATGGGCGCCAGCTTGAACGCCGTTTCCATCAGGCGGCCGTGGTTCAGGAAGGCGGAACCGTCGCACCATTGCGGCGCTCTCGGTAGCGGCGCGGCAGCCTGGCGCGGATCGAACGCGGATGCACCGTCCGCCTGCCCCGCATTGAGCCCTGCATAGAGTTGCTGCAGCCGAGGTTCGCACTCGGCCCAACGCTCCAACGCGTCGAGCAGGGTGGGTGCGATCGCCTGCGCACTCACCGATTGCTGCAGGTCGCGCGAGACGACGACGAGGCGGCCGTCCTTGCCGCCCTTCAAGGATGCCAGTTTCATGCTTTTTTCAGTTCGAAGAGCAGCGCTGCTTCGCCTCAACGCAGGCCGGCCAGCGCTTGGCCGATGGCAGGGTCGTACTCGCCGTCGATCAGGACGAAGAGCATCCGGCATGGCTTGCCGGAGCGGTTGGCCCACGCATGGTTGGTACCGCGCTGCACGACGACGCTGCCGGCGCCGAGCTGCACCTCGCCCTGGTCCACGACCAGCGTGATCTCGCCCTCCATCACGACACCGTAGTCGACGCTTTGCGTACGGTGCATCAACGGATGCGGCGCGCCCCGGTCCGCCGTGGACGCCGCCATGTCCCCGATCTCGCTGAAACCCGCGCGCAACTGGTCGGCGCTGCGGCTGAACAGTTCCTCGCTGTCCGGCGGAATGTCGACGAACCGGATGCGCGTTCCAAGCGCCGGCGGGGGCAGCGTCAGCGGTCCGGTGGTCGGGTCCGGGCCGTTGTCGACACGCACCGGCGTACCCGTCGTGGCCCACACCTCGTGAAAGACCGTGCCCGGAATGGCCTTGATCTCCGCCACGACGGGCAGCGGCCCATTGCTGGTGATCACGGCGTTGCCTTGCGCGTCGTGGCCGGTGACCACGCGATGGATGACTGGAAGATTCATGATGTCGACCTATTCGAATTGAAGCTTGGACTCTTTGGCGATCCCGCGATAGAGCACGAGGTCGTCGCGGATCGCATCGGCAAAGCGCGCGGAGGTGCCGCCCTCAGGCCGCAGCCCGAGTTCCGCGAACCGTTTCTGCACCGCAGGGTCGGCCAGCGCCGCGCCCGCCGCCTTGTTCAGCTTCTCGAGCAAGGGCTGCGGGGTCGTTGCCGGTGCCAGCACACCCACCCATGACTCGAGCACGAAGGGCTTCACGCCGGCCTCGGACGCCGTCTGTGTGCCGGGGAAGCGCGGATCCCGCTGCCGGTTGGTGACCGCCAGCAACTTGATATGCCCCGCATCGATCAGCGGCTTGGCCGAGGCATCGAACGCCACGTCCAGCTGGCCGCCCGCGACATCGTTCAGTGCACCCGCCGTGGAACGGTATGGAATGTGCACGAGGAATGTTCCGGTCAGCGACTTGAAGTACTCGCCGGCAAAATGCGCGCCGCTCCCCATGCCGGCGCTGCCATAGCTCAGCTTGCCGGGATTCTTTTTGGCGTAGGCGATGAACTCGGCCAGCGTGCTCGCGGGAATGTCCTTCTTCGTGACGATCTGCAGGCCATAGGTGGCGGTCATGCTGACAGGCGCCAGCGCCTTTGCAGGATCGAAGGAAATCTTCGGATCGACCACCGGGAGGATGCTGTAGCTCGAATTGGTGAACAGCAGCGTCGTGCCGTCGCCGGGCGCCTTGATGACGGCCTCGACGCCCAGCCGGCTGCTTGCGCCCGGCCTGTTGTCGATGATGATGACCTGGCCGAGCTGCCGGCCCATGTGCTCCGCCATGATGCGGGCCACCTGGTCCGTGACGCCGCCCGGCGGAAAGGGCACGACCATCTTGGTCACGTTCGGCTGTGCGTGGGCCGTGGCGGCTGCGGCAATCATGGCGATCGCGGCAAAAAGCGGGGAAAGCCACGCAGGGCAACGCTGTTGCTTCATTTCTGTCTCCTGATTTTTCTGGGAAGGCGTCAACCGAAGGCAGGCGCCAGCCCGTCCCAGCAAAGGTACTTGATCTCGAGGAATTCCTCGATGCCATGGTGCGAGCCTTCGCGGCCGAGGCCGCTCTGCTTTACGCCGCCGAAGGGCGCCACCTCGTTCGAGATCAGGCCGCAGTTGATACCGATCATTCCCGACTCGATCGCGGAAGATGCGCGCCAGATGCGGGCCGCGTCGCGGCTGTACAAATAAGCGGCCAAGCCGAATTCCGTGGCGTTCGCAAGCTCGAAGGCCTCCTCGTCGTTCTCGAAGCGGAACAGCGGCGCAAGGGGTCCGAAGGTTTCCTCGCGAGCCACGGCCATTTCCGGCGTCGCCCCCATGATGACCGTCGGCTCATGGAAGCGGCCGCCGAGCGCGTGGCGCTTTCCGCCGTGCAGCACGGTGGCGCCGCCGGCGATCGCATCCGCGATGTGCTCCTCGACCTTCGCCACGGCCGCGTCATCGATCAGCGGTCCCAGCTGCACGCCTGCTTCCAGGCCGTTGCCCACGCGCAGCCTGGCCACCCGCTCCACGAGCTTGGCCGCGAAGGCGTCGTACACGCCCGCCTGGACCAGCACCCGGTTGGCGCTGATGCACGCCTGGCCCGTGTTGCGGAACTTGGCGGCGACGACGCCGTCGGCGGCCGCGTCGAGATCCGCATCGTCGAAGACGATGAACGGCGCGTTGCCGCCCAGCTCCATCGAGCACTTCTTGACCGTTGCCGCGGCCTGCGCGAGCAGCAGGCGCCCCACCTCCGTCGAACCGTTGAACGTGATCTTGCGCACGAGCGGATGGCTGGTCAGCGCGTGGCCGATGGCACGCGTGTCATTGCCGGTGACCACGTTGAACACGCCGGGCGGCACGCCGGCGCGCTGCGCCAGTTCGGCGAGCGCCAGCGCCGTGAGCGGCGTCTGGCTGGCCGGTTTCACGACCATGCTGCAGCCGGCCGCCAACGCCGGGCCGGCCTTGCGGGTGATCATTGCAGCCGGAAAGTTCCAGGGCGTGATTGCCGCACACACGCCGATCGGCTCCTTCAGCACCAGAACGCGCTGCGTGTCCTTCGGCGCGGGAATCACATCGCCGCGTGTGCGCTTGGCTTCTTCGGAAAACCACTGCAGGAAGGAGGCCGCGTAGTCGACCTCCACCTTCGCTTCGGCAAGCGGCTTGCCTTCTTCCAGCGTGATCAGCGTTGCAAGATCGTCGCGGTGCCGGATCATCAGTTCGTACCAGCGGCGCAGCACTTCCGAACGGTGCCTGGCCGTGGTCCTGCGCCAGGACAGGAAAGCCGCGTGGGCCGCTTCGATGGCGTTGCCGGTCTCCGCCTCCTTGAAGCGCGGGAGCTCGGCCAGGACGGCGTTGTCGGCCGGATTGCGCAGCGTGTAGGTGCCGTGCGGCGTGGCGCCGATCCACTCGCCGGCCACGTGGGCGGCGGTGCGAAAGAGCGTCGGATCCTCGAGAAGGTGGCGCATCGTGCCTTCCTTCAGCATGGGTTGCGCCCGACCATGTAGGCACTGTCCGGGTCCTTGGTGACCGGCAGCCCGGAGGCCACCAGCCCTTGGCGCAGCATCTTCATGAGGCGGTCCGGGACACGCATGGCCGGCGCGCGCAAAGGCCCGCCGTTGAAGCCCGCCAGCCAGTCCTGGTACTTCCACATCGTGCGGTTCAACACGCCGGTGCCGCCGGCGTAGCTCTGTGCGGCGGCGCCGTTGGCGCTGCGCGCCGGGTTCACCTTCCAGTACATCTCCATTGCGGACTCCCACTCGCCGTTTTTTGCCAGGTCGAAGGCGCGCGGGTAGTAGGTGCTCATCCATTGCGTGTTGCTGGTCCCGGAGAACTGCAGCTTCATCACGCTCATGAGCGGAATGGCATCGCCCTCGATGGGGCAGCTGATCACCACCTCGTCGCGGAAATGGTGGTACATCTCGCACAGGCCTGCGGGCAGCGGGAAGCCCTGCTCCGACTTGATCGCCACGATGTTGGGGCAATCCTTCAGCAGGCGGCGCACCAGCTCGACCGACATGCCCGCCGGATGCACACGCTCGAAGCCCCACAGCGGAATCGGGAACAGCATCACGGCCAGCTCGGTCGCATCGCAGAACTGCTTGGTGTAGTCGTAGATCTCCTGCTCGGTCGTGGGCCAGAACTGCGGGGGATAGGACAGCAGCACGATGTCCGCGCCGGCCTTCTCCGCGAGTTTCACGGCCCGCCCGCATCGTTGATCGCGAAGGACAGCTCCGCGCCGCTGAGCCTGAAGTTGAGCGGCACGCAGATCGCGCCGATCCGCGCGGTGGCAAACAGCACGACGACGAACATCGGGTCATTGAGCCCGAGGTAACCGACGCGGGCGCCCGCGGCCAGCACCGCCGACATGCTCTCGATGCGGTCGACGAGTTCGCCGTAGTTCCAGTGGACGTCCTCGCAGCTCAGCGCCGGGCGGTGCGGCGCGCGCGCCGCGCGGCGCGAGAGCCACTCGGCCAGGCCGACCGCGTGCGCGCTGCGGTCGGTGGCCGTGGGGGCGGCGATGCTCAGCGTCCGGTCCATACGGGCTTGCGCTTCTCGTTGAACGAGGCCAGGCCTTCGCGCGCGTCCTCGGTCATTGCGAGCAGCGCGATCTGACTCTCGGTGTAGGCGATGCCTTCGTCGAAGGACATCGCGGCCATCGCGCGCATCGCGTACTTGCCGCGGCGCAGCGCCGTGGGCGATTTGCCGGCGAGGCGGTCGACCAGCCATTGCGTCTTCGCGTCGAGTTCGCCGGCGGGCACCGCGTAGTTGAGCAGCCCCGCCTCCCGGGCCTCCGCCGCGCCGAAGGGCTCGCCCGTGAGGCACCACTCGCGCAGCGTGCGGCGCGGCACGATGTCCTGCAGCAGGCTCAGCACCTGCATCGGGAACAGGCCGATCTTGACCTCGGGCAGACCGAACTGCACGTGGTCGGCCGCGACCGCCATGTCGGTCATGCACAGCAGGCCCACGCCGCCGGCCATGCAGACGCCGTTGATGCGCGCGATGCTCGGCAACGTGGCGTTCTGCACCTCGCGCAGCATATCGGCGTAGTCGATGTTGGGCTGCGACAGGTCGAAGGCGAAGCCCGCGCCCGGCTGCAGGTCTCCGCCCGCGCAAAAGGCCTTGTCGCCCGCGGCAGTGAGCACGATCACGCGCACCTCGCTGTCGGCATGGGCGCGGCGCCAGCCGTCGCGGATGCCGGCCACCACGTCCTTGTTGATCGCGTTGCGCTTGTCGGGCCGGTTGATCGTGACCCACATCGCGTGGCCACGCTTCTCCAGCCGCACCGCGGGCTCGTTCGTCTCGCTCATCTCGTCTCGCTCCTTGTTCTGGGGCGCCGACCGCGCGCCCGGTGTTTACTAAGCCGCGACCGCGTCCTTGGCGGCCACCTCGATCTCGACCACCACACGGCTGGCCGCGACCTGGTCGCCGGTCTTCACGTGCAGCGCGATCACCTTGCCGGCCACCGGCGCTGCGTGGATGTGCTCCATCTTCATGGCCTCGAGCGTGATGACCGGCTGACCCGCCTCGACCATGTCGCCGATCGCGGCCATCACCGCGACCACGCGGCCGTTCATCGATGCGCGCACCTTGCCGTCGCCGCCGGCCTCGCCCTGGCGCGCGGTCGCGGCCCGGGTCTTGTCCTCGATGCGCACCGGAATGCCGCGGTAATGCAGCAGCAGCGTGGCGCCGTCGCGGTGGAAGGCCGCACTTTCGTAGAGGCCGTTGCACACGAAGCGCACGGCGTGCTCGCCGATCTCGGCCAGCTCGACCCCATATGCGGCATCGCCGATCGACACCTCGAAATGGCGCTGCTGCCGCAGCACGATGCTCGCGCGCACCGCGGCGCCCTCGACCTCGAAGCGCAGCGAGATCGGCAGGCTGTGCGTCATACGCCGACCGGCCGACGGCGCGCGGCGCGCACCGGTGGTCTCGTAGAGCAGCACGGCCGCGATGGCGGCGGCGCGCGCGCGGGCCTCGGTGTCTGGCGCGAGCAGCGCGTCCTGGTTCTGCGCGATGAAGGCGGTGGTGGCGCCGCCGGCCGCGAACACCGCATGGCCCAGGCAGCGGTGCAGGAAGGCCTGGTTGGTGGTCACGCCCAGCGCCACCGCATCCTCCAGGCCGGCCATCAGTTGCCGCCGCGCGGCCTCGCGCGTGTCGCCGTGGCTGATGACCTTGGCGATCATCGAGTCGTAGTAGGGCGGAATCTCGCCGCCCGAGCGCAGCGCATGCTCGACGCGCAGCTGCGCGGGCATGGCCCACAGCGCCATGGTGCCGCTCTGTGGCATGAAGCCCTTGTCGGCGTCTTCGGCGCACAGCCGCACCTCGATCGCGTGGCCCTGGAACCTGACCTGCTCCTGCGTGATCGGCAGCGCTTCGCCGCCGGCCACGCGCAGTTGCAGCGCGACCAGGTCCAGGCCGGTGATGGCCTCGGTCACCGGATGCTCGACCTGCAGCCGGGTGTTCATTTCCATGAAGTAGTAGTTGCCCTCGGCATCGAGCAGGAACTCGAGCGTGCCAGCGCCTTCGTAGCGGATGGCCTTGACCGCGGCCACCGCGGTGGCACCCATGCGTGCGCGCAGCTCGGCGTCGACGGCCGGAGAAGGCGCTTCCTCGATCAGCTTCTGGTGGCGGCGCTGTACCGAGCAGTCGCGCTCGCCCAGGTGGATCGCGTTGCCGTGGTGGTCGGCGAAGACCTGGATCTCGATGTGGCGCGGCTCGACGATCGCGCGCTCCAGGATCACCTCGGGGTCGCCGAAGGCGCTCTGCGCCTCGGAGCGCGCGCTGCGCAGCAGCTCGGGGAATTCCTTGGCCGAAGGCACCAGCCGCATGCCGCGCCCGCCACCACCGGCCGTGGCCTTGATCATCACCGGGAAGCCGATGCGCACGGCCTCGGCCGCGAGCCGCTCCTCACTCTGGTCGTCGCCCTGGTAGCCGGGGATGCAGGGCACGCCGGCCGCCTGCATCAGCGTCTTGGCGCCGGCCTTGTTGCCCATCGACACGATGGCCTCGGCCGACGGGCCGACGAACACCAGGCCCGCGTCCTGGCAGGCCTGCGCGAAGTCCTCGTTCTCGGCGAGGAAGCCGTAGCCCGGGTGCACCGCGTCGGCACCGCTGAGCTTCGCGGCCTCGATGATCGCGGGAATGCGCAGGTAGGACTGCGCGGGCAGCGGTTCGCCGATGCACACGGCCTGGTCGGCCTCGCACACGTGACGCGCGCCGGCATCGGCCGTGGAGTACACGGCGACCGTGCGGTAGCCGAGCGCACGTGCGCTGCGGATGATGCGCAAGGCGATCTCGCCGCGGTTGGCAATCAGGATCTTGCGGAAGGGAGTGAGCTGTGGGGTCGAGGCGGTCATGGAGCGTACGTCGATGGTTTTTTCAGTGAGCGGACGGGAAGGTGCCCATGAACTTGCTGAGAATCTGGAGCATCACTTCGTCGGCGCCACCGCCGATCGAGGTGAGCCGGCCGTCGCGGAAGATGCGCGAGATGGGGCTCTCGTCGACGAAGCCCATGCCGCCCCAGAACTGCAGGCAGCCGTCGGCCACCTCGCGGATCACGCGGCCGGCTTTGAGCTTGGCCATGGTGGCGGTGCGAGTGGCATCCTGCCCGGCCACCACCTCCTCCACGCCCTGCCAGCACAGCGCGCGCAGGGCCGCGACCTCAGTCTGCATCTCGGCCAACCGGTAGTGCACCCACTGGTTGTCGAGGATCGAGCGGCCGAAGGCGCGGCGCTCGCGCGTGTAGCCGATGGTGGTGTCGATGGCGCGCTGCGCCATGCCCGCGTTGTTGAGCGCACCCCAGAGGCGTTCGATCTGGAACTGCTCCATCTGGTAGATGAAGCCCATGCCCTCCTCGCCGATGCGATGGCGCTGCGGCACGCGCACGTCGTCGAAGTGGATCTGCGCAGTGTCCGACGAGTGCATGCCCATCTTGCGCAGCTTGCGCGCGACCTCGACGCCCCTGGTCTTCATGGGCACCACGATCAGCGACTTGTTGCGGTGCGAGGCGCCTTCGGAGGTGTTGGCGAGCACGCAGCAGAAGTCGGCCTGCGTGCCGTTGGTGGTCCACATCTTGCCGCCGTTGATCACGTAATCGCCGCCGTCCTTGCGCGCGGTGGTCTTGATCGATGCCACGTCGGAGCCGCTGCCGACTTCCGACACACCCAGGCAGGCCACGCAGTCGCCGCTGATTGCGGGCGCGAGGAATTCCGCGCGCAGCTCGGCGCTGCCGCGGTGCGCGAGCGCGGGCGTCGCCATGTCGGTCTGCACGCCGATGGCCATCGGCACGCCGCCGCAGTTCATGTGCGCGAGCGTCTCGGCCATCACCGCACCGTAGGAATAGTCGAGCCCCGCGCCGCCGTCCTCGACCGGCTTGGTCAGGCCCAGCATCCCCAGCTCGCCCAGGCGCTTGAACACCTGGTGAGCGGGGAAGACCTCGGCGCGCTCCCATTCGTCGACGTAGGGGTTGACCTCCTTGTCGATGAAGCGCTTGAGCGTGTCGCGCAGCGTGTCGTGCTCGGGCGTGAGTTGCATGGCTCGTGTGTCTCGCTTCTTTTTCTTCGACTCAGGGGCGCGCCACGGAGAACTGCATCTTCTGCGGTGTACGCAGCTCGGCATCGCGGCAGATCGACAGCACCTTGCTCAGCACCGCGCGCGTGTCGCGCGGGTCGATCACGCCGTCGTCGAGCATGTGGGCGCTGGTGGTGAATACGCTCATCTGGCTGTCGAAGCGGTCGATGATGCGGCGCTCCATCTCGGCGAGCTTCTCGCGGTCGATTTCGCCGCCCTTGCGCTTCATGGCGGCCTCGGTCACGTTGATCATGGTCTGCGCGGCCTGTTCGCCACCCATCACCGCTGTCTTGGCGTTGGGCCAGGAGAAGCAGAAGCGTGGATGAAAACCGCGGCCGCACATGCCGTAGTTGCCGGCGCCGAACGAGGCGCCGCAGTAGATGGTGATCTGCGGCACGGTGGCATTGGTCACGGCCTGGATCATCTTGGAGCCGTGCTTGATGATGCCGGCCTCCTCGTAGTCCTTGCCAACCATGAAGCCGGTCGTGTTGTTGAGGTAGAGGATCGGGGTCTTCGACTGGCAGCAGGCCTGGATGAAGTGCGTGGCCTTGGTCGCGCCGGCCGGGTCGATCGGCCCGTTGTTGGTGATCACGCCCAGCGGCATGCCTTCGATCTTGATGTGGCCGACCACGGTCGCGCTGCCGTAGTTCTCGCCGAACTCGAGGAACTCGGAGTCATCGGCAATGCGCGCGATGACCTGCTTCATGTCGACCGGGCGCTTGTGATCCATGGGCATCACGCCCAGCAGCTCTTCCGCGTCGTAGCGCGGTGGCTTGAAGCTGCGCGCGGGCTCGACGGGCATGCCGCGCTGCCAGTCGATGTTGGCCAGAATCTCGCGCGCCAGTCGAATCGCGTCGCGGTCATCCTCGGCCAGGTAGTCGCCCAGGCCCGAGATCGAGGTGTGCATCAGCGCGCCGCCCAGCTCCTCCTCGGTCGCGATCTCGCCGGTCGCGGCCTTGAGCAGCGGCGGTCCCGCGAGGAAGGCCCGTGAACGGCCCCGCACCATGATGATGTAGTCAGACAGGCCGGTCTGGTAGGCGCCGCCCGCGGTGGACGAGCCATGCGTGACCGTCACGACGGGCAGGCCCGCGGCCGAGATGCGCGCGATGTTGCGGAACAGGTTGCCGCCAGCGACGAATTCCTCGACCTTGTAGGTCATGAGGTTCGCGCCCGCGCTCTCGACCAGCTGCACATAGGGCAGCTTGTTCTCCAGCGCCAGCTCCTGCATGCGCAGTTGCTTGGGGATGCCCATGGGCTGCAGCGCGCCGGCATCGATGCCCGAGTCGGAAGCATTGACCATCACGCGCACGCCCGAGACCCAGCCGATGCCGCCGATCACCCCGCCGCCCGGCACGCTCTTCTCCAAGTCGGGATTGTCCAGCCCGAGCCCGGCCAGCGAGCCGATCTCGAGGAAGGGCGTGCCCGGGTCGAGCAGCAACGACAGCCGCTCGCGCGGCAGCAGCTGTCCGCGCTTCTCGAAACGCTCGCGGGACTTGCCCGATGTGGCGATGCTGCGCTTCTCGTAGCCGCGTACGCGGTCGATCAGGGCCAGCATGCCGGTGCGGTTGGCCTCGAAGGCCTCGCTGCCAGGGGAAACGTTCGACTCGATGATTGCCATTGCTGTGTTGCTGCAGTTGCTGGTTGGCGTTTGGTTCGCGGACTGTTGATTGGGTGTCAGCTTAGGCAAAGGTCCGGGACCGGTCTTGCGCGAACTGGCTGCGGCCCTTGGAGCGCCGCCACCTGCAGCGCGGCCGGCCACACGTGCTCAGACGCCGAGCTGCCGCGCGGCCAGGTCCTTCAAGACCTCTTCCGAGCCGCCGCCGATCATCATCACCTTGACTTCGCGGTAGATGCGTTCGCTGCGCGTGCCGCGCATGAAGCCCATGCCGCCCAGCAACTGCACCGCCTGGTCGGCGCAGAACTGCATGGCCTGCGTGGCCTGCACCTTGGCCAGGCAGACGCGGGCCACCAGGTGTTCGGGCCGCGCGAGCCGGTGCTCGATGCGATAGGCCAGGTCGTAGAGCAGCGCGCGCGGCATCGATGCGCAGCGTCATGTCCATCAGCTTGTGGCGCACCACCTGCCGCTGCGACAGCGTGCTGCCCGCGAGCGTGCGCTGGCGCGTCCAGTCGAGCGCTTCCTGCAAGCAGACCTCGGCGTAACCGCAGGCCAGCGCCGACATGAACAGCCGCTCGCTGTTGAAGTTGTTCATGAAGGTCTTGAAGCCCTTGTTCTCCTCGCCCACGAGGTTGGCCACGGGCACGCGGCAGTTGTCGAAGCGCAGGTGCGCGGTGTCGGAGCTCCACCAGCCCATCTTCTGCAGTGCGGTGCGCGTGAGGCCCGGCGTGTCGCCGTCGATCAACAGCACTGAGATACCGCCCGCGCCTTTGATCGCGGGGTCGGTCCGCACGGCGGTGGTGATGAAGTCGGCGCGCATGCCCGAGGTGATAAAGGTCTTCTCGCCGTTGACCACGTAGTGGTCGCCGTCGCGCACCGCGGTCGTGCGCAGGTTGGCCACGTCGGAACCGCCCGAAGGCTCGGTCACGGCCAGCGCGGCGATCTTCTCGCCGGCCAATACCGGCGGGATCACACGGCGCTTGATCTCGTCGCTGCCGGCCTTGAGGATCGGCGGCAGCGCGATGCTGTGCGAGTTGAGCGAGGCCTGCACGCCGCCGCCGCCGCAGCGCGCGAACTCCTCGGCGACCACCAACTGGTAGAAGATGTCGGCCGGCGTGCCGCCGTATTCCTCGGGGTAGCCCAGGCCCTGCACACCCAACTCGGCCACGCGGCCGTAGAGCGAACGCGGGAAGGTCTCGGCCTCGTCCCATTCGTTGACATGGGGCGTGATCTCGCGCGCGATGAAGTCGCGCAGGCTGGCACGGAACTGCTCGTGCTCGGGCGAGAAATAGAAGGGAAGCGGGAGCGCTTCGAAGAATTCCATCCGGTGTCTCCTGGTAGCGCCACGAGACTAGCGGGGGCGACCCCGGCCAGTCTTGTGCGAAGTGGCTGCACGCAGCGACTACACCCAAGCCGGGAACGGTGCGGATTTCTTGGTAGGACTGCGCGCTCGCGTCGAGCTGGAAGGGCCGCTGGTCCTCAGGCTCGGGCTTCCTGGGTGAGCGGCTCGGCAGGGATGCGCCGCGGAGCGCACCTTTGCGGGGCAAGGTCATGCCTGCGCGGCTAAAGTCCTGAGTTCTCCGGGAGACTGTTTCCTTGTTCCGCCTCTTCGAAAAACTCCTTCACCCCTACCCTGCAGCCGAACCTGCGTTGCCGCCGCAGGGCTTCGTGGCCTTTCTCTGGGCCTGCACGCACGGCGTGCGCGGCAAGATCGCCGCGATGGGCGCGCTCACCGCCGTCATGTCGATCTTCGAGGCGGCGCTGTTCGCGATCCTCGGGCGCATCGTCGACTGGCTCGGCGGGCTCGAGCCTTCGCGCCTCTGGGAAGAACGCGGCACCACGCTCATGTGGCTGGCCGCGTTCCTGGTGATCAGCATCGGCGTGGTCGCGCTGCAGACCATCGTGAAGCACCAGACGCTCGCGGTGAACCTGCCGATGCGCCTGCGCTGGAACTTCCACCGCCTGATGCTGGGCCAGAGCATGGCCTTCTACCAGGACGAGTTCGCCGGCCGCATCACGGCCAAGGTAATGCAGACCGCACTGGCCGTGCGCGACACCATCTTCGTGCTGGCCGACGTGCTGGTGGCCATGGGCGTGTACGTGGCCACCATGATCCTGCTGGTGAGCGTGCTCGACGCGCAACTGGCATGGCCCTTCCTGATCTGGCTGGCGCTTTACATCGGCTCGCTCGTGTACTTCGTGCCGCGCCTGGGCAAGGTCGGCAAGGCGCAGGCCGACGCCCGCGCGCTCATGACCGGCCGCGTGACCGACGCCTACACCAACATCGCGACCGTCAAGCTGTTCTCGCACACGCAGCGCGAGGCCGGCTTCGCGCGCGACGCGATGCGCGAATTCATGCACACGGGCTACGGCCAGATGCGCCTCGTGAGCGCCTTCGAGATCGTCAACCACACGCTGAGCATGGGCCTCACCGCCGGCATGGCAGGGACGGCGCTGTGGCTGTGGTCGCACGGCGCGGTGGGCGTGGGTGCGGTGGCCGCGGCCACGGCGATGGCGCTGCGGCTGCAGGGCATGTCGCACTGGATCATGTGGGAGATGACCAGCCTGTTCGAGAACATCGGCACGGTGCAGGACGGCATGAAGACGCTGTCGCGCCCGCGCACCGTGCTCGACGCGCCCGGTGCCAAGACCCTGGAAGTCCCGCGCGGCGAGGTGCGCTTCGAGCGCGCGAGCTTCCGCTATGCCGATGCAGGCCGCCGCGTGATCGACGACCTGAACCTCGTGGTGAAGCCCGGCGAGAAGATCGGCCTGGTGGGCCGTTCGGGCGCGGGCAAGTCGACACTGGTGAATCTGCTGCTGCGCTTCCATGACCTGGAGAGCGGCCGCATCCTGATCGACGGGCAGGACATCGCGCACGTCACGCAGGACTCGCTGCGCAGCCACATCGGCATGGTCACGCAGGACACCTCGCTGATGCACCGCTCGGTGGCCGACAACATCGCCTACGGGCGGCCCGACGCCACGCACGCACAGATCGAGGCGGCGGCGAAGCGGGCCGAGGCGCACGAATTCATCCAGACGCTCGGCGACGCAACCGGACGGCGCGGCTACGAGGCGCACGTCGGCGAGCGCGGCGTGAAGCTCTCGGGCGGCCAGCGCCAGCGCGTGGCCATTGCGCGCGTGATGCTGAAGGACGCGCCGATCCTTCTGCTCGACGAAGCCACCAGCGCGCTCGACTCCGAAGTCGAGGCCGCCATCCAGCAAAGCCTCTACGCGCTGATGGAGGGCAAGACCGTGATCGCGATCGCGCACCGGCTGTCGACCATCGCGGCCATGGACCGCCTGATCGTGCTCGACGAGGGCCGCGTGGTGGAAGAAGGCGACCACCGCACGCTGATGGCGCAGGGCGGGCTGTATGCGCGGCTGTGGGCGCACCAGAGCGGTGGCTTCCTGGGCGACAACCTCGAGGAAGACGAGGCGATGCGCGCCTGAACGGCACCGGTTGCGCCTGCAAACAATCGTCACAAATGAGGCGAGCCGCCACGAGCCCCCGGGGAAACCTCCGGGCGGTGCTTCACCCGCGCCTACAGCACACGCCGCCCCCTGCCGACAGTGGTGCCACGCAGGCGGCGCAATGCTGGACCCGTCTCAACACAGAGGAGTCCTCGCGTGAATTCCATCATTTACATCGTCGGTCTGATCGTGGTGGTCGTAGCCGTGCTTTCGTTCTTCGGCCTTCGCTGAGACCGGGCACGCGCCATCGCCTCCCGCGACATGCAGAACGGGGCCGCTTGCGGCCCCGTTTCCTTCGTGGCCGTCCCTGATGCGCCGGGCATAATTCGCGCGCCCCCCGCACCCGGCGGGGCGATGACCGATTGGCTGCGAAGGGACCCTGTTGACCAACACCGCGCTGCGCGAAACTGCTTTTCCGGACGCGGTGATCACCGAGGCCATCCGATGGACCGAGCAGGCCGGTCCGCTCGACGATGCGCAAGCCCTGCGCACCGCAGCCTCGCACACAGCCGATGCCCACGGGCAGATCGTCGAACGCGCACTCCGGCTCGGCGAACGCATCGGCCTGCAGGCTGAACTCGCACGCGCCCGCCATTGGGCCCCTTGGGTGCTGCTCGCGCTGGTGGCGCTGATCGTTGCGGCCGGCCTCGGGCTGGCGGGCAACGTGGTCGGCGGCGGCGAGCGCCACATCAACGTGATCGTCGCGCTCGCGAGCCTGCTGGGCCTGCATGTGCTCACGCTGCTGCTCTGGCTCGTGGGCCTGTGGGTGCCCTTCGTTTCCTTCAGTACCGCATCGCTCGGCTGGATCTGGCTGTCGCTCACCGCCCGCGTGGCCGGCGGCAGGCGCGGCCAGGCGCCGCTGCTGGTGCGTGCGGCCACCGGGCTGCTGTCCCGCGCGAAGTTGCTGCCATGGGCCTTCGGGCTCGTGAGCCACGGCATCTGGTCGCTGTCGTTCGCCGTGGTACTGGCCGCGATGCTGTTCGCGCTCGCGTTCCGCAGCTACACGCTGAGCTGGGAGACGACGATCCTCGAGCCGGCATTCTTCGTGCGGGCCGTGCAGGCGCTGGGCTGGGCGCCGGCGCGGCTCGGCTTTCCCGTGCCCGATGCCGCCGCCGTGCTGGCCGCGGCACCCGGTGCCGCAAACGCCGGCGGCCAGCGCGCCTGGGCGCTGTGGCTTACCGGCTGCATCGTGGTCTACGGGCTGCTGCCGCGCGTGGTGCTCGTGCTGTGGAGCGCGGCCGTGTGGCGCAGCCGCCGCAAGGCGCTGCAGCCCGACTGGAGCGAGCCCTACTACCGCAAGCTGCTGGCCCGCTTCGCCGCGATGGCCCCGGCGGCCATCGTCGATGCCGACCCGGGCCGCACGCGCGGTGCGCTGCCCACGGGCCTGCCGGCCTCGGAACTGCATGACGCGCTCTTCGTCGTCGGCTTCGAACTGCCGCCCGACATGCCCTGGCCCCCAGCCGCCCTGCCCGCCGGCATCGCGACGCAGGTGCAGCGCATCGACGGCAGCGCCCCCGCGCGCCGCGCCCTGCTCGACCAGTTGGCCCACGTCCATCCGCGTACCGTGCTGCTGGTCTGCCACGCCGCATCGAGCCCCGATCGCGGCACCGAGCGCTTCCTGCGCGAGCTGCTCGCGCATTGCGGCGAGTGCCGAATCTGGCTGGCCGATGCGCCGCATGCCGGCGCCACGCAGCGCTGGCTCGACTGGCTGCGCGACACCGGCCTGGAGCGCGTAACCGCCGCCGACCGCCTGGACGTCTCCTTGCAGGACGGGGTCGCCGCACCGTGACGCCGCAACCGCCCATCCGCATCGCCGTCGTCGGCCACACCAACGCGGGCAAGACCTCGCTGCTGCGCACGCTCACGCGCCGCGTCGGCTTCGGCGAGGTGTCGCAGCGCCCCGGCACCACGCGCCATGTCGAATCGGTCGACCTCGACGTGGATGGCGCAGGCGCCGTGCGCTTCTTCGACACGCCAGGCCTGGAAGACGCGGTCGCGCTGCGCGAGCACCTGGCCGGATTCGACCAGCAGGCCACGCCCCCCGAGCGCATCCGCCGGTTCCTGCAGGGTCCCGAAGCCCATGGCGTGTTCGAGCAGGAGGCCAAGGTGCTGCGCACCATGCTCGACATCGACGCGGCCTTCCTGGTCATCGACGTGCGCGAGCCGGTGCTGCCCAAGTTCCGCGACGAGATCGAACTGCTCAACTCCTGTGCGCGCCCCGTGCTGCCGGTGCTGAATTTCGTGCGCGATGCCGCCAGCCGCGAAACGGCGTGGAAGGAACTGCTCTCGGCCTATGGCCTGCACGTGCAGGTGCGCTTCGACGCGGCGGCCCCCTTCGTCGGCGCCGAACAAGACCTGTACAACGACCTCGCCACGCTGCTGCGCGAGCGCCGCGACCTGCTGCGCGCCGTGGTCGATGCGCTGGACGCCGAGGCGGCCCGGCGCCGCCAGTCCGCCTGCACGCGCATCGCCGGCCTGCTCGTCGATGCGGCCGCGGTGCGCCGCACGGTGTCGTCCACCGAGTTCGCCGACGCGGCACGCCGCCAGGCGCTCGTCGAGGCGCTGCAGAAGGCGGTATTCGACAAGGCCCAGCGCTGCACCGACGACCTGCTCGCGCTCTACGGCTTCCGCCAGGGCGACGCCGACGAGGCACCGCTGCCGATGATCGAAGGCCGCTGGACGCTCGACTTCTTCAGCCCCGAAGCCATGAAGGACGCGGGCCTGCGGCTCGGCAAGGGCGCGGTCATCGGCGCGGCCGTGGGCGTGGTGGCCGACCTGGCGGTGGCCGGCATCTCGCTCGGTGCGGGTGCGGCGCTGGGCGGCGCCATCGGCGGTGCGGTGTCGCAGGGCTTGGGGCCGCTCGGGCGCAAGCTGGCCAACAAGCTGCGCGACGTGCACGAACTCACGGTGGAAGACGGCGTGCTGTTCACGCTGGCCGCATGGCAGCTCAAGCTCACGCAGGCCCTCGAGCAGCGCGGCCACGCGGCCACGCAGCGCATCGCCGCCGATGCGCCCGAGAACGGCGATGCCCCCACGCGTGCCGCCGCGGCCGCGGTGCGCGGCGTGCAGCCGGCGCGCAACCATCCCGAATGGGAAGCCACGGGCGTGGCCAGCCGCGCGTTCTGGCGCCCTTCTCCCCAGCGCGAAGCACTCGTGGCCGACCTCTCGCACGCGCTGCTGCGTGCCTTCGAAGCCGCCTGAAACCGCCTCGTCAGTTCACCAGCGCCTGCAGGCGTGCGTAGTCGCCCGGCCGCGCGCCCATCTGCTCGGGCGTCGACCGCTTCGCGATCCGCTCCAGGAACAGCTGCCGGTTGGCCGGCGACACGGTCATGCCCTTGTCGCGCAGGAACTTCTCGTCCTCGAGCTCGCCGGCGATCACGCCCACGTTGGTCCACTTCGCGGTTTCCGCGAGCACCTTCTCGACCATCGCCTGCTGGGGCGGCGCGAGCTTCGCCCAGGCGGCCTTGCCGATGACGATGCCCAGCGTGTCGTGGACGTGCCCCGTCAGCAGCACGTATTTCTGGACTTCGTAGAGCTTCTTCGACTTGACGATGTCGAGCGGGTTTTCCTGCGCCTCCACCTCGTTCTTCTTGAGCGAGCCGTAGAGGCTCATGAAAGGCAGCGTCACCGGCTTGGCGTCGAGCGCGGTGGCGAACAGCTGGTAGGCCGCGGCGGCGGGCACGTACAGGCGCAGGTCGCGGAAGTCCTCGGGCCTGGACAGCGGCTTTGCCGACGTGACCTGCCGCGCGCCGTAGTACACCGAGGCCACCATGCGGTTGCCGCTCTTCTCGTTGTAGCCCTTCATCAGCTCGGCCAACAGCGGACTCGCCAGGTACCTGCGCATGTGGTCGAGGTCCTTGAAGGCGAAGGGGTAGGTTCCCAGGCTCAGCGGCGGATAGCCCTCGGCCAGCGTGGCTTGCCCGACGTAGGCGATCTGCACCGAGTCGTTCGCCAGCATCAGCGGAAAGTCGCCCTCCTGCCCCAGCTTGGAGGAGGGAATGACCTCGATCTTGATCTTGCCGTCGGACTGCTCGGCGATCTTGCGCGCCGCCAGCTCCGCCTGCTGGTGGAAGATGCTCGCGGGCTCGTAGACATGGCCCCACTTGAATTGCAGCACCTGGGCCTGGGCGTGGACAGCGATGACGCCACCCAATGCCATCAGCAGCACGCCCGCCCGGTGCCACGGCAAGAAGCTTTTCATGAACTCTCCCTCGATGAGAAAAGGCAAAACCAGTGCAAATTGCGCGCCAGCGCAAGGGGATGCCACGGAAACACCCCCGGCTCCAATCGTAAGGATTTGAAACATAAAGTGGTAATCGGGTTTGCCCGGGCACGGGCATACGATCACGCAAGCAACACAGAGGCCCTTCCATGTCCCCCTTGCCCCTCGAACCCGATGACGACAACGGCACGGACCCGGACCGTGCAGGCATGCGCAAGGGCTTGACCAGCTACGGCGACCGCGGCTTTTCGCTGTTCCTGCGCAAGGCCTTCATCAAGGGCGCGGGCTATACCGATGCCGCACTTGATCGTCCGGTGGTCGGCATCGCCAACACCGGCAGCGCCTACAACCCCTGCCACGGCAACGCGCCGCAACTCGTCGAGGCCGTCAAGCGCGGCGTGATGCTCGCGGGCGGACTGCCGATGGACTTTCCGACGATCTCGGTGCACGAGAGCTTCGCCGCGCCCACCAGCATGTACCTGCGCAACCTGATGGCCATGGACACCGAGGAAATGGTGCGCGCGCAGCCCATGGACGCCGTGGTGCTGATCGGCGGCTGCGACAAGACCGTGCCCGCGCAGCTCATGGGCGCGGCCTCGGCGGGCCTGCCGTCGATCCAGCTCATCACCGGCTCGATGCTCACGGGCAGCCACCGCGGCGAGCGCGTGGGCGCCTGCACCGACTGCCGGCGCTACTGGGGCAAGTACCGCGCGGGCGAGATCGACGCCGAGGAAACCGCCGACGTCAACAACCAGCTGGTCGCGAGCGTGGGCACCTGCTCGGTGATGGGCACGGCCAGCACCATGGCCTGCATCGCCGAGGCGCTGGGCATGACGATGCCGGGCGGCGCCTCGCCGCCCGCTGTGACGGCCGACCGCATCCGCATCGCCGAGCAGACCGGCGCGCAGGCCGTGCAGATGGCACGCGATCGCCTCACCATCGACAAGGTGCTGGCCCCCGCCGCCTTCGAGAACGCGATGCGCGTGCTGCTGGCCATCGGCGGCTCGACCAATGGCATCGTGCACCTCGCGGCCATTGCGGGGCGCATGGGCCTGGACATCGACCTGCACGCGCTCGACCGCATGGGCCGCGAGACGCCGGTGCTGCTCGACCTGAAGCCCTCGGGCCAGCACTACATGGAAGACTTCCACGCCGCGGGCGGCATGGCCACGCTGCTGCGCGAACTCAAGCCGCTGCTGCACCTCGACGCGCTCACGGTCACCGGCCGCACGCTGGGTGAGGAGCTCGAGCGCGCGGGCCCCGGCTTTCGGCAGGACGTGGTGCGGCCGGCTGCCCGGCCGATCTATCCGCAGGGCGGCATCGCGGTGCTCTGGGGCAACCTGGCGCCGGGCGGCGCGATCATCAAGCAATCGGCCGCCGACCCGGCGCTGATGGAACACGAAGGCCGCGCGGTGGTGTTCGAGAACGCCGAAGACCTGGTGACCCGCATCGACAGCGACACGCTCGACGTCGCGCCGCGAGACGTGCTGGTGCTCAAGAACATCGGCCCCAAGGGCGCGCCGGGCATGCCCGAGGCGGGCTACATCCCCATCCCCCGCAAGCTCGCGCGTGCCGGCGTGAAGGACATGGTGCGCATCTCCGACGGCCGCATGAGCGGCACCGCCTTTGGCACCATCGTGCTGCACGTGACGCCCGAGTCGGCCGTCGGCGGCCCACTGGCCTACGTACGCAGCGGCGACCGCATCCGCCTCAGCGTGGCAAGGCGCGAGATTTCGCTGCTGGTGACGGACGATGAACTGGCGCGCCGCGCGCAGGAGACGACAGTGGTCGAACCCACCGCCGAGCGCGGCTACAGAAAGCTGTTCCTCCAGACCGTGACGCAGGCCGACAAGGGCGTGGACTTCGACTTTCTCCGTGCGCCGAATACGGCGGGGAAGGTGCCGCGGGCATGAGCGCCGATTGGGGCGCGTCGACGGCGCGTTCTTCCAGCCGGTGCTCGCGGGTACGCGCGCGTGATGCTTTTCTTCAATGGCTGTTCGTGCACGGAGGCTTGCCGTTCGCCTGCCGCAGGTACGCAATCAGGTCCGCCCGCTCCATGGGGTCCGGCACGCCGTCATAGGTCATGGCGCTTCCGGGCACCATGGCCAGCGGCTTCGCCAGGAAGCGGTCGAGTGTCTTGTCGTTCCACACGATCTTCGAATTCTTCATGGCCTGCGAATAGCTGAAACCGGGCACGCTGCCAGCCAGCCGTCCGAACAGGCCGCAGTGCCTGGGCCCGACCCGGTCGGTCGCCAGCGCATGGCACGCCAGGCAGCGCGCGTAGATCTGCTCGCCGCGCACCGCATCGGGCGCGGCGCCCCATGCGGCCATGCTTGAGAACAGCGCGGCAACCGCCAGAAGCTGCAGCGGCGTCACGACACGAAGGCCGAAGGAACCGGTGCTTCGCCAAGCGCGTGGCGCAGCACGGCCCAATGCATGGCTTCGTCGCCGAGGATGCTCGCCGCCGCCTTCGACAGGTCGCGGTTCACAAACAGCGGCACGGCCCCCAGGTAGGCGCTCACCGCGCCCTGTTCGAGCTTGGCCGCGAACCGCAGCACGTCCGCCTGCGACTTCAGCTGGTTCGCCGGAAAGTCGTACTTCGGCTTTGCCGCAACGGCCTTGCCGCCGAGCTTGGCGATCGTCTGGGCCAGCAGCTCCGCGTGCGCCTTGTGGTGCCCCTGGAAGGTCACCGCCAGGTCGAGCACCGGCTTCTCGAGCAGCTTGCTTTCGGCACCGAGCTGGTACGCCGCAATGGCTTCCAGCTCCGCGCCCAGCGCGGTATTGAGAATCTGCACATCGTTCCCGGTCGCGCCGCCGGCCTTGGCGGCCAGCACGTCCTTGCCGGCCAGCAGCGCAACCGCGGCGCCGGACAGCGCCAGGCCCGAACGGCCCAGGAACATGCGCCGGGCGGCAATGGGGGAAGCCATCTGAAAGAAGGACATTTTGTTTTCCTCGCAGGGTGAACGTCACGAGCGGGGCGATTCCCGCCCGTTGACAAGGCTCGACAGCACACCCGCCACGATGCGATCGCAACGTGCGCCGTCGAATGAGAAGGCGTCGCCCAAAGCGACGTCCATGTCGCGAGACAGGCCCTCGCGCAGCAGGCTGCGTGCGCGAAAGAAGCGCGTGCGCACGGTCGCTTCGGGCAGTGCGAGCGCAATCGCCGTCTGTGCCACGCTCATTTCCTCGACCGCCCGCAGCATGAACACGGTGCGGTAGGCATCGGGCAGCCGATCGATGCGGCGCTCCATCAGAAGGCGGAGTTCTTCACGCATGGCCAGATGTTCGGGTTGCAGGTTGGGATCGTCGGCCACCGCCGACGCCGGGTCCGGGTCCACGTCGGCAACGTGCGCCCCGTCGAGCTGAATCACCTGCGCCCCTCGTCGCCGCAGGCGCCCCAGGGCCTCGTTGATGACGATGCGCACCAGCCAGGTCGAAAGCTGCGCGTCGTCCCGGAAGGTGCCGATGGCCCGCCACGCGCGCAAATAGGCCTCCTGCACGGCGTCCTCCGTCTCGGAGTCGCTCTTGAGCACGCTGCGCGCCGTGCGGAACAGCAGCTGGTTGTGGCGCCGCATGATGGCCGCGAAAGCCCGCGTGTCGCCCTGTGCGGAGCGTGCCGCAAGCTCGCGATCGGATGCACCCCCGGTTTCGGGGGCGGCGTCGGGTGTGGAGGCGGTGTGGGACATGGTGTGCTGCTTTTCCCATTAGATGGTGCGGGCTCGCGCTGCGTTTCAGTTATTTCCGATGCGCTCGGAACATCGTCTGCCATTCGTTCGCGCCGCGCTCGCAGTCCCGAGGCCTGGGCCTTCGGCCTCGGTCACTGCCGCGTCACGCACCCGACCTAGCATCCGGCGGCTTTTGTTTCTCTTTCAACGAACACCCGAAGACCGCATATGAAAAAGAGCGTCCCCGTGCCCGCGCCACGCCCGGTTCGCGCCGCCATCGCAGCCATCGGCGGCTGCCTCGTGATTGCAGCCTGCGGGGGCGGCAACGGCGGGGGCATCGCGTTCCCGGTTCTCCCGCCGGCACCGGCACCTGCCCCCGCACCGCCGGCCCCTGCCCCGGCTCCCGCGCCCCTGGGCACGCTCGACGGCTCGGTCCCGCTGGTCATCGGCCACCGCGGCCTGCCGGGCCTGTACCCCGAGGAAACCAAGGTCGCCTACGAAGCCGCGGCCGATGCCGGTGCCGATTCGCTCGAGACCGACCTGCACCTCACCAAGGACTGCGTGCTCGTCGCGCGGCACAACCCCTGGCTCAGCGACAACACCAACATCGCCGACGTGGCCAAGACCAACACCACCGTCGCGGGCCGCAAGCGCACCGTGCCGGGCGTGCTGGTGAACGTGACGTACCCGCCCGTCGAGGCCAACGGCCCGGCCCAGTACCTGAGCGACCTGACCGACCCGAGCGATCCGAAGTCGGTGCTCAAGTCGCTCGTCGTCGATGGCGAGGACCACACCAACGACTGGTCGATCACCGACTTCACGATGGACGAGCTGCGCCAGTGGATCCGCGGCACCACCTACGACGCCAGGGACCAGCGTCCGACCGACCTCAACGGCAAGCTGCCGATCCTGAGCTTCCAGGAAATCATCGACATCGCCAAGGCCAAGAGCGCAGCCACCGGCCGCACGCTCACCGTGTACCCGGAGACCAAGAACCCGATCTGGAACAACGCCCAGGCCATCGCCAACGGCTGCGGGCCGGCCGGCAGCCATCCGCTGGAAGACGCGCTGCTGAAGATCATGAATTTCAACGACCTGAACCGCAAGGACGCGCCGATCTTCGTGCAGAGCTTCGAACCCGAGAGCCTGAAGTACCTGCGCTCGGCCGGCATGAAGGCCCGTGCGGTGCAACTGGTGGACGGCAACGACGTCAACTACCAGACCGGCGAGATGATCTACGTCACCAAGGACGTCTACACCTTCGTCGACGGTCGCCCCTACAGCTGGACGCTGGCCGGTAACCCGAAGTGGTTCGCAGAGATGCTCACGCCAGCGGGCCTGGCCGACGTGAAGACCTATGCCGACGGCATCGGCCCGTGGAAGCCACAGGTCATGGCCCACACCATCGTGCCCTTTGTCGCAGGCAAGGGCCTTGCCGATGTGAACACCATCAAGCCCACCAGCCTGATCGCCGATGCGCACAAGGCCGGCCTGTTCGTGCACAGCTACACCTTCCGCAACGAGGCCAAGTACCTGGCAGGCGTCTACAAGGGCGACCCGACGGCCGAGTACCTCGCGTACTTCCGCGCGGGCATCGACGGCGTGTTCTCCGATTTCGCGAACACGGCGTTCGCGGCGCGCGCGAGCTACCTGAAGGAAACGGGCCGCTGAGGCCTGCAGCGAGCGCATGTACCCCGGCGAACGGTTCAACGGATACAGCCACCTGCTGGGCCTGCTGCTCGCATTGCCCGCGACAGCCCTGCTGCTCGCCAAGACCGTGCCCACCGGCGATCCCGCGCGCATCGCGGGAGCGCTGGTGTTCTCGCTCTCGGCCGTGGCCCTGTATGCGGCCTCCACGCTCTTCCACAGCACGCGCGGCCGGCTCAAGCGCATGTGGGAGCGCGCCGACCATTGCGCGATCTACCTGCTGATCGCGGGCACCTACACGCCCTTCGCGCTGGTCACGCTGCAAGGTCCGTGGGGCCGGCTGCTGCTGGCGACGATCTGGGGCGCGGCGCTTTTCGGCATCTGGCGCGAGCTGATGCCGGCCGGAGGCAAGGCGTTGAAGAAGCCATCACTGGCGCTGTATATCGGCATGGGCTGGCTCGGTGTGCTGGCCGCCGTGCCGCTGGCCGCGCGGCTCGAGGGCGCGGGGCTGGCATGGCTGCTGATCGGCGGCGTGCTCTACACAGCGGGAACGGTGTTCTACCGCAACCGCCAGGGCTTCCGGCATGCGCACGGGGCCTGGCACCTGTTCGTGCTGGCGGGGACGGCGAGCCACTATGTGGCGGTGGGGTGGTTCGTGCTGTAAGTCCTACTCCCGCGCAATGGCGCGGAATTCACCCGGCGCCATGCCCTTGAGCCTGCGGAAGTGCCGGTTGAAATTCGAGATGTTGTTGAACCCCACCTCGTAGCAGATGCTGCTGACGTGCTGGCGCGTGGACAGCAGCAGCCGGCAGGCCTTGTCCACGCGCAGGCCGATCACCACATCGGTGAAGGTCTGTCCCGTGGCACGGCGAAAGCAGCGCGAGAAGGTGTGCTCGCGCATGCCGACCACGGCGCTGACTTCGGCGAGCGAGAGTTCTTCCGCGTAGTTTTCCCGGATGTGGTCGAGCGCCGTGTGGATGCGCGTCGCGCGGCCGTTCTCGTCATGCGCGTCGTCCTGCAGCGACGGCGTGCAAAGAAGACGGTAGTCGTTCCATTGCGCAAGCTCGCTCAGCAGCGCAGTGAATTCCGAGAAGCGTGCAAGCCCCTGCAGCGCGTGAATGCGCCTGAAGCGCCCAACCGTGCCCTCGCCGAGGCCGAGAAACTGCACGCCATGCCGTGCGCGGGCCAGCAGCGGGCCCGCGTCATTGAGTTCGGGAAACAGCGCCATGCCCCGGCGCAGCGGTTCGTCGCCGAAGCGCAGCACCAGGCCGCACGGCTGCTCAGCCGCCCCGCTGGCGCGGTATTCGATGGCCAGCCTGTGCGGCAGCCTGGGGCCCAGAAGAACGACCGCCTCCGGCGGCACCTCCCTGTCCACGCCGTCGCTCACGCGGATGCGCCCTGGCAAGGCCCCCGTGAGATGGAGTTCGTAGTCGTGCAGGCCGGCCTGCCGGTCGCGGGCTGCGTACTCGGCGCAGTGGATCGAGGTTTTCTTGTCGAACACGTCGGCACCAGGCCGTTGGAGCATCGCGCGGCGCAGGGTGTCGGGCATGTGCGGTCGGGCGGCGATGGCTGGCGGGATCGTGTTCAACAAGACCGAATCTCCAACTAGAAAGGAATGGCCTCAGTCACCGGTGCGCTGCACCGCCTGCTGCTGGAACTTCGCAAGGGTGCGGTATTCGTCGCCGAGCTTGCGCGGCAGCGAGAGGTACACAGGCAGCAATTGCCGATAGAGCGCCGCGTTCTTCGGATTGGGCGTGTGGCGGTGCGTGGCACCCACCATGCCCGACACCACGTCCAGGGAATCGACGTGCCCCAGCGCATAAAGCCCGAGGACGGCCGCGCCGAGGCAGGAGCTCTCGAAGCTCTCCGGAACCACCACTTCGCGGTCGAACACGTCAGCCATCATCTGGCGCCACAGACCCGAGCGCGCAAAACCGCCTGTGGCCTTGATGCTGGTGCTCGTGCCCGCAATCGATTCGACCGCGGGCAGGATGCTGTAGAGATTGAAGATGACGCCCTCGAGCACGGCGCGGATCATGTGCTCCTTGCGGTGATGGATGCCCAGGCCGAAGAAGGAGCCGCGCAGATCCGCATTCCAGTACGGCGCACGTTCGCCGGTCAGGAAGGGATGGAACACCAGCCCTTCGGAGCCGGCCGAGACGCGTTCGGCAATGCGCGTGAGCACCTCGTAGGTGTCGATGCCCAGTCGCTTGGCGGTCTCTGCTTCGGCGGAGGCGAACTCGTCGCGCACCCAGCGCAGGATGATGCCGCCGTTGTTCACCGGCCCGCCGACCACCCAGCGCCGGTCGGCCAGCGCATAACAGAAGGTGCGGCCTTCGGAGTCGGTCATCGGGCGGTCGATCACCGTGCGCATCGCGCCGCTGGTCCCGATGGTCACGGCCACCTCGCCCGGCGCCACCGCGTTCACGCCCAGGTTGGAAAGCACGCCGTCGTTGGCCCCGACGACGAAGGGCGTGTCGCTCGACAGCCCGAGCTGCGCCGCCGTCTCGCCCGCCAATCCCTCCACGTGCCAAGTCGTGGGCACGAGATCCGAGAGCTGCTCGGCGCGCACACCCGCGAGCGCGAGCGCCCCGGCATCCCAGTCGAGTTGCCCGATGTTGAAGAGCCCGGTGGCCGAGGCGATCGAATGGTCCACCAGCCAGCGGCCGAACAGCCGGAAGAACACGTACTCCTTGATGCCGACGAAGCGCCGGGCCTGCGCGAAAAGCTCCGGGCGCTCGTGGCGCAGCCACACCAGCTTGGCCAGCGGCGACATGGGATGGATCGGCGTGCCCGTACGGTGGTAGATCGCGTCGCCCTCCCACTCCGTGCGAATGCGCCCGGCCCAGGCCGCGCTGCGGTGGTCGGCCCAGGTGATGCTGCGCGTCAGCGGCGCGCCGTGCTCGTCCACCAGGATGAGGCTGTGCATGGCTGCGCTGAACGACACGCACAGCACATCGCCCGGCGCCGCCTTGCACTGCCGCACGCACGAGGCAATGGTCGACAGCACGGCCCTGTAGATCTGCTCCGGGTCCTGCTCCGCGGCCGCGGGTTCAGGCTGCAGCAGGGGGTACTCCACCGCATCGTTCGCCAGCACGCGCCCCGCCGTGGAAAAGGCGACCGCCTTGGTGCTGGTGGTTCCGATGTCGACCCCGATGGCGATGCGGTTCATGTGCCTTCTCCTAGACGACCATGCTGAGCAGCATGATGAAGATGATCGCGACAACCGAGATCAGCGTCTCCATCACGGTCCAGGTCTTGAAAGTCTCGGCCACGCTCATGTTGAAGTATTGCTTCACCAGCCAGAAACCCGCGTCGTTCACGTGCGAAAGAATCAGCGAGCCCGCGCCGGTGGCAAGCACCAGCAGTTCGCGGTTCACGCCCGGCACCATGGTGGCGAGCGGCGCGACGATGCCCGCGCCCGTGATGGTCGCCACCGTGGCCGAGCCGGTGGCGATGCGGATCAGGCCCGCCACGAGCCATGCCAGCAGGATCGGCGATATCTGCGCATGCAGCGCCATCTGCCCGATCGCGTTGCCCACGCCGCTGGCCACCAGCATCTGCTTGAAGCCGCCGCCCGCGCCGATGATGAGCACGATGGCCGCCGTGGGCGCCAGGCTGTCGTCGACGAACTTCATGATCTGCTTCGACGTGAAGCCGCGCGCGGTGCCGAAGGTGTAGAGCGACAGCAGCAGCGCGGCGAGCAGGGCCGTGATCGGATGGCCGATGAAGTCCAGCCACTGCCGCACGACGTTCTTCTCGTCGAGCGCCACGTCGGCGAAGGTCTTGAGCAGCATCAGCACCACCGGCAGCAGCACGGTGAGCAGCGTGATGCCGAAGCCCGGCAGCTCGCGCGCCTCGGGCTCGTGCGCCAGCTGCGCCATCAGCTCGGGCGAAGCCTCGCCCGGCACGTACTTCGAGATGAACTTGCCGAAGATCGGGCCCGCGATCATCGCCGTGGGCAGGCCGACGAGCAGGCCGTAGAAGATGGTCTTGCCGATGTCGGCGTTGAACACGCCGATGGCCAGCAGCGGCCCTGGGTGCGGCGGCACGAGGCCGTGCACCACCGAGAGGCCGGCCAGCAGCGGGATGCCGATGCGGATCAGCGATACGCCGGTGCGCCGCGCCACGATGAAGACCAGCGGGATCAGCAGCACGAAGCCGATCTCGAAGAACAGCGGAATGCCGACCAGGAAGGCCGCGAACATCATCGCCCAGTGCACCCGCTCGCGGCCGAAGGCGCCGACCAGCGTGCGCGCGATGCGGTCGGCGCCGCCCGACTCGGCCATCATCTTGCCGAGCATGGTGCCCAGGCCCAGCACGATGCCCACGAAGCCCAGCACGCCGCCGAAGCCGTCCTGGAAGGACTTCATCACCAGCGCCACGGGCATGCCCGAGGTCAGGCCCAGGAAGCCTGCGGCCAGCGTCAACGCGATGAAGGGATGCACGCGCCAGCGCGTGATCAGAAGGATGAGCCCGAGGATCGCTGCCAGGGCATCGACCAGCAGGAACACCTCTTTGCTTAAACCGAACATGTTGTCTCCAGGATCCTGGCTGCAAGGGGGTGGCCAGGCATTTTTGGGATAGCGCTATCCTCAAAGATCGAAAAAATCAGCCGCAGGGCGATCGAACCGGGTTTGTGCCGATGGCCCAGGGCTGGGATAGCGCTATCCTAGGACTGCGCTGTCCAATTAAATACTGGTATTAACCCCAATAAAATGGCCGACACCTCCGAACGCCCCCGCTCCCGTTCTTCCAGCCGCGTCACGCTCGACGACGTGGCCCGGGTGTCCGGCGTCAGCCCGATCACCGTGTCCCGCGCGCTGCGTGGAGCACGCAACGTGGCGCCGGACCTGCAGGCCCGCGTGCAGGCCGCGGTGGACGAACTCGGCTACGTGCCCAACGTTGCCGCGCGCGCGCTGGCTTCGGCCCGCAGCTCCCATGTCGCGGTGCTGATCCCGTCGCTGACGAACGCCCTGTTCGTCGATTTGCTCGAGGCAGTGCAGGACACGCTGGCGCCTTCGGGTTTCCAGTCGCTGATCGGTGTGACGCACTACGACCTCGCGCAGGAAGAAGCGCTGCTGCGCAGCTATCTCTCGCAGCGCCCCGCCGGGCTGCTGCTGACCGGCCTCGACCGCAGCGCGGCCGCCTCGCGCATGCTGGAAGAAAGCGACGTGCCCTGCGTGCACCTCATGGAAACCTCGCCGGCACCGGGCACCTACAGCGTAGGGCTCTCCCAGCAGGATGCGGCCCGTGCGCTCACCGAGCACCTGCTGCAGCGCGGCCGCCGGCGCATCGCCTATGCGGCGGGCCAGCTCGATCCGCGTGTGATGCAGCGGCTCGAAGGCTATCGGCAATCGCTGCGTGCGGCGGGCTGCCACGACCCGCAGCTCGAACTGCTCACGCCGGGTCCGACGTCCATGGCGCTCGGCGGACGGCAGTTCGAAGACCTGCTCGCCCGCCACCCGGACGTCGACGCGATCTTCTATTGCAACGACGACCTTGCGCAGGGAGGCCTGCTCGCCGCGCTGCGCACCGGCGTCGCGGTACCGCAGCGCGTGGCGATCGCAGGCTTCAACGACCTCGACGGCAGCGACCAGATGCTGCCGCCATTGACCAGCGTGCGCACGCCGCGCAAGGAGATCGGCATGCGCGCCGCCTCGATGCTGCTGGCACTGATGCGCGGCGACCCGGTGAACGAACCGATGGTGGACATGGGGTTCGAACTGGTGGTGCGGCAAAGCAGCTGAGGGCGCCTCAGCCCGCCAGCGCAGCCACCACGATGCGCGTTGCCGATGCAATGACGTCGCTGCGTCCCTTCGCGTCCTTCTGCGGAAAGGTCAGGTACACCGACAGCACCACCGGGGCACCGGCCGGCGGCCACAGCACGCCGACGTCGTTGGTGCTGCCGTAGGAGCCCGAGCCGGTCTTGTCGCCCACCTTCCAGCCGGCCGGCACGCCCGCCAGGAAACGCTCGGCGCTCGTGGTGTTGCCCAGCAGCCAGGTCGTCAGCTGGTCGCGCTGCGCCGTGCCCAGCGCGTCGCCCAGCGCCAGCCGCTGCACGCTGTCGGACATCGCCGCGGGCGTGGTGGTGTCGCGCAGGTCGCCGGGAATTGCGGTGTTGAGCTCGGGCTCCGTGCGGTCGAGCCTGAAGGCCTGGTCGCCGATGCCGCGCGCAAAGGCGGTGACGGTGGCCGGGCCGCCCAGCATCTTCAGCAGCAGGTTGGCGGCGGCGTTGTCGCTGTACTGCACGGTGGCGGCGCAGAGCTCGGCGACCGTCATGCCGTCGGCCACGTGCTTCTCGGTGATGGGCGACCAGGAGACGAGGTCGGCCTTGCCGTAGCCGATGCGCCGCGCGAGCAGGCTGGCGTCTTTCGCGCTGCGTTCGAGCACGGCCGCCGCCAGCATCAGCTTGAAGGTGCTGCACAGCGGAAAGCGCTCGTGCGCCCGGTGCTGGATGCGCGCACCGCTGCCGGTGTGGAAGCCGGCCACGCCCAGGCGGCCGCCCGAAGCGCGTTCGAGCTCGGCGAGCTGCGCCTCGGCCGAAGACGGCGATCCCGCTCGGGACCACGCGGTGCATGCGCCGGCGAGCGGCAGGACGGAGGCCGCGAGCAACAGGCTGCGGCGCTGGATGGGAGGATTCATTTCGTCTTCTCTTTCATTCGGCGAGTGGATGGGACGAAGCGAATCCTAGGAGCGCCCCTCCCGGCGATCCAGCCGCCCGGCGACGTTCCGCGTCCCGGGTGTATCTGCTGTAACGGCGCCGAGCGGCTTCAAGCCGGCGGCGGCGGCGCGGGCCGAAGGCATGTCTTCGCGATCAGCACCGCTCCCGACACGCAGCACAACGCGAGCATGAGCAACGCGTACCTCGCGCCCCGGGTGAGCAGCGCAACGTCAAAGGCCGAAAGGCCTGTGCCGCTGTGTCCCAGGATCATTCGCTGCGAGTCCTCGGGCAGTTGCGCCATCGCCACGCCCAGCGTCAGCGCTGTGCCTACCATGATTCCCGCGTTCTGGAGCGTCGAGCGCACGCCGTTGGCGATGCCCCGGCGCTGGGGACGCACGCTCTGCAGGATCGACGCGTTGTTGGGCGTCACGAAACTCCCTATGCCGCAGCCGAGCATCAGCAGGCACATGGCAAGCTGCCCGGCACCGATCGCCGGCTGCAGCAGCGCAGCCAGCAGCGCCAGCGCGCCTGCGGCAAGCAGCATCGCAGCCATGCAGATCGATTCGGGCCTGAAGCGCTGCAGCAGGCCGCCGGCCACGGGCGCGGCCACCAGCATCCCGAGGGCCACAGGCGCCACGCGCAGCCCGACATCCGAGGCAGACAGGGCCGTGCATGCCTGCAGATACAGCGCAATCAGCAAAAGAGGCGCCGCCTGCGTCATCGACAGCAGCAGGATGCATATGTAGGCGGTGCGGCGTCGCAGGTCGCCGAAGAGTTCGGGGTCGACCAGCGGACTGGCCACGCGCCGCTGAAGCCGGGCGAACGACAGGATTCCCGCGCCGCCCGCGAGCAGGAAGCCCCATACCGACATGCTGGCCCAGCCGTGGCTCCCCGCCAGCGAGAGCGCATAGGTGACGCATCCGATCCCGGCCAGGGACAACGCGGCGCCGGCCATGTCGAAGCGCTCGGCACGGACCGCCGCCGTCTTCGGGAGGATCCGCCACGACCATGCCAGGACGCACAGGCCGACCGGGACATTGAGCATGAAGAGAACCCGCCACCCCCACCACGACACGATGAAGCCGCCCGCCAGCGGGCCGGCGACCTGGGCCAGCGCGGCCACCATCGCGAGCACACCCAGGGCGAGCCCCATCCTGCGGCGGCCGAACGCATCGCCCACCAGGGCGCTGGTGTTGGCCATGACGCCCGCGGCGCCCACGGCCTGGCAGATGCGGAAGACAAGCATCGTTTCCGCGCTCGTCGCGACGGCACAGGCTGCACAGGCGATCACGAAGAGGCCCAGCCCCGCCAGGAACAGGTGCCGCCGCCCCCACAGGTCGGCGAGCCTTCCGAAGCTGAGGATGCACACGGTGCTCACGAGCATGTAGGACAGCAGGATCCAGCTCGCCTGCGCGGGCGAGGCCTGCAGGCTGCGCCCCACCGCGGGCAGCACCACGTTGAGCGCGCTGAGATTCAGGAAGCACAGCAGCGCGCCGAGGCATGCCGCGGCGAGCACGGCCCATCCGGCCCTGTCCTCGTCGTCGGCAGCCGCCTCTGCACGCGAAGAACCGGCGATGAATGCGGCTGCCACCGGTTCAGTCTTCGCTCTTGAATCCCGAGGCCTTGACGATGGGGCGCCAGTACTCGCGGTCTTCGTTCATCACCCGGGTCACTTCCGCGCCGGGAAGCCCCGTCGGCTCGAGGCCCATGTGATCGAGTTGCCCGCGCACCCGCGGGCTGCGAATCGCGGCCAGGAACGCGCTTTCGAGCTTCGCCACAACTTCCTTCGGCGTGCCCGCCGGCACGAACGCGGCATAGGCGGCGTTGGCCCGGTCGAACGCGTCGTAGCCCGCTTCCTTGATCGTCGGAACGTCGGGCAGCCAGCTCAGCCGCTTCGTTCCTGCGACGCCCAGGATGCGCAGCTTTCCGGAACGGTGCAGCTCGAGCTGGCTGGCCAGCGCGTCGGTGCCGAGCGGCACGTGGTCGCCGATGATGTCGGTCGCCAGCGGCGCCCCGCCCCTGTAGGTGACCGCCGTCAGAGGCACGCCGATGGCCTTGGACAGCTGCAGCACGCTGAAGTGAAGCCCGCCCCCGAGGTTGGTCATGCCCACGCTGGCCTGGCCGGGGTTCTTCCTGATCCACGCCACGTATTCGGGAACCGTCCTGTACGGCTGGCCCGCGCCGGCGGAGATGACGCTGGGCACGTTGGCGAGGTGGGCAACGGGAATGAAGTCCTTGTCGACGTCGTAGTTCAGCCGCGCATAAGTCATCGGAAAGAACACGAACGGTGGCGTCGCGCCGATCAGGATGGTGCGCCCGTCAGGCCGCGACGCCTTGACCGCTTCGATGGAAATGCGGGTCGACGCCCCGGGCCGGTTCTCCACCAGCACCGGTTCCTTGAGCGCCGTGCGCAAGTCCTCGGCCACCGAGCGTGCCAGGTTGTCGAGCGCGCCACCCGGTGGAAAGCCCACGATCAGCCTGATGGGCGCGTTGTTGTCCGCATGCGCGAAGCTTCCGCCCAGGGCGACCAGCGCACTGAGCACGAGTGTCTTTGGAAACGAGGTCATGGTGAGGTACCCGCAAGGTTGATTGACGAAAAACAGGAAGAGAAATGGCGTGCTCAGAAGGCCAGGACCGGCAGCGGATTGGCCGGCCGGTGGTTGGCCTCGAAAGCCGCCGCGGCCTGCAGCAACTGCAGGTCTTCGCGGAAGCCGCCGACGAGTTGCATGCCGATGGGCAATCCGTCGCGGCCCGCGCCGCACGGCAGGCTGATGGCGGGGTGCCCGGTAAGGTTGAACGGCATCGTCCAGGGGAACCAGTTGGGCCGCAGCTCTGCAAATTCCCTGCCGTCGATCTCGATGCTTCCGAAGAGGTCCTGGTCGATCGGCAGCGCCGTGCGCGAAAGAGTCGGCGTGAAGATGAAGTCGTGCGTCTCCAGTTGCGCCTGGACTTTGCGAAAGAGCGCGGTCCTCGCGAACATGGCCTGCTGGAAGGCGACCCCGTCGACGTGCTCCGCCAGCGCCAGCTGCTGCAGCAGCGACGGACTCAACCGGTCGGCATGCGCCTCGGCCAGCGGAGCGAACCGGCCTCGCCAGCTCGTGTGGTTGATCACGCGCCACACCGGCTCGACGTCATAGCCCTCGCCCGTCATCTCCTCCAGGTCCGCGCCCATCGACCGCAGGGTTGCGAGGGCGGCCTCGAAAGCGGCGGCGACGTCGGCGGCAATCGGCCGCCCCGCCGGGGCCGCACTGAAAAGGACGCGCTTGCCGCGCAGGTCGCCGCCAGGCTGCAGGTCGTCGAAGTAGCGTCGGGACGGCACGCCCAGCGACCAGGGATCCGAACCGTGGGCGCCGGTCATCGCCTGCAGCATGAGCGCGGTGTCGCCGACGTTGCGCGTGGTGGGCGTCACGTAGGTGTAATTGCCGAACGCGTCCTGCACCTGGCTGTGCGGAACCACGCCCAGGCTCTGCTTCAGCCCGACCACGCCGTTGCACGCCGCGGGAATGCGGGTGGAGCCGCCCCCGTCGGTCGCGATGGCCAGCGGCGCGATGCCTGCCGCCATCGACGCGGCGGCTCCGCCGCTGGAGCCGCCGCTGGTGCGCGTCGGATCCCATGCATTGCGCGTGCTGCCGAAGAGTGGCGCGTCGGTCATGCACTTGGCACCGAACTCCGACGAGGTCGTCTTGCCGATGAGGATGCCGCCCGCCTCGCGCATGCGCGCCACGGCCACGGCGTCGTGCGCGGGCACGTGATCGCGATGCAGCAGCGATCCGTAGGTAGTCCTGACGTTCGCGGTGTCGACGATGTCCTTCACGGTGAACGGCAAGCCGTGCAGTGCCCCCACGGTGTCGCCTCTCATGATCGCCTGCTCGGCCTGCCGGGCTTGTTCCGTCGCCTCGTCGTGGCACAGAGTGATGAAGCAGTTCAGGTGTGGCTGGAGCACATCGGCGCGGCGCAGCACCTCGTCGACGATCTCCACCGGGGAGAGTTCGCGCTGCGCGACCAGCGTGCGCATCGCCGACGCGGACATCTCGCAGATCTCGGACCTTGGAAGGCGCGGAAAATTCTTCATGCGTAGATGATTGATACGCGGCAACATTGCGTCCAATACTGTTTTCCAGAAAAGGCATATGCACAGCGTATGGCTACACCCGACCTTAGATCGCTTCGCTACTTCGTGGCCGTTGCAGAGGAGCGCAGCGTCGGCAAGGCGGCGCGGCGGCTCAACATGGCCCAGCCGCCGCTGTCTGTTCACATCAAGAACCTGGAGGCGGCCATCGGCGCGCCCTTGTTCCGCAGGGCAGCGCGCGGCATGGAGATCACCGACGCGGGAAATGCCCTCTTCCAGCGCGCCAAGGAGGCGTTGCTGCTCGCCAACGAAGGATTCGACGCCGCACGCGCCGTGGGTTCGGGCAGCAGAGGGCGACTCGCGGTCGGAACCATGGTCGTGCTGTCCTACCTGGTGCTGCCACGGCTGGAAAACGAGCTTCGGCTGAGGCTTCCGGACGTGGAGATCCAGTACGTGGAGCTGAACGCCGTCAACAACGTAGAGGCCATCACCGACTCGGACGTTTCGGTTGCGATCTGCATCCCACCGATTGCACAGCCTGGCATTGCGATCGAACGCATCGGCACCCAGCCGCTGCTGCTTGCCGTGCGATCGGATTCGCCGTTGGCACGGATGTCCAGCATTCCACTGGCGCGCCTCTCCGGCATGCCTCTGATCGGCCTTCCCGTTCCGGAAGGCGACATCGACAAATCCGTCGTCACGTCGATGCTACGCAGGCACGAGGTCAACATGCCGATTGCGCTGCGGGTCGAAACCATGGTGTCCGCATTGGCGCTTGTCCTGGCGGGCAAGGGCGTGGCCATCCTGCCTGCCTGCGCCCAGATCGGCCGCCCCCCGGGCGTGGTGTTCCGCCCCTTTCGCGGCATCGACGCGACGATGGACATCGCCGCGTGCTGGCGCAGCGATTGGGACAGTCCGCTCATCAAGCCGTTTCTGGCGTGCGCGCGCGCGGCGTTGCGGCGGCCGTGAAAAAGCCGTTGCTATCATCGAACCATGCGGCCGCCGGCACCGTGGTGGCGGAGGAAACCAAGTGCGGCTCAAGCTAAGAACAAAGACAGCACTGCTGATCACAGCGCTCGTACTCACGCTGGTCGGTGTGGCTGGCTGGTGGCAGTACCGGAGCCTGTCCAGCGAATACCTCAACCTGATGCGCGAGCAGCAGCAGGCACTGACCGACAGCGCAGCGGCGGATCTCGACTACAAGCTCGAAATCCATCTGGCCGCCTTGGCGCGCGCGGCCCGGGAACTCAGCCTGCACGGCTTCGCGGACCCCGCGGCGCAGCAGCGTTTCCTTGCCGACGAGGACCTGCGCACGATGTTCGACAACGCCGCGCTGGCGACACTGGACGGCGCCATCGTCGCCATCGACCCGCCCACCAGCCGGCCTTCGAACGTCGGCGACCGCGACTACTTCCGGCGCGTGCGCGACATGGGCCAGCCCGCGATCTCTGCGCCCCTGCTCACGAAGAGCACCCAACAGCCCGCGGTCGTCATGGCGGTCCCCGTCAAGGGCCCCGATGGCCGCCTCGCCGGCGTGCTCGGCGCGGCGCTGAACCTGCAGCGCGCCAACGTGCTTGGCGATCTCAGCCGCGCCACCATCGGCCGGGGCGGCCACTACATGATCGTCACGCGCGGCCAGTCTCCGCAGGTCGTCATGCACCCCGATGCGAACCTGCTGCTCAAGCCCGCAACCGCAGTCGCAGTCGCCTTCAACGGCGGGACCGAGAGCGACATGGCAACGCGCGCCACCGTGCCCAGTGCCGACTGGGAACTGCGCCTGATCGTGCCTGCGCGCATCGCCTACGCACCACTGGAAAAGGCAAGGCGCAACCTGCTGCTGCAATTGATCGGGCTGGGTCTGGGCTGCGCGCTCCTGGTCTGGCTGGGGACTGCGTGGGTCATGCGCCCCCTGGAGGCGCTGAGCGGCGCGATCCGCACCCTGCGCCGTTCGCCGGACAGCGAGGTAAGACTCGACGTCGTCGCCAACGACGAGCGCGGGGACCTGGCACGCGAGTTCGATGCACTGATGGCCGACCTGCGCGAGCAGCGGCTCGAGATGGCGGCGGTTACCGATGCATCACCCGTGGGTTTGTTCCGTTGCGACAGCGACGGGCGCATGACCTACGTGAACGACGAGTACCTGGCGATCCACGGGCTCGAGCGGAAGGACGCCGAAGAAGGCTGGCTCACGCTCGTGCGCGAGGAGATTCGAGAGACGGTTCGCCAGGACTGGGTTCGTGTCGTCAGCACGGCCGCGCCGTTGAGCGCCACACGCCGGCTCCATCGCAGGGATGGAACCCAGGTGCTGGTGGCATTGAGAAGCCGGCCTGTGCTCGCCGAAGGCCGCGTCATCGGCCACGTGGGAACGGTGACCGACATCACCGAGCGCACGCGGGCCGAACGGGCACTTCGCACGTTGACGGCCATCTTCGACATGACGACCGACTACATCGTCCAGCTCGATGCGGCGGGGCGGCTCATCTACATGAACCCGGCCGCGCGCCGCCGCACGGGGCTGGCCCTCGACGCCCCCATCGAACAGTTCAGCGCGGCCGACTTCAATCCGCCGGAGACGATGGAAAGGTTCCGGTCGGAGGTGGTTCCCACCGCGGTCAAGACCGGCGTCTGGGTGGGCGAATCGATGGTGTGGGACGCCGAGCACAACGAGTTTCCGGCCAGCCACATGGTGATCGCGCATCGCGACAAGCATGGCAAGGTGGAGTATTTCTCGGGGCTGATGCGCGACATTTCGGCGGCCAAGGCCGCGGAGCGGGCACTGCGCGAGAGCGAGCATCGCCTGCGCATGGTGACGGACCACCTGCCGGCGCTGGTCTCCTACCTGGACCGCGACCTGCGGTTGCGCTTCGTCAACAAGGCCTATCAGGACTGGTTCGGCGTCCAGCCCGAACAACTGCTCGGCCTGAGCCTGCGCGAGTTCTACGGCAATGAAGCGTGGGCACAGATGGAGCCGCACATGCGCGCCGCTCTGGCCGGGCGCCAGGTCACTTACGAGCGCAGGCTGGCAACGCCTGGCGGGCGCCGCGATATCCAGGCCACGCTGGTTCCCGAGCGCGACGAACGCGGCGAAGTGATCGGCCTCTATACGCTGGACAGCGACATCACCGCGCACCACGAGGCGGAGGAAGCCCTCCAGGAAAGCGAGGCGCGCCTGCGCACGGTGGCCGACGCACTGCCGATGCGTGTCGCCTACATCGATGCGGAGGAGCGCTATCGATTCAACAACCTGGCCTACGAGCGCGGGTTCGGACTCTCCCGCGACCAGATCGAGGGGCACACCGTGAAAGAGCTCCTGGGCGAGCCCGCCTACGAGGCCGTGCAACCGCACATCCGCGCGGCCCTGGCCGGCGAGGTCGTCACCTTCCAGAGCGAGATCGACAAGAGCGACGCCTACTACTGCTACGAAGCCCAGTACATCCCGCAACCTGCAGTGAACGACGAGGCCATCGTCGGCTTCCATGCCGTGATCACCGACATCACGCGGCAAAAGCTCGAGGAGAAGCGCCTGGTGAACCTGGCGCAGATCGATCCTCTCACCGGTCTTGCCAATCGCGCAGGATTCGAGGTGCGCCTGGCGCAGGCGATGGAGCGTGCGCGAGGCCCCGGTGCATTGATGGCGCTGATGTACCTGGACATCGATGGATTCAAGCAGATCAACGATCGGTTCGGCCACCAGACGGGAGACGAGCTTCTGCGGGGCTTCGCGGGCAGGTTGTCGCAGGCGCTGCGCTCCAGCGATGTCCGCGCGCGCCTGGGCGGCGACGAGTTCACGGTGATCATGGAGGGCCTGTCCAATGGGGACGCCGCGGTTTCCGCCGCCTCGAAGTTGATCAAGGCCATGCAGGTGCCGTTCACCACCGAACAGCGGACGATCTCCATCAGCACGAGCATCGGCGTGGCGTTCTACCAAGGCGGCACCGCAACGGCTGCCGCGCTCGTCAGGCAGGCCGACGAGATGCTCTACCAGGCCAAGGGGGCGGGCCGCAATAACTTCCAGGTGGCGCCACAGCCGGTCGGGGGAAAGCGGAAATGACGCGGCGATAGACCTCCGCATCCGGAGCATCCTGCCCGCAGCTATGCTCCCGGCACATGCCGCCACCCGTCACGATTCCTCGCACGCCTCGCCGCTCGTTGGCCGTGCTCGCCTGCGCCCTGTGGCTGGCCTTCGCAAGTCCCGCGTCGGCCGCGCAAGGCTGCCTCGACACCGCTACGCAAGCCCCTTCGCCATCGCGCGCGCTCGCCATGGCCACCTTCGCGCTGCAGGAGCACGAAGCCTTCGGTGGCCAGGCCATGGACGCCGAAGGCCGCATGACCGAAGCCGGCAGCTCCGAGGCCGAAGACACGCGCCCCACCCTGCCGGGCCTGGCGCCATGGCAGCGGGTGCTCGGCTATTGGCAGGCGGTCGACCCGCGGCTGCCGTCGCTCGTGCGCTTCGGCGCCCTGCGCCCCGCCGACCGGCACCTGCTGATGCAGGCGTTGAACGAGGCGACGGCCGGGCGGCTTCAGGGCATGGGCGTAGGCCCCGACGAGGGGCTTGATTCTGGAGAGCTGCGCGCGGTGCAGGTCGCCCTCGCCCGCGTCGCGGTGATCGACACGCCCTGGTCCGCGGCCTTCATCAGCTGGCTGGCGCGGCAGGCCGGTCTGGCGGACGACGAGTTCGTTTTCTCCGAAGCGCATGTCGACTATGCGGGCGCCGCCTGGCAAGCCGGCATCGACGAGGCCGCGGGCCGGCCCACGCGCTACGCCCTGCGAGCCTGCGACCTGAGGCGCACGCCCCCGCGCATCGGCGACATCGTCTGCCAGGCGCGCGGCGCGGGCGCCGAACTCGACACCTTCGACAAGATCGGTGGAGTGCTGGCCACGCGCGACACCGGCGGCGAGTCGCTGCCCATGCACTGCGACGTGGTGGTGGCCGTGGATGCCACGGGCTTCGACACGGTGGGCGGCAACGTGCTGCAGTCGGTCACGCGGCGCCGGCTCGACTTTGCGCCGGGCACTCGGTGGCTGGACCCGAGCTACCAGTCCGAGGGATGCACGCCGGGCACGCCGGGCTGCATCGATCGCCACATGAGCCGCCAGCCCTGGTCGCTGCTGCTGCAGTGGCGCTGAACCGGCTTACTTGTAGAACGCCTCGACCTTGCCCTTCAGCTTGAGCAGCAGGGGCTTGCCCTTGCGGTCGAGGGTCTTGCCGGCGGGCACCTTGACCCAGCCTTCGCTGATGCAGTATTCCTCGACGTCGAGGCGGTCCTTGCCGTTGAAACGGATGCCGATGTCGTGTTCGAAGGCGGCCGCCACGTGGTGCGGGCTGCGCGGATCGATGGAGAGGTGGTCGGGAAGGGGTGGGCGGGGAGTGGCTTCTGTCATGGCGCGTGATGATAGGGGCTCCGCGCCCTGCCCTAGCGCCGCTTCTTCTTCGCGTGCCGCGCCGGGGGCTTTGGCGCGAAGCCCAGGGCGGCACGGGCCAGTGCGTCGGCCTCGCCATTGCGGTGGCGCGGGATCCACTGAACGCGCGCGTCGTCGAAGCTTGCGAGCAAGGCGCGGGCATCGTCGAACAACGCGGCCATGCGCACGATCGGCTTCGCTTCGGACGCGGCCAGCTGCTCGACGAGGATGCTGTTGTCGCTGTAGGCCCGCACCGCCGTCGCGCCGCGTGCGCGCAGCTCCTGCAGGGCCAGCGTCAGTGCGAGCAGTTCGGCCTCGTTGTTGCAGCCGGTGGTGTGCGTGGCCTGCGACAGCGTGTGGCGCGCTCCGTCCGGCGCGGTGAGGACGGCGCCGATGCCCATGCGGCCCGGGTTGGGCATGGCGCTGCCGTCGCAATAGACGGTCCACGGAAGAAGGCTGTCGGGCCCGCTGGATTCCCCTGCGCTCATTCAGCAGTTGTTGCGCTTGATGCCCGCAAGGTTCTGGCAGGGCCGCTGGCCCGGCGGCGGCCCGGGGTCGCGCACATGCGGCGGCGGCCGGCGGATGGGGCGCACGCCGTCGTAGTACGGGTCGGGGCTCAGGATGACGACGGGCGGGTCGGCAGCCGGCTGCTGTTGCTGCAGTTCCTGCATGCCGGCGGGGTAGCGCGGAATGATGGCGGGGCCCGACGGCGGGTTGGCGGCCACCTGGGCGGGCGGCGGGGTGGATGGCGCAGCGCCTTGCGGTGGCGCGTAGTCGGGCCGGCGGTTGGGGACGGGCACCGGCGCTTCCAGGATCTGCACCTGGCGCGACTGCTTGCTACCCGCCGGGCATTCGACGTTGGTGTACGAGATGGCCCCATTGGCATCGGTGCAGCGAACCACTTCCGCGTGCGCGCCTGCCGCGGTGGCGAAGATCGACAGGAAGAGTGCCAGGGAACGCATCGGTGAATGGGCCAGTGAGGTGAGGTCGGGTCGGGTTGCAGGTCGGCTGCGAAAGATGCACCAACTGTAGCCGCACCCTGCCCGCCTTGCGAGCCCCCGGCACCCGCCCCCACTCACGGCATCGTCATTCCGGCTGGATGCCGGCCGCGCGAATCACCTGGCCCCACTTCTGCGACTCGGCCGCCTGGAACTGCGCGAGCCCCTCGGGCGTGCTGGTCACGGCCTCGCCGCTGGTGGTGGTCTGGTAGGCGACTACGGCGGGCGCGGCGGAGACCTTGATCATCATCTCGTTGACCTTGTTCGTCACGGCCGCGGGCGCGCCCGGCGGCAGGTACACGGCCGTCCAGTACGACATGTCGTAGCCCTTCACGCCGGCCTCTTCCACGGTGGGCAGCGCCGGCACGGCGGCAAGTCGCTTGTTGCCGCTGACAGCCAGCGCGCGCAGCTTGCCGCTCTTGACCTGCGGCAGTGCGGTGGGCGCATCGGCGAACATGAAGTCGACCTGCCCGCCCAGCAGGTCGGTGATGGCCAGCGGGTTGCTCTTGTAGGGCACGTTCACCATGTCGATGCCGGCCATCTGCTTGAGCAGTTCGCTGGCCACGCGGCTCGACGAACTGCCGCTGCCGAAATTGAGCTTGCCGGGCGACTTCTTCGCCGCGGCCACGAGATCTGCCACCGACTTGATGGGCGACTCGGCATTCACCAGCAGCAGCATGTGGCCTTTGGACAGCAGCGTGACCGGGGTGAAGTCTTTCACCGGGTCGTAGGGCAGCTTCTTGAACAGGTGCTCGTTGGCCGCGTGGGTAGTGTTGGTGGTCATGAGCAGGGTGTAGCCGTCGGGCGCGGCCTTGGCCACGTACTGCGCGGCAATGAAGCCACTGGCACCGGCCCGGTTGTCCACGATGACGGGCACCTTGTACTCGGCGCCCAGCGCCTGCGCCATGCTGCGCGCCTGCTGGTCGGTGCCGCTGCCGGCGCCGAAGGGCACGACGATGGTGATGGGCTTGCTCGGGTACGGCTGCGCGTGCACCGGGCCGGCGGCCAGCACGGCCGCGCAGAGCGCCGAGACGGCGCAGAGTCGGGAGAAGAAAGTCGGCATGTCGTTGTCTCTTGTGGAATGTTTTTTTCTTCGGCTTGCAAGGGGGCCGTCAAGCGCTCAGTGCCGGAACCGGCCCAGCGTGCCGGCCCGCATGAGTTTGCCCGGCAGCGGATGGCTGACGATTTCTTCGGCCAGCTGCGCGCAGCCGATGAGCGCGTCGAGGTCCACGCCGGTCTCGATGCCCATCTCCTCGCACATGAAGGCCAAGTCTTCGGTGCAGATGTTGCCGGCCGCACCGGTGTGGCCCGCGAACGGGCAGCCGCCCAGGCCGGCGCAGGCGCTGTCGAAGGTGTCGATGCCCATCTGCAGGCCCATCAATGCATTGGCCATGGCGGTGCCGCGCGTGTCGTGCAGGTGCAGGCCCAGCCGCAGCTCGGGCCAGCGCTCGCGCACGGCGCCCACCACCGCGGCAATGGCGTTGGGCTGCGCCCAGCCCACGGTGTCGGCCAGCCGCAATATCGGCAGGCGCAGGCCGAACTCGGCCATGGTGTCGAGCATCTGCGCCACGCGCTCGACCACGGTGGCCGGGGCGATCGTGCCTTCGAGGTTGCAGCCGAAGGCCGTGGTGACGATGCCGCGCGTGACCGCAATGCCGTGATCCACGCAGAACGCCAGCGTTTCGCGCTGGGCCTCGCGCAGCGCGGCCAGGCCCTTGCCGTTGTTGCGCACCGAAAAGGCCTCCGACGCGCTGGTGCCGATGGTGCCTTCGATGTCGAGCTGCGTGCGCATGGCGCGCTGCATCCCGCGCAGGTTGAGCCACAGGCCCGAGTAGCGCACGCCTTCGCGCTTGCGGATCGACTGGGCGACCAGTTCGGCGTCGGCCATGCCGGGCACGCGCTCGGGGTTGACGAAGGACACGCATTGCACCTCTTCGAGCCCGGTCTCTGCCAGCGCCTCGATGAGGCGCACCTTGTCGGCTGACGCGATGGGGCCGGCCTCGATCTGGAAGCCCTCGCGCGGGCCTTCCTCGTGCAAGTGAACGCGGCGCGGCAAATCAGACATGTGCGGCTCCCTGGTCTTTCTGTGGCGGTATGGCGGGCGCGCCGAACTCCGCGTTGTGCTGGCCCAGCCGCGGCGCCGCCGCGCGGTGCCGCGGCCGCGCGCCGTCGATCGACAGCGGCAGCGCGGTCAGCCTGAAGTCTTCGCCCGGCACGGCCTGCAGCATGCCCAGTGCCCCGACCTGCGGGTGCGCGATGGCCTCGGGCACGGTGTGCACCGGCGCGCAGGGCACGCCGGCCGCGGCGAAGCGCGCAGCCCAGTCGTCGCGGGTGCGTGCGCGCAGCAACGGCACGATCTGCTCGAACAGTGCCGCCTTGTGGCGCAGCCGCTGGCGGTTGGTGGCAAAGCGCTCGTCGCCGGTCCAGTCGCCGCGGCCGAGTTCGTGTGCGAATTTGGCGAACAGCCGGTCGTTGCCGCAGCACACGAGCAGCGGCGCGTCGGCGGTGTCGAAGGATTCGTAGGGCACAAAGCCCGGGTGGCCCGAGCGGTGGCGATCGGGCAGGCGGCCTTCGTTGGCATAGGCGTCGGCCTTCTGACCGGTCCAGACCAGCGCCGTCTCGAGCAGCGAGGCGCTCACCACGCCGCCCTTGCCGGTGACGTGGCGCCGCTGCAGCAGCGCCAGCGCGCCGATCACGGCCCACATGCCGGTGCCCTGGTCGCACACCGAGGCGCCGGTGCGCAGGGGCGGGTCTTCGGGGCCGCCGTTGATGCTCGACAACCCGCTGAAGGCCTGTATCAGCGGCTCGTAGCCCGGCTGCATGGCCAGCGGCCCGGCGTGGCCGAAGGCGGAGATCTCGCAGTAGACAAGGCGCGGATGGCGCGCACACAACGCCAGTCCGTCGATGCCCATCGATTGCGTGACGCCCGGGCGCAGGTTGTGGATCAGGATGTCGGACTCGCCCGCCAGCCGCTCGAACACCGCCATGCCGTCGGCGCCCTTGAGGTCGATGGCCACCGACTTCTTGCCGCGGTTGAACACATGAAAGTTGAGCGCGTCGCCGTGCCGGAACGCGGGGCCCATGTGGCGCGCGTCGTCGCCGCCCTCGGTGCGTTCGAGCTTGACCACGTCGGCCCCCAGGTCCGCAAGGATCGCCCCCGCGAACGGCCCGGCCAGCACCTGTCCGAGTTCGAGCACCCGGATGCCTTCCAGTATTTTTTGCATGTCTCGCGCCTGTTGCCAGGCCCGTTGTCTCGTTTCAGTGGCGCCAGTCTGGGCTTCCCGCATTGATCTGGGAAGACGAATATTTCTATATCTGTGATAACTTGGATGGATCAATCCACAAGGGATGCACCGGTGCGAATCGACATCACGCTGCAGCAGCTGGAGGCCTTCGCCGAAGTGGCGAAGACCTCGAACTTCCGCGCCGCCGCGCTGGCGCTGCATGTGTCGCAGCCCGCGCTGAGCCGCACCATCCGCATCGTCGAAGACCTGGCCGGCGCGCGGCTGTTCGACCGCGACACGCGCCACGTGGAACTCACGCCCGCCGGGCGCGAGCTGCTACCGATTGCGCTGCGCATCCTGGAGAACTTTCACAGCTCGTTCAGCGAGCTGTCGCAGTTTCTCGAAGGCCGAAGCGGCCACCTGACCATTGCGTCGCTGCCGTCCACGGGCGCGGCGCTGCTGCCGAACGCGATCGTGGAATTCCGCTGCAGCCACCCGCAGGTAGAGTTCTCGCTGATCGAAGGGCCGGCGGAGCTGGTGCGCTCGGCCGTGGACGAAGGCCGGGCCGACTTCGGCATCAGCGTGCGCCCCGGGCCTCAGGAACCGATGCTGTACCGCCACCTGATCGACGACCCGTTCATGCTGCTGTGCCGGCGCGACGATCCGCTGGCGGCGCGGACGACGGTGGCATGGTCGGTGTTCGCGACGCGGCCCTTCATTGCCAGCGGCTTTCGCAGCAGCATCCGCCCGATCACCGACGCGGCCTTTCTCCAGCGCGGGCTGCAGGTGGTGCCGGCGCTGGAGTACCCGAGCGTGGCCGCGGCCGGCGCGCTGGTGGCCGCGGGTCTGGGCATCACGGCGCTGCCGCGGCTGGCGCTGCAGCTCACGCGCAACGACGACCTGGTGACGGTGCCGCTGCAGCGCCCGGCCATGTCTCGGCCCATCGGGCTCATCACGCGCGCGGGCCGGTCGCCCTCGCCGGTGGGCCGGGCCTTCATGGACCTGCTGCACAGCAGGGAAGCCTCGCGCTGAAACCGCACGTCGAAACCTCGCTTTCGGTCTGCGGCATGATCGCGGGCATGGAAAAAACGCCCCCGAATCCGCTGGTCATCGTCAAGGTTGGAAGCACTTTCGAAGTCCTTCGCGCAGAGCGCGGCGACTTCGAGAACTGGATTGCCGACGGGCTGGACACGCAGGCGCTGCCGATCCTGGTGATCGACCCGCGCCGCGGCGACACACTGCCCGACGCGGAAGCGGTCTCCGGCGTGGTGGTGACCGGCTCGCACGCAATGGTGTCGCACCGCGAGCCCTGGAGCGAAACCACCGCCGCGTGGCTCGCGCAGCTGGTGGCGCACGACACGCCCGTGCTCGGCATCTGCTACGGCCACCAGCTGCTCGCGCATGCGCTCGGCGGCGAAGCAGGCAATCATCCGGCGGGCGTGGAGGTCGGCACCGTCACGGTCACCCTCGAAGAGGCGGCCGCCACCGACCCGCTGTTGCGCGGCCTGCCCGCGCAGTTTCCGGCGCACGTGGTGCACTGGCAGAGCGCGCTTCGCCTGCCCGAAGGCGCGGTACGGCTGGCCGGCAACGACCACGAGCCGGTGCACGCCTTCCGCATCGGCAAGCACGCCTGGGGCGTGCAGTTCCACCCCGAGTTCGACGGCGAGGCCATGCGCGGCTACATCGACCTGCTGGCCGACGACCTGGCTTCCGCCGGCGTCGATCCGGCCGCGCTGCGCGAGCGCGTAGGCCCTACCGACGCGGCGGCCGGGCTGCTCGGGCGCTTCGCGCGGATTGTCGAAGCGCACCACGGCAGCTGAGCTTCGGCGGCCCGAAAGCCCCGCCGGGCCGTCGGACCGCGACTACAGGAAGCGCCGCGCGCTTCGGTTAAGGTGCGGTCCATTCGCCGTTTGCCAACCCTTCTTTCATGACCACTCCTTCCACCGCGCCAGCCCGCAAGCATTTTTCGATGATCCGGGGGTTCCACCTCGCCGATGCGTTCACGCTCGGCAATGCGGCCTGCGGAGTGGGCGCGGTGTTCCTGGCGATGGCCTTCATGGCGAGCCATTCGCTCGCGCAGTTCCTGTGGGCGGCAGCGCTCGCGCCGGCCGCCTTCATCTTCGACGTGCTCGACGGCCGCATCGCGCGCTGGCGCCAGACCCAATCGGCCCTCGGGCGCGAGCTCGACTCGCTCGCCGATGTGATCTCGTTCGGCGTGGCGCCCGCCGCGCTCGGCTTCGCGGCCGGGCTGAGCGGCGGCTGGGACTGCGTGATCCTGATCTATTTCGTGGGCTGCGGCGTGAGCCGGCTCGCGCGCTACAACGTCACGGCCGAAGCCCTGTCGGCCGGCGCCGACAAGGTGAAGTATTTCGAGGGCACGCCCATCCCGACCAGCGTGGTGCTGGTGGGCGTGCTGGCGTACGCAGCCTGGCAGGGCCGCATCGGCGACGCGCTGTGGGGCGCCGCCTGGGCCGTCGGCCCGTGGCAGCTGCATCCGCTGGTGTTGCTGTTCGCCTTGTCGGGCACGCTCATGATCAGCAAGACGCTGCGCATCCCCAAGTTCTGACCGTTCAACACGAAGGAAACACGCCGATGACGATGAAGCTGTATTTCGACCCTCAGAGCCGCTCGCAGGTTGCCAGATGGATGCTCGACGAAGCCGGCGTCGACTACGAGATCGTAACCACGCTCATCAAGGACAAGGCCCACAAGACGCCCGAGTTCCTGAAGATCAACCCGGCGGGCAAGCTGCCGGCGCTGGTCGACGGCCGCACGCGCGTCTTCGAGAACGCGGCCATTTGCATGTACGTCGCCGAGAAGTTTCCCGGCAAGCGGCTCGCGCCTTTCCCCGGTTCACCGGATCGTGGCCGCTACCTGTCGCTGATGGTCTATTCGACCTCGCAGCTGGAGCCTGCGATGGGCGACAGCCTGCTGAAGATCCGCAGCAACAACAGAGCGCGCGGCTGGACGGACTTCGAGGCGGCCAAGGACGCGGTCGAGCGCGAACTGGGCGATGGCCCCTACCTGTTCGGCGCGCAGTTCACCGCGGCCGACGTGATGATCGGCTCGATGCTCATCTGGCACCGCGCGTTCGGCGGCATCCTGAACCGGCCCAAGCTCGACGCCTACGTCAACCGGCTGCAGGGCCGCCCCAAGGGCATGAAGTTCGGCTGAAAGCGACACGCCATGTCACAAACCACGTCCGTTCACATCGGCACCGGCGGCCTCGATCAGCTCGTCTGCATCGCCGAGACGCAACCGCTGTCGCCCGACTGCGATCACTTCTACTTCCTGCGCCATGGCCAGACCGGGCGCAATGCGCAGCGCATCTTCCAGGCGGTGGACGAACCCCTGAGCGAGCTCGGCCTGCAGCAGGCCGCGCGCGCTGCCGGGCTGCTGGCGGGCGAGCCCATCCGCACCGTCGTGTGCAGCGATGCGCGGCGCGCGAACGACACCGCCCACGCCGTTGGCACGGCGCTGAAACTGGTGCCGGCCGCGCAGGCAGCGCTGCGCGAGCGCAACTTCGGCGCGCTGATCGGCACCTCGTCCGCCAACATCGACTGGGCCTGCGAGCCCGAGGGCGGCGAGACGCTCACGCAGTTCGTCGCGCGCACGCGCGCCGCCCTCGACGAGGCACTGCGGCTGCCCGCCCCGGTGCTGGTGGTGGCGCACGGCGGCACGCTCTATGCGCTGGCTGCACTGCTGGGTGTACCTATCGACCTCGGCCTGCTCGGCAACGCACAGCCATTGCGTTTCGAGCGCACAGGCCCCACATGGGGCGTAACGCCGCTGCTGCGGCAAACTGACGGAAACGCAGCCCTGGCTTAACCAACCCCGGCGCCCCGGGCCCTGATGCCGTCCACACAACGAACTGCCACACACCATGGAATTCAAGGACTACTACAGCGCACTGGGCGTCGACCGCACCGCGTCCGACGACGAAGTGCGCAAGGCCTACCGCAAGCTCGCCCGCAAGTACCACCCCGACGTCAGCAAGGAGTCCGACGCAGAGCAGCGCATGCGCGACATCAACGAGGCCAAGGACGTGCTGGGCGACAAGGAAAAGCGCGCGGCCTACGACGCGCTGGCCGACCGTGTCGCACGCGGCGGCCACCCCGAGGGCGGCTTCCAGCCGCCGCCGGGCTGGGACCAGGGCTTCGAGTTCCACCGCGGCCCGCGCCAGGGCCCGGCCGACCACGCGGACTTCAGCGAGTTTTTCTCGTCGCTGTTCGGCGAGGCCGAGCGGCGCGACGCGGCGCGGCGGAACTACAAGGCGCGCGGCGAAGACCATCATGCGGCCATCGAGATTGCACTCGAAGACGCGCTCAACGGCGCCGAGCGCGAGATCACGCTGCGCGCCCAGACCGTCGACGCTCAGGGCCACCCGCAGTGGCAGAACCGCACGCTCAGCGTGAAGATCCCGCCGGGCGTGCACCCGGGCCAGTTCATCCGCCTCGCGGGGCAAGGCATGCCCGGCCACGGCGGCGAGCCGCCGGGCGACCTGTATCTCGAAGTGCGCATTGCGCCGCACAAGCTGTACCGCGTGGAAGAGCGCGACCTGTACATGACGCTGCCCGTCACACCCACCGAGGCGGCACTGGGCACGCAGGTGCAGGTGCCGACGCCGACCGGCGGCGTGRTCGAGGTGACCGTGCCGCGCAATGCGCGCAACGGCCTGAAGCTGCGGCTCAAGGGCCGGGGCCTCGCGGGCAAGACGCCCGGCGACCTGTACCTGCTGCTCGACATCGCCCTGCCGCCGGCCGACAGCGACGATGCGCGCAAGGCCTACGAGCAGCTGGCGCAAGCCACGGCATCGTTCCACCCACGCCAGCATCTGGGAGTCTGAGCATGGTGAACTTCACCCTTACGACCGCCACCGCCATCAGCGCCTCGCAGCCGCTCGCGGCGAGCGAACTGGCGCACGCCGTCGGCGCCGACACCGCCTGGATCGTGCAACTGGTCGAGGTCGGCATCCTGCAGATCGAAACGGCCGAGACCCAGCCCGAGCGCTGGCAATTTTCCAGCACAGACCTGCAGCACGCGCTCGAAGTGCGCCGGCTGGAGCGCGACTTCGGCGTGGGGCTCGATGCCGCCGCGCTGATCCTCGACCTGGAGCACGAAGTGCGGCGGCTCAAGGCCGTGCTGCAGGCACACGGCCTGCGCTGACGCTACTGCATCTGCTGCAGGTTGCCGATGCGCACCAGCATCTCGGTGAACATCTGCATGTCGGCGTCGAGGTCGGGCACTTCCTTGTATTCCTTGGCGTTGTGCGCCGTGTACTTCTTGCCTGGCATGGCGGGACCGAAGTTGATGGCGTTGGGCATCAGCTTCGCAGTGGTGCTGCCGGCCGTGGGCACGGGCTTGGCTTCAAGGCCGGTGGTGTCACCGTAGATGTCGAGCAGCGTCGACAGCCATGCGCCCTTGGGGTCGCGCGCCATCCAGTTGCCCTGGTCGTAGACCACATCGAGCTTCACGTTGTTCGCGCTCGCCCAGGCGTTGACCTTCGAGGTGACCTGCGCCTTCAGTTCGTCGGGCGTGCGGCCGCGCGGCATGCGCACGTTGACCGTGACCTCCAGCCTGCCATCGTTGCCCATGCGCACGAGGTTCGGCGACAAGGTCAGCGGGCCCATGAAATCGTCGGCGTAGCCCAGGCCCATCTTCTCGCCGAGGTAGCCGGTGCCGTAGAGCGCGTCGATGTACTTCGCGGCCTTCAGGTACTGGTTGGCGGCCAGCGGCACGCCAGACTCCTCCAGGAACAGTGCAAGGCGCGGCAGCGGGTTGACGCCTTCTTCCGGGCGCGAGCCGTGGGCCGAGACGCCTGTCACCTTGAGCTCGATGCTGTCGGCGCCGCGTGCGATGTCGATGGCGAACTTGCCGCCCTGCGCTTCGTACTTCTGCAGGAAGGCCGGCTTTGCTGCTTCGAGCTTTGCGAGCACGCCTGCAAGGTCGCCGCCTTTGAGCGTGGCGGTTGCCGTCTGCGAGATCGCGTTGGCCGATGCGGCGCCGGCCATGGCCGTGATCGCCGTCGATGCGCCATCGGCCGTTTCCGCCGGGAACAGCACCTTCAGCGCGCCCGAGCCCTTCTCCGCCACCACGGCCGGGTACTTGCTGTCGAGCACGATGTTGTAGGCCGGCAGCTGCGTCTTCGCGCGGTAGTACTGCATGGCGTCGCCACCGGTTTCCTCGGTGGTCTCGATCATCAGGCGGATGCTTCGCTCGATGGGCAGGCCGCTGTCCTTCACGGCCTTCATCGCGTAGAGCACGGCGGCGATGGAGCCCTTGTCGTCGATGGTGCCGCGGCCGTAGAGGAAGTCGCCCACGCGGGTCATCTTGAACGGGTCGAGCCGCGTGCCATCGTCGAGCACCCATTCGGACAGCACCGCAGGCACCACATCGGCGTGCGTGAGGATGCCGAACTCTTCCGTGCCCTTGCCCTTGAGGCTGACTTCGAAGATGCGGTTGTCGACATTGCGGTAGGCAAGGCCGAAGTCGCCCGCCATCTTCTCGACCAGCTTGCCGAACTCGATGATCGGTGCGCTCTCGTGGGGCGGAACCTGCACGTTGCGCACCGTCGGAATCGCCACCATGGTGCCGATGCTCGCGATCACGGCCTGCTGGTTCTGCAGGCGGTTGTACAAGCCGAGCAGGCGCGCGATGTTGACGAGGTCGTCCCCGGCCAGCGGTTTCTTCGCGCGATAGGCGGCCACGCTGGCTTGCAGCGCGGGGTTGCTCCTGGTTGCCTGCGCGAGGAAGGCATTGAAATCGGCCGGGGCCTTGCCGGCTTGCCATGCGGCGGCGAGCTGATCGAGCTGGGGCTTCCTGAGTGCTTCGGCGTGCACGCTCGCACCAAGGCCGAGCACGACCATCGACAGGGCCGACAATGAAAATCGAAAATGCTGCATCAGGGTGACCTCCTCATTCTGAAAAACATTCCCGACGATAGCCGAGCGAAATACCGAACGATGAACAACAGCAACGCCAAGATCCGCTGCGCATGGGCCCAGACCGACCCGCTGCTGGCCGCCTACCACGACGCCGAATGGGGCGTTCCCGAGCGCGACAGCCGTGCGCTGTGGGAAAAGCTGATGCTCGACGGCTTCCAGGCCGGCCTCTCGTGGCTCACCATCCTGCGCAAGCGCGATGCGTTCCGCAAGGCCTTCAAGGGCTTCGTGCCGGAGAAGATCATCAAATTCACCGAGGCCGATGTCGAACGGCTCATGCAGGACGCCGGCATCGTGCGCTCGCGCTCGAAGATCGAAGCCACCATCGGCAATGCGCGCGCCTACCTTGCGATGCAGGCGGCGGGCGAAGACTTCTCGGAATTCATCTGGGGCATGGCTGGTGGCAAGCCCATCGTCAACCGCACGGGCAGCGTGCCGGTGAAGACGCCGCTGTCGGAAGACATTTCGGCTGCGCTCAAGAAGCGCGGCTTCAAATTCGTCGGCCCCGTCATCGTCTACGCGTGGATGCAGGCCACGGGCATCGTCGACGACCATGCGCACGACTGCCACCGGCACGCGGCCAAGCTGAAATGACGCAATAAAAAAACCGGGCCACGCTTTCGCATGGTCCGGTTTTGTCTGGCTGCTAAGTGAAGCGGCTTGCGCCGCGACAATTTACAGGCCGGCTTGGCGCGTGAAGGCCAGGCCCTTCGCTTGCGCGGGGATCACGCTGCCGGCGAAGGTTTCGGGGCGCAGGTTCTGGCCCGGTGCGTGTGCAGCGGCAACAGCTTCATTGCGGACGGCGGCGCGGTCGGCCGAAGCGGTCAGCGCGGGCGTTGCGGTCGAAGCAGCGCCGTCGTTGTCGCCATATGCATTGCCGGCGCGGGCGGCGGCAACTGCCTGGGGCGCCACGTCGGCGCGGCTGTAGCCGGAAGTCAGGGGCTGCACGCCTTCGTAGCTTTCTGCGTGAGCGCCAGCGGCGGCGAGCAGGGACAGGGCGGCGGCGGCGAGGATGTTCGAGGTCTTCATTTCAATTCCTTATTCATTGGGCCTTTGGGTGCCTCAAGTGTGCATCACGATTACTAGGGCAAACCCCTATACAACCGAATCGCAGTGTTCATGAAATCGAAACAATGACGAGGAACTTTCTGACGAAGCTAACTCAACCGCCCTCTCCGCCGTCAAAAACGCGGCTAATTCGCGTACTTTTTCTCTAGCTCATCAAGCAATGGCTTGCCGACCAGGCGCTGCCTTTCTGCAAAAGGTGCTACCAGCGCCGGGTCTTCTTCCAGCCGGCGGGTATCGCGCAGAACGGTCAACGCACGTTGCATGCCAGCCACCGCGCCCTGCAACGCGGCATTGGCGTAGAGCACGAAGCCATAGCCCAGCGCGCCCAGTTCCTGCGCGCCGAAGGTCGGCGTCCTGCCGCCGATCACCATGTTCATGAGCTGCGGCTTGCCGAGGCGCTGCGGCATGGTGCGCACTTCTTCGGCCAGCGTCACGGCCTCGACGAAGAGGATGTCGGCGCCGGCTTCGCCGAACTTCTGCGCGCGCTCGATGGCGGCCTCGAAGCCATGCACTGCCGCCGCATCGGTGCGGGCCATGACGAGCAGATCGCCGTCCTGCCGCGCATCGACCGCGGCCTTGATCTTGCCGAGCATCTCGCCCGTCTCGATCACGGCCTTGCGCGAAGCGGCGCGCAAGGTTGGTGCGGAACTTGGCTTCGAGCAGCGGAATGCCGTCGCCGCGGCGGCGCTTGTGGCCGATGGGGTACTCGACCACCACTTCGGCAAGGCTCGTGCCGTCCTTGAACGCCACCGTCAGCGCGTTCGCGATGCTGCGCTTTTCGGGGTCGTGGTAGTCGGCGGTGAAGCGGGGGTCTTCCACGCACACGATCCTGTCGCGCAGCGCGTCGATGCGCGGGTCATTTGCCACGCTGTCGTCGTAGTCGCCGGCAGTGAGGCGGCCGAAGATCATCGGCACGGCCACCATGTACTGGGGGCTTGCGGTGTCGGTGGTCATACGATCTCCTCGGAAATTGCTTCGGCGAGGCGTGCCATGCGCCTCGGGCGTCCGGCGGCGTCGACCGCCACCATCTCGAACTCGCCCTCGAGCACGCATGCAAGCGCCTCGGTAGCCACGTCCTGCACGCAGCCGCGCACGCACACCGTGAGCGAGCTGCGGCCGGCGCGCGAGACGTGCGTGTCGAGCACCAGCGTGCTGCCCAGGCGCACCGGCGCATGGAACAACACCTCGCCGCAGCGCGCCATCACCACGTCGCCGCGCACGAAGCTCCGGCCGCCCAGGAAGGCAGCCTTCGACATCAGCTGCAGCGCCTGGCCGCCGAACAGCGTGCCGTAGTGGTTGGTGTGTTCCGGGAACACCACCTCGATGAGACGGACCGAGCCGCGAGTGCCTTGCATGATTCGCAATTTACGCATGTTCGTGTCCATAATGAAGAACTGAATTGGCGAATGATTGCGAAGGAAACGCGATCAAGTTTGCGAATCTTGCGAACAACGGACACAGACGATGAAGAAGACCTTCATGGGCGTGCGGCTGCGAAGCCTGCGCGAGGAGCGCGGCCTGAGCCAGCTCGCGCTCGCGCAGCAGCTGGGCCTGTCGCCCAGCTACCTGAACCAGATCGAGCAGAACCAGCGGCCGCTCACGGTGCCGGTGCTGCTGCGCCTGCATGCCGCGCTGGGCGTCGACATCCAGGCCTTCTCGGAAGACGAGGAAGCGCGGCTCATCGCCAGCCTGCGTGAGGCATTGGCCGACAACCCGAGCGGCGACGCGGTCGCGCTGGCCGAACTGCGCGAAGTGGCCACTCAGATGCCGGCCGTGGGCCGCGCGCTGGTGGCCCTGCACCAGCGCCACCGCGATGCGATGGAACGGCTCGAAGCGTTGGCGGGCGAACTGGGTGACGGCCGTGGCGATCTCGCACGCTTGCCGCAGGCGCGGCCCATGCCCTTCGAGGAAGTGCGCGACTTCTTCTTCGCGCATCAGAACCACATCGCGCCGCTCGACGATGCGGCCGAAGCCTTCGCTGCGCAATGGCGCCTGCGCGAAGGCAACCCCGGCGACCGCCTCGCGCGCCGGCTGCTCGAAGCGCACGGCGTGCAGGTGGTGCCCGCCGAAGATGGTGAAGCCGGTGCGCTGCGGCGCTACGACCCGGCCTCGCGCGTGCTGCGGCTCTCGCCTCACCTGGAGCCCGGGCAGCATGCATTCCAGCTCGCCACGCAGCTCGCCTTCCTGGAGCTCGGCGACATGCTCGAAGCGCTGGTGGCAACCGCGCCGCTGTCCAGCGATACGGCCCGTTCGCTCACGCGCATCGGCCTGGCCAACTACTTCGCCGCGGCGCTTCTGCTGCCCTACGGCGAGTTCCTCGAAACCGCCGAGCTGCTGCGCTACGACATCGACCAGCTGGCGCGCCGCTTCGGTGTGGGCTTCGAGACCATCTGCCACCGCCTGAGCTCGCTGCAGCGGCCCGATGCGCGCGGCGTGCCCTTCTTCCTGATCCGTGTCGACCGCGCGGGCAACATCTCGAAGCGGCAGTCGGCCACGCATTTCCACTTCTCGAAGACGGGCGGCACCTGCCCGCTGTGGAACGTGTACGAGGCCTTCGCGCAGCCCGGGCGCGTACTCACGCAGCTCGCGCGCATGCCCGACGGGCGCGCCTACCTCTGGATCGCGCGCACGGTGTCGCACGGCTACCGCGGCTACGGTTCGCCCAACAAGACCTTCTCGATCGGGCTGGGCTGCGACATCAGCCATGCCACGCAGCTGGTCTATTCGAAGGGCATGGACCTGCGCGACCCCGACGTGCCCACGCCCATCGGCGCGGGCTGCAAGGTGTGCGAACGCGAGACCTGCCCGCAGCGCGCGTTTCCGTTCGTGGGCCGGCCGCTGGCCGTGGACGAGAACCAGAGCCGGTTCATGCCCTATGCGGCAGCACCGGCGGCAGGCGCGATCAGGAGCGCGGCCAGGCGCGCACCAGCGTCCGGAGCGCGACCGCGCCGCTCCCCTTGACCTCTGCGCGGTAGGTGCCCACCAGGGCCTCGCGCTCGACTGCCGCCTGGGGGTCGTTGCGCCAGGCCAGCAATGCGGCCACGTCCGCATCGGGCAGCGCGGCGAGCTGTGCCTGCGTCACCTGCTTCTCGAATTCGCGCGCCACGATCATCAGGTTGCGTGGGCGCGTCGACGTTACGCCGCGCGACCACAGCGTGTCGAGTGCCATGTCCAGTGTGCGGTCCGGCAGCGAGCTGAGCTGGCCGCCGTTGCCGCGCGCGAGCTGCTTGACCACCGCGCTCATCAGCAACTGGCTCGAGAAGTCGATCTCGCGCACCTCCGCCACGGCCATGCGTTCGAGCAGTTCGGTGCGCACCGGATCGGCGGGCTTGGCGCGCTCGCGGCTGAAGAACTCGGCCTTGCCGGCCTCGGTCATGGCGGCGTAGTCGGTGCGCAGTTTCACGAGATGCGCCACGGCGGCCAGCACCTGCGGGCCGGGAGCGGCACCGCCGTTGCCGGCCAACGCTACTTCCTGCTGGATCGCGGCCACGGAGGCCCTGGTGTTGAACGCACGGCCGGCGGCAGTGTCCAGCGCCTTGAGTGCCTTGTCGGCAATGGCCTGGTCATCGGGCTCCAGCAGTTCCCTCGCACCACGCGCGACGGCACCGGGCGCATAGGACGCTTCATAGCGCGCCTGCACGCCTTCGAACTGCAGCAGCGCTTCCGCGCGGTTCTGCGCCCAGCCCATCACGGGGGCCAGGAGCAACAGGAGCAACAGGAGCAACAGGGAGAAACGGAACGGGAAGAGACGGTCTGGGCAAAGCATGCCGCCATTATTGGCGCGCCCGCATTGCCCCTCCTCACCTCAAGCGGGAACCAGTTCCTTTCGCAGCAGCTTCGCTGCGGCCACCATGTTCGACAGCGCCGCCTCGGTCTCGGGCCAGCCGCGGGTCTTGAGGCCGCAGTCGGGGTTGATCCAGAGGTTCTCGTGCGGCACCACGCCCGCGGCCTTGCGCATCAGGCGCACGATCTCGTCGACCGAGGGCACGCGCGGCGAGTGGATGTCATACACGCCCGGGCCGATCTCGTTCGGGTAGCGGAAGCCACCCGCATCGTTCTCGCCGCCGAAACCTCGCAGGAGTTCCATGTCGGAACGGCTGGTCTCGATGGTGATCACGTCGGCGTCCATTGCCGCGATCTCCGGCAGGATGTCGTTGAACTCCGAATAGCACATGTGCGTGTGGATCTGCGTCTCGTCGCGCACGCCTGAAGCGCTGATGCGGAAGGCGCGCGTGGCCGACTTCAGGTACGCAGGCCAGCCGGCGCGGCGCAGCGGCAGTCCTTCGCGAATCGCGGGTTCGTCGATCTGGATGATGCCGATGCCCGCGCCTTCGAGGTCGACCACCTCGTCGCGGATCGCCCAGGCAATCTGCTCGCAGGTGGTGGCGCGCGGCTGGTCGTCGCGCACGAAAGACCACTGCAGGATGGTGACGGGGCCGGTCAGCATGCCCTTCATCGGCAGCTTCGTCAGGCTCTGCGCATAGGCGCTCCACTCCACCGTCATCGCCGCCGGGCGCGCCACGTCGCCGAAGATCACCGGCGGCTTCACGCAGCGCGAGCCGTACGACTGCACCCAGCCGTTGGCGCTGAAGGCGAAGCCGTCGAGCTGCTCGCCGAAGTACTCGACCATGTCATTGCGCTCGGCTTCGCCATGCACCAGCACGTCGATGCCCAGTTCCTCCTGCTTGCGTACGGCGAGTGCGATCTCGGCGCGCATCTTCTCGCGGTAGCCGGCGGCGTCGAGCTCGCCGCGCTTGAAGGCGGCGCGCGCGGCGCGGATGTCCGGCGTCTGCGGGAACGAGCCGATGGTGGTGGTCGGCAGCACCGGCAAGGCGAAGCGCGTGCGCTGCACCGGTTGGCGCAGCGCAAAGACCGACACGCGGCTGTCGTCGCCGGCCACGCTGCGCGCCAGGCGCAGGGCCACGTCGGCGCGGTGCACCCGCGGACTGGCGCGGCGTGCCGACACTGCCGCGCGGGCGGCCACCAGTTCGGTTGCGACCGAGGCTTCATCGCCGTCGATGGCCGCGCGCAGCACGCGCAGCTCGTCGAGCTTCTCGATGGCGAAGGCGAGCCACGACTTGAGCTCGGTGTCGAGCTTCGTCTCGGCCTCGAGGTTGAAAGGCACATGCAGCAGCGAACACGAAGGCGCGATCCACAGCTCGCCCTTGTGCTTCTCCGCCACTGGCCTGAGCTTGGCCAGCGCGGCATCGACGTCGGTACGCCAGATGTTGCGGCCATCGACCACGCCGACAGACAGCACCTTGTGCGCCGGCAGCCAGTCGGCCACGCCCGTCAGTTCCTGCGGCGAACGCACGGCGTCCACGTGCAGGCCCGCCACCGGCAGCTGGCAGGCCAGGCGCAGGTTGTCCGACAGCGGCGAGAAGTACGTGGCCAGCAGCAGCTTCGGCGCGCTGCGGGCCAGTTGCCAGTAGGCGCGCTCGAAGGCGTTGCGCCACGCGTCGGGCAGGTCGAGGCCGAGGATGGGCTCGTCGATCTGCACCCATTCCACGCCCTGCAGCTTCAACCGCCGAAGCACCTGTTCATAGACGGGCAGCAGCGAGTCGAGCAGCGAGAAGCGGTCGAAGCCGGCTTCCTTTTCCTTGCCGAGGTACAGGAAGCTCAGTGGCCCGAGCAGCACGGCCTTGACCGCGTGCCCGGCCTGCTGCGCCTGCGCCACTTCGTCGAACAGGCGCGTCGACACGAGCTTGAACTGCGTGGCCGCATCGAACTCGGGCACGAGGTAGTGGTAGTTGGTGTCGAACCACTTGGTCATTTCCAGCGCGAAAGTGCCTTCGGCGTGGTTGCAGCTGTCGTCGTGTACGTGGCCGGCTTCACTTTCCACGCCGCGCGCCATCGTGAAGTAACGCGAAAGTTCGGGTTCGCCGCCATGAAAGCCGAAGCGCGACGGCTCGCAGCCGAGCAGCTGGATATGGTTGGCCACGTGGTCGTAGTATGCAAAGTCGCCGACCGTCACGAAGTCGAGTCCCGCATCGCGCTGGGCCTGCCAGTGGCGCGCGCGCAGTTCTTCGCCGACCGCTTCGAGCGAGGCGCGATCGATCTCGCCGCGCCAGTGCTTTTCGAGGGCGAACTTGAGTTCCCGGTGGGCGCCCATGCGCGGAAAGCCGAGGGTGTGGATACGGGTGGTCATTTGCAAGTAGTAATCGCTGATCTTGGGAGCCTGCAATGGTCGGCGTTTGGGGCATATGATTCAAACGAAACCTTTTGCCCATTCGATTGAATAATTTTCATGTCGCAGTCGACCCTCGAAATACGCCACCTGCGCACGCTCATCGCGCTGCGCGACACCGGCAGCCTGGTGCGCGCAGCGCAGCTGCTCAACCTCACGCAATCGGCGCTGTCGCACCAGATCAAGCTGCTCGAGGACCGCTACGGCGCGCAGCTGTTCGAACGCAAGTCGGTGCCGCCCCAGTTCAGCACCACCGGCCTGCGGTTGCTGCAGCTGGCCGACACCGCCCTGCCGCTCATCGAGGAAGCCGAGCGTGACGTGGCCCGGCTCGCGCTGGGGCGCAGCGGGCAGCTGCGCATCGTGGTCGAGTGCCACACCTGCTTCGACTGGCTGATGCCGGCGATGGACGCGTTCCGCCAGCGCTGGCCCGAGATCGAGCTTGACATCGTCTCCGGCTTTCACCCCGACCCGATCGCGCTGGTACTGCAGAACCGCGCCGAGGTGGCGATCGTGTCCGAGGAAGACCCCGACGAAACCGTCGACTACCACGCGCTGTTTCGCTTCGAGATCATGGCGCTGCTGGCCAACGACCATCCACTGACAGCCAAGGCGTATCTGACGGCGCGCCACTTCGCCAACCAGACGCTCATCACCTACCCCGTGCCCGACGACATGCTCGACATCGTGCGGCAGGTGCTGGCGCCGGCGGGCGTGGAGCCCGCGCACCGCCGCACCACCGAGCTCACGGTGGCGATGCTGCAACTGGTGGCGAGCGGGCGCGGCGTGGCGACGCTGCCGCTGTGGGCGGTGCAGAACTACCTCGACCGCGGCTACGTCACGGCTCGCCGCGTGGGCAGTAAAGGGCTGACGGGGCGGCTCTACATGGCGTGCACGCGGGGCACGTCGGGGCAGCCATGGCTGGCGGACTTCGTGCGCATCACGCGCGAGAGTTGCTTCAAGAGCCTGCCGGGGATCGAGCTGCTGTAGCAATGGCACTGCAGAATCGCGACTTCGCATCCGCACTCGAGGACAGGAAGACCCGATGGCTCTGAAGAAAAAAGGCCGCTACTGGTACGGCGATGGTTCGGAAGACACCCAGGCCGAAATGCAGCGCTACAGCCAGGCCAACGCCTACCCGGCCACGCGGTTCGCGGCATCGGCATGCAGCTGCGGTCGACGCGTCTTCAAGCTCGAGACCGACGAAGACACGGGCGCGGCGCGGCGCACCTGCACGGCCTGCGGCAACGTTCACCTGATGGGCGACAGCGCCGAATACGCAGACGAAGCCGAGTTCGAGAACCACGAATGCGTCTGCGGCGCCGAAGCCTTCGAGCTGCTCTCGGGCGTAGCACTCCATGCCGACAGCACCGACGTGCGCTGGTACTACCTCGGCTGCCGCTGCACCAATTGCAGCCTCGTCGGTGTCTTTGCCGACTGGAAATGCGAAGGCGGGGACGCCGGCGACTTTCTCGCCGCCGTCTGACCGCGGCGCATCGCCTCGCCGATCCAGGCGCGGAAGGCCGCCACCTTCGGCCGATCGTGGCTGGCCTGCGGGTACACGAGGTAATAGGCGAAGTCTTCCAGCCATGCGGCCCTGAAGAGCCGCACCAGCCGGCCTTCTGCGACGTCGTTCGCCACCAGGGCCGCGGGCAGCAGGCCGACGCCCTGCCCCGCCTGCACCGCGCCCACCAGCAGCCCCGCATCGTCGAACGACGGCCCGCGGGCCGGGCCGGTGTCAGCAACGCCCTGTGCCTCGAACCACGTGTGCCAGCCCTTGCGTTCCGCGTCGTTCACGCGCGGCCATTGCAGCAGGTCGGCCGGCTTCTTCGGCTTGCCGTGCTCGGCGACCAGCGCGGGCGCGGCGACGGCAACCATCTCGACCGTGAGCACGCGCTGGCTGGCAAGCCCGGGGTACCGGCCCATGCCGTGGCGGATGGCCACATCGATGCCGTCGCGCGAGAAATCGGCGAGCGTGTTGCTGGCCCGCACCTGCAGGTCGATGCCGGGATGCGCTTTCTGGAATGACTTGAGGTGCGGCACGAGCCAGGCGGCAGCGAAGAACGGCGTGGCGCTCACGGTGAGCAGGCCGGTGTCCGCAGGCACGGCCACCTTTTGCGTGGCGTCGCTGATCTGCCTGAAGGCATTGCGCACCGGCGGCAGGTAGGCCTGGCCCGCATCGGTCAGGAAGATGCCGCGGTTGACGCGGCGAAACAGCTCCACGCCGAGGTGCAGCTCCAGCGTCTTGACGAGCTGGCTCACGGCACCCGGGGTCACGCACAGTTCGTCCGCGGCATTCTTCACCGAGAGATGGCGTGCTGCGGCCTCGAAGGCGCGCAGAGCGTTGAGCGGTGGGAGTTGGTGCTCCATGGTTTAGCCAATCTGATCCGAACCGGTCAGAAATTCTGGTTTGCGAAGCGATCCTCGAAGCAGGAATATTGGCACACGCAGGGAAAGAAGAAAACCGATCTGATTCGTCACTCGCAACTATGAATTCAAATATTCTGATCCATCCAATGGAGGCCATCCGTTGAGCAACAGGGGCCTCTTCCGAGGCTGGCTGGTGGTCGCGGGCGCCTTCGCCGTGACCTTGGTCGGCTTCGGCAGCGCCTACACCTTCAGCGCCTTTCTCGAATCGCTGCAGAAAGACTTCGGCGCCTCGCGCGGCTCGGTGTCGCTGGTGTTCTCGCTGGCGGGCTTTCTCTACTTCGGCCTGGGCGTGCTGAGCGGGCCGCTGGCCGACCGCTGGGGTTCGCGGCGGCTGGCCGTCGCCGGCATGGTGCTGGTCGGGCTGGGGCTGGCCGTTGCGGGGCAGGCGCAGAGCCTCACGCAGATCTACCTGGCCTACGGGCTTGGCGTCGGCCTCGGGGTTGGCGCGTCGTATGTGCCGGTGCTGGGCGCGGTGCAGCGCTGGTTCGTCAGGCGGCGCGGCTTCGCGTCGGGGCTGGCGGTGAGCGGCATCGGCGTGGGCACGCTGGTGATGCCGCCGCTGGCGTCGCTGTTCATCCAAACCCTGGGCTGGCGGCACGCCTACCTGGCACTCGGCGGGCTGGCGGTGGTGGTGGGCGTGGGCATGGCACTGCTGATAGAAAACGACCCGCGCGACCGGGGGCTCGGCCCCGACGGCGATCCGCCGCAGCCGCTGGCCGCTTCGGCCAGGCCCGAAGGCTTCACGGTGCGCGATGCAGTGCGCTCAAGGCGCTTCGCCGGCCTGTATGCGGCCTGCCTCATCAGCTCGTTCGGCCTGTTCGTGCCCTTCGTGCACCTCGTGCCCTACGCCCTGGACCACGGCGTGCCCAACGCCTCCGCGGTGCTGCTGCTGGGCGCCATCGGCGTCGGCAGCACGGCCGGGCGATTCTTTCTCGGTGGGCTGGCCGATCGCATGGGGCGTGCGCAGACCATGCTGCTGATGTCGACGGGCATGGCCCTGTCGCTGCTCGTGTGGGCGGCGTCCAGCGGCTTCCCGGGGCTGGCCGTGTTCGCGTTCTTCTACGGCGCGTTCTACGGCGGTTTCGTCGCGCTGCTGCCGGCGCTGGTCATGGACTACTTCGGCGGCCGCAACATCGGCGCGATCATCGGGGTGCTCTACACCAGCGTGGCCTTCGGCACGCTGGTCGGCCCCGCCGCCGCGGGCTTTGCCTTCGACATCAGCCGCAGCTACATGCTGCCGATCCTGTCCAGCGTGGGCGCCAACCTCGTGGCGGCCGGCATCATGTGGGCGATGTCGCGGATGGACGCTTCTGCAAAGCTCGCCCCGCCGCCTCGGCGCGGGGTACAGTCGGGAATGACCCAACCGCCGCCCGCCGCTCCTAGCCAGCCTCCCGAGGCAGCTCCCGCCGAAATCACGGAGAACCAGGCAGTCATGCGTGCCTGGGCGCTTTTCGCGGTGCTCTTCGTGGTGGTGATCGGCCTGTTGTGGGCCCTGCACTCCCACTACGGCTGATCACAGAGCCCGCTTCAGGAAGCCTTCTGCACCAGCTTCAGCACGCTCGAGAAATCGAGCGCGCCGTGGCCGGCGAGGCTGTGTGCGGCATACAGGCTGCGCGCCAGCCCACCCAGGGGCGTGGCCGCGCGCACGGCGGTCGCGTTCTCTTGCGCCAGGCCCAGATCCTTGAGCATCAGGTCGGTGCCGAACCCCCCCGCGTAGTTCTTCGAGGCGGGCGACGTTTCCATCACGCCCGGCATCGGGTTGTACTTTTCCAGCGCCCAGTTGCCGCCCGAGCTGCGGCGCATGATCTCCGACAGCACCTTGGGGTCGAGCCCGTTGGCCACACCCAGCGCCAGCGCCTCCGAGGTGCCGATCATCAGGATGCCCAGCAGCATGTTGTTGCAGATCTTCGCGGTCTGCCCCGCGCCGGCCGCGCCGGCGTGGAAGATGTTGGCGCCCATCTTTTCGAGCACCGGGCGCGCGCGCTCCAGGTCACCCGTCTCGCCGCCGACCATGAAGGTCAGTGTGCCGGCAATCGCACCGCCGGTGCCGCCCGATACGGGCGCGTCGATCATCGCAACGCCCTTGGCGGCAGCGGCTTCGGCCACCTTGCGCGAGGTGGCTGCGGCGATGGTGCTGCTGTCGATCACCAATGTGCCGGCGCGGATGCTGTCGAGCAGGCCGGGTTTGCCTCCACTGCCGAGGAACAGCCCCTCGACGTGCGCGCTGGCCGGCAGCATGCTGATGACCACCTCGGCATCGGCCACCGTCTCGGCCGCCGATTTGGCAATGGGCAGGCCTTCGGCGCCGAATTTCTTGCAGGCCTCGGCCGAGAGGTCGAAGGCGCTGAGCGTATGGCCTGCCTTGAGCAGGTTCATGGCCATCGGGCCGCCCATGTTGCCGAGGCCGATGAATGCGATCTTCATATGTCTTGTCTCCGTTGTTCTGTGCAGGAATCTATGCGTGTGGATCAGACCAGCGACGCCAGCTCGACCGGCATCTCGCCGCGCGGGCGCAGATGATCTTCGATGAAGGCTGGCGTGATCTCTTCGAGCGTCGCAGGGCTCCAGCGCGGATTGCGGTCCTTGTCGACCAGCACCGCGCGGATGCCTTCGGCGAAGTCCTTGTGTGCGCAGAAGCCGAGCGAGGCCCAGTATTCGAGACGGAACACCTCGGCCAGCGACATGCGCAGAACTCGCTGCCACAGCTCGAAGCTCAGCGCGGCCGAGCTGGGTGCGCCTTTGGCGAAGGTCTTGGCTGCGGTCTGCAGCCATGTGTCATCGCTCTGCAGATCGCGCAAACGCCTTGCGATGTCGAGCAGGTCGTCGCCCGCCATCAGCGCGTTGATGGTGTCGTAGTGCTCGCGCACCTTCGATGGCGGCATCTCGGTGCCCTCGCCTGCCTTGGCGAGGATGCGCGACAGCGTGGCGCGGTCGGCCTTGTTCTCGCCGGCCCATTTCGTCGAAGCGACGGCTTCCAGCACCTCGCCCTTGCGCTCCTGCGGCACCAGCACGTCGGCCAGCCCGCAGAAGATGGTGTCTGCTGCGTTGATGTTCGCGGCAGTGAGTGCGAGGAACAGGCCCGTGCGGCCCGGCGTGCGGCGCAGGAACCAGCTGCCGCCCACGTCGGGGTACAGGCCGATGTTGATCTCGGGCATGGCGATGCGGCTTTGCAGCGTCATCACGCGGTGCGAGGCGCCAGCCAGCAAGCCCACGCCGCCGCCCATCACGATGCCGTGACCCCAGCACAGGAAGGGCTTGGGGAAGGTGTGGATCAGGTGGTCCAGTTCGTACTCTTCGCGGAAGAAGTCCTCGGCGTAGGTGTTGCGCTCGGGGCCGCAGTCGAGCAGCGTCTGGTAGAGCTGGCGCAAATCGCCGCCGGCGCAAAAGGCTTTCTCGCCCGCGGCCTGCAGCAGGACGCCGACGATGCCTGCGTCCTTCGCCCATTCGCGCAGCTTGTGCGTGAGCAGGCGAACCATGTCCACGGAGAGCGCGTTGAGCGAAGCCGGCGCGTTGAGGGTGGCAACGCCGAAGCGCTGGCCGCCGGCGGTCTTGATTTCGTCGAAGAGAACTACGGAGTCGGTCATTGTCTTGAGAGGTTCTGGATGCGAAAACTTCAGCGGATATCGCTGTCGCCCTCCAGCAATTTTCGCGCAACGATCACACGCATGATCTCGTTGGTGCCTTCGAGGATCTGGTGCACGCGCGCATCGCGCACCAGCCGCTCCAGCGGAAATTCGCTCAGGTAGCCATAGCCGCCATGCAGCTGCAGCGCGTCGTTGCAGACGTTGAAGCCCGCATCGGTTGCAAAGCGCTTGGCCATCGCGCAATAGGTGCTGGCGTCGGCATGCCCGGCGTCGAGCTTCGATGCCGCCAGCCGCACCATCTGCCGCGCCGCCACCAGTTCGGTCGCCATATCGGCCAGCTTGAACTGCAGCGCCTGGAAGCTCGCGAGCGGCTTGCCGAACTGCTGGCGCTCGTGCAGGTAGCGGCGGGCCGCGTCGAGCGCCCCCTGCGCCGCGCCCACCGAGCAGGTCGCGATGTTGATGCGCCCGCCGTCGAGCCCCTTCATGGCAATGCGAAAGCCCTCGCCCTCCTTGCCCAGCAGGTTCTGCGCGGGAACGCGCACGTTGTCGAAGTTGATGCTTCGCGTGGGCTGGCTGTTCCAGCCCATTTTGTGCTCCTTCTTGCCGTAGCTGACGCCGGGCGCGTCGGCCGGCACCGCGAAGGCCGAGATACCGCTGGCGCCCGCGCCGCCCGTGCGCGCCATCAGCACCAGCACGTCGGTCGAGCCCGCGCCCGAGATGAAGGCCTTGCCGCCGTTGATGACGTACTCGGCGCCCCGCAGCTCGGCGCGCGTCTTCAGCGAACCCGCATCTGAGCCCGCGCCCGGCTCCGTCAGGCAGTACGACGCGAGCTTGCGCCCGCTCGTGAGTTCTTCGCCCCACTGCTGCGCCACGGCATCGGTGGCCCATGTGCCGAGCATCCACGTCGCCATGTTGTGGATCGTGATGAAGGCCGTGGTCGAGGGGTCGACCGCGGCCATCTCCTCGAACACCAGCGCCGCATCGAGCCGCGGCAGTCCGAGGCCGCCGATGCGCTCGGGCGCATAGAGTCCGCAGAAGCCCAGTTCGCCGGCCTTGGCGATGGCCTCCTTCGGGAAGACACCCTCCGCGTCCCACTGCGCCGCATGGGGCGCGAACTCGGCCTGCGCAAAGTCGCGCGCGCTTTGCGCGAAAGCGCGCTGCTCTTCGGAAAGTTCGAAGTCCATCCGGCGGACTTCTTACTTGAGGCTGATCGTGGTGTTGACGCCGTGCGAGACGGTGCTGTCGTCGAACCAGCGCGCCGTCACCGTCTTGGTCTGCGTGTAGAACATGATGACCTGCTTGCCGTACGGCCCCAGGTCGCCGAGCTTCGAGGCGCGCGAGCCGGTGAACGAGAACATCGGGACCGGCACCGGAATCGGCACATTGATGCCGACCTGGCCCACGTCGATGTCTTCCTGGAACCGGCGGGCGGCCGCGCCCGACTGCGTGAAGATCGCCGTGCCGTTGCCGTTCGGGTTGCTGTTGATCAGCTCGATGGCTTCGTCGATGGTCTCGGCGTCGGCGATGCACAGCACCGGGCCGAACACTTCCTGGTCATAGATCGACATGCCGGGCTTCACGCCGGTGAAGATCGTCGGGCCGACGAAGTTGCCCTTCTCGTAGCCGGGCACCGTGGGCTTGCGGCCGTCGAGCACGAGCTTGGCACCATCGGCCTCGCCGCGTTCGATGAGACCGTTCACGCGGTCGTAGGCAGCGCAGGACACCAGCGGCCCCACGTCCACGCCCTTCTCGGTGCCCGCACCGATCTTCAGCGTCCTGGCCTTCTCGATGAGTTCGGGCACCCAGTTGCGTGCCTCGCCCACCAGCACCGCGACCGACACGGCCATGCAGCGCTGGCCGGCTGCACCGAAGCTGGCGCCGGCCAGTGCGTTGAGCGTCTGCTCCTTGTTCGCGTCGGGCATCACGATGGCGTGGTTCTTCGCACCCATCATGCATTGGGCGCGCTTGCCGGCCAGCGTGGCGCGGTTGTAGACGTGCGTGCCGACCTTGGTCGAGCCGACGAAGCTGATCGCCTTGATGTCCTTGTGGTCGCAGATGCCGTTGACCACCGCTTCGCCGCCATGCACCACGTTGAGCACGCCGGGCGGAATGCCGGCTTCGAGTGCCAGTTCGCACAGGCGCATGGTGACCATCGGGTCCTGCTCGGAAGGCTTCAGCACGAAGGTGTTGCCGGTGACGATGGCCATCGGGAACATCCACAGCGGGATCATGGCCGGGAAGTTGAACGGCGTGATGCCGGCGCACACGCCCAGCGGCTGCAGCAGCGTGTAGGTGTCGACGCCGTTGGCCACGTTGTTGGCCAGCTCGCCGAGCTGCAGGTTGCCGATGTTCGATGCGTGCTCCACTACTTCGAGCCCGCGGAACACGTCGCCTTCGGCGTCGGGCAGCGTCTTGCCCTGCTCGGCCGTGAGGATGGCAGCCAGCTCGCTCATGTTCTCGCGGATGAGCTGCTGGTACTTCAGGAAGATGCGGGCGCGCGCGCCGATGGGGGTCTTGCGCCAGGTCTTGAAGGCCTCTTTGGCGGAGGCCACGGCAGCGTCGAGCTCGGCTTGCGTGGCGAAGGGCACACGGGCCAGCACCTGCTGCGTGGCCGGGTTGACGACATCGCGCCATTCGGTGGTCTTCGACTCGACGAGCTTGCCGCCGATCAGCAGCTTGACGGTGGCGACTTGCGTCGAGGGGGTGGTGGTGGCGTCCATGGGGTTTGTCTCCTGTGAATCTCGGGAAGGCGATGCCGGTCGGGGGCCGGTACAGCGTGCATCCTAGCTTTGCATATTTGCCATGACAATAGACAAATCTGCACCTTGGTTTTGCATAAATGCAGAATGCGGAACAAGACGCAGAGGATGCAAACCTCCATCGAGAACCCGAACACACATGGACTGGGACAACCTGCGCTACTTCCTCGAACTCGCCCGCTCCGGCACGCTGATGAGCGCCGCGCGCCGCCTCGAGGTCGACCACACCACGGTGGCGCGCCGCATCCAGGCGCTGGAGAAGGAGGTCGGCGCCCCGCTGTTCTCGCGCGAAGCGGGCGGCCACCGCCTTACCGAGGCCGGCCGGCGGCTGCAGCCGCAGGTCGAGGCGATGGAGAGCGCCTTCCAGGCCGTGGAGAGCACCGCGCCGGCCTCGCAGGAGGGCCTGTCGGGGCTGGTGCGCATCGGCGCCACCGAGGGCTTCGGCACCGTGGTGCTCGCACCGCAGCTCGCGCTGTTCGCGCTGCAGCATCCGAAGCTCACCATCGACCTGCTCGCGATGCCGCGGCTCGTGCACCTGTCGCGGCGCGAAGCCGACATCGTGATCTCGCTCGAACGGCCGGCGCGCGGACCGGTGGTCGTCACCAAGCTCACCGACTACACGCTGCGGCTCTATGCGTCGAAGAAGTACCTGGCAGCGCACAAGCCCATCAGGACGCGTGAAGACCTGCGCGGCCACACCTTCATCAGCTACGTAGACGACCTGCTGTTCAGCAAGGAGCTGCAGTACCTGGACGAACTGCACCGCCCTGACAGCTTCGCGCTGCGCAGCACCAGCGTGCTCGCGCAGCACAGTGCGGTGGCGGCGGGCGCGGGCATCGCGGTGCTGCCGGCCTTCATCGCCGAGAACGACAGCGCGCTGCGGCCCGTGCTGCCGGGGCAGGCGAACTTCACGCGCACCTTCTGGATGTCGATGCCGGAGGAAACCAAGCACCTGGCGCGCATGCAGGCGGTGTGGAGCTTCCTGCGCGAGACGGCGCAGGCCCGGCAGGCGCTGTTGCTCCCGGCCCCGCCCGGCGATGAGAATGGCGCGTCGCAGCAGCGGCCGGCCCGTTCGCGCAGGCCGGCCCCGTAGCAAGCCAACCCCGACACGGAGATTCGCCCCATGCCACGCCACCGCCCCGCCCGCCTGGAACACATCGCAGGCATCGGCGTCGACCGCATGGGCGCGATCGCCGACGACGCGGACGGCCCGCGGTTCCTGCGGCTGGAAAACCTCGACGTCGACATCCCGCCCGACCCCGATGCCATCGCGCGCACCGTGCGCGCCGCCTCGGAAGACGCCGACAACAGCTACCTCCCGTTCGTCGGCCAGTCCCGATTGCGCGAGATCGCGGCGCGGCATGTGGCCGCGCTCTCGGGCGTTGCCTACGACGCACGCAACTGCGTGATCTCGGCCGGCGGGCTCTCGGGCATCCTCAACGCGCTGCTCGCAACCGTCGAGGTGGGCGACGAAGTGCTGGTCACCGATCCGACCTACGCCGGCCTGCTCAACCGCATCCGGCTCGCCGGCGGCACGCCGAAGTACCTGCCCTTTGCATTCAACCCCGGCGGCGAATGGAAGCTGGACCGCGCCGCGCTGCAAACGGCCATCGGCCCCCGCGTGCGCGTGATGCTGCTGATGTCGCCGTCGATGCCGACGGGCGGGTACTTCGACGCAGACGACTGGCGCACCATCGCCGCGCTGTGCGTGCGGCACGACCTGACGCTGATCCTCGACACCGCCATGGAACGCCTGCTGTACGACGGCCGCGAGGTCATCCACCCCGCGGGCCTGCCCGGCATGGCCGAACGCACGATCACGGTGGGTTCATCGGCCAAGGAGCTGCGCATGATCGGCTGGCGCGTGGGCTGGACCGTGGCACCCGAGAGCTACATGCCGGACCTCGTGGCCGTGTCGCTCGCGAACGTGGTGGTGCCCGTGGGGATTGCGCAGGACGCGGTGGCCACGGCGCTGGCGCAATCGGCGCACACGCTCGCGCCGTATGTGGGCGAACTGGAGCGGCGGCGCGACACGGTGCTCGATGAACTCAAGGGACTGCCGGTCGGCGTGCCCGCGGGCGGCTGGTCATTGCTGCTGCGTGCGAGCGACTTCGGCATCGACGGGCAGACGCTGTCGGAGCGCCTGCTGAAGCATCGCGTGTGCGCCACCGCGATGAAGGGCTGGGGCGAGACGCATGGCGCGCAGTACCTGCGCTTCGTGTTTTCCAACGAGCCGGTCGAACGGCTGCGCGGACTGGGCGAGAAGGTGCGCGCCGCGCTGGACGCCTAGCGGCGTGCCCGGGCCGGCAGCGCCGCACCGCCGGAAAGCGGGCGGTACCAGGCCAGGTACACCACCACCAGGACGGCCAGGAACGGAAGGCCCACCAGCAGCGTCAACCTGAACATCGGCGTGAAGTATGTGGTGACCAGGATCGCCAGCACCAGCCCCGCGCCCAGCAGCGTGAGCCACGGAAAGCCCCACATGCGGAAGCCTGGGCCGGGGCGCCCTTCCTTCACCCAGCGGCGGCGAAAGAACCAGTGGGTCGCGAAGATCATGAACCAGGTGAACAGGCCGCCGAACATGGCGATGGCCATCATCAGCGCGAACGACTGCTCGGGCGCGACGACGCTCAGCGCGGTGGCGATGGCAATGCCGGCACAGGAGATCGCCAGCGCGTCGACCGGCACGCCGTTGCCGCGGATGCGGCCGAAGCGCTTGGGCGCATGACCGGCGCGCGACAGGCTGAACATCATGCGCGTGGCGATGTAGAGCAGGCTGTTCATGGCCGACAGTGCGGCAATCAGCACCACGAAGTTGATCACCGCGGCGGCGCCGGGAATGCCGATGATTTCCATCACCTTCACGAACGGGCTCTTGTCGGCGTTGGTGGCGTTCCACGGCACGATGGCCAGCATCAACGCGATCGATGCGAGGTAGAACACCGCCAGGCGCAGCATGGTGGCGCGGAAGGCACCGGTCACCGCGCGCTCCGGGTCCTTGGCCTCGCCGGCGGCGACGGCGATGGTCTCGACGCTCATGTAGCTGAAGATGGCGACCACGACCGCCACCCAGGTGCCCCACACGCCCTTGGGAAAGAAGCCTCCCTGCACGGCGTAGTTGTCCAGGCCGATGCCGGCGGGGCGCGAGCCGAACACCACGTAGGCGCCGATCAGGATGAACAGCACGATGGCCACGATCTTGACCATCGAGAACCAGTACTCGACGAAGCCGAAGGCCTTCACACTCATGGCGTTGACCATGATCAGCAGTGCCGAGAACAGCACCACCCAGAGCCACTGCGGCGAGCCGGGAAACCAGTACGCCATGTACACGCCGATGGCCGTGACCTCGGTGCCCACTGCCAGCACCACGCAGGACCAGTAGACGTAGCGCACGATGAAGCCGGCCCACGGGCCGATGTAGTGCTCGGCGTAGGCGCCGAACGAGCCCGAGGTGGGATGCGCCACGGTCATCTCGGCGAGGCAGCCCATCAGCAGCAGCGCGATGAGGCCGCCGATCGCGTAGCTCACAAGCACGCTGGGGCCGGCCAGGCCGATGGCGAAGCCGCTGCCGAGGAACAGGCCGGTGCCGATGGCTCCGCCGATCGCGATCATCGCCATCTGGCCTGCGGAAAGCTCCTTCTGCAGGCCCTTTTCCCTGTTCGATATTTCCTGAAAGCTGCTGGACATCGTCATCTCCTCGTATTTTGGAAAGTCATGCGGATGCAGGAGGCTCGGGGATCACGGCGTAGGCCACGATCTCGAGCTTCATGCCGGGCACCACGAGGCCGTTGACGCCCATGCTCGACCGGTTGGGGTAAGGCGCCTCGAAGAACTCGCGATAGACCGCGTCGATGGCCTTCATGTCCTGCACGTCGGTCATGTAGATCAGCACCTGGGTCACGTCGTGCAGCGTGCCGCCGGCAGCATGGAGCGCGCGGCGCAGGTTGGCGAAGGTCAGGCGAGCCTGATCGTCGACGGCGCCGGTGTCGATGCTGCCGTCGGAGCGCACGGGGCCGTGCGCGGTGAACAGCAGGCCGGCCGATTTCACGGCCCAGGAAAACGGCTGGCTCAGCGCGGGCAGGCCGACGTCGATGATCTCTTTCATGGTATTCCTCGCCGGCTGTGTCATCGGCCCAGCACGGCGGCCATGGACGCCGCCACGTGATCGACGTTGCCGTCGGTCAGGCCCGAGATGCACATCCGGCCCGAGCGGACCAGGTACACCGCGTGCTCGTCGCGCAGGCGGGTCACCTGCGCTTCGTTCAAGCCCGTGTAGCTGAACATGCCGCGCTGCGTGAGCAGGTAGTCGAAGTTGCGCCGGCCCTGGAATCTTTCGTCCAGCGCGGCGTGCAGGCGCTCGCGCATGGCGCGGATGCGCTGGCGCATCTGCGCGGTTTCCTGCGTCCACAGCGCGAACAGCTCGGCGCTGCGCAGCACCGTGGCGACGATGCGCGCCCCATGGGTGGGCGGCGTCGAGTAGTTGGCGCGCACCGTGGCTTTCAGCTGTCCGAGCACCGTCTGCGCCGTGGCGCTGTCGGCGCACACCACGCTGAGGCCGCCGCAGCGTTCGCCGTACAGCGAGAAGTTCTTGGAGAAGGAATTGGCCACGAAGAATTGCAGACCCGCGTCGGCGAGCGCGCGCAGCGCGAAGGCGTCTTCGTCCAACCCGTCGCCGAAGCCCTGGTAGGCGATGTCGACGAACGGGATCAGGCCGCGGTCGCGCAGCACCGGAATCAGCGCCTGCCACTGGGCCGGCGAGAGGTCGACGCCGGTCGGGTTGTGACAGCTCGCGTGCAGCAGCACGATGCCGTGGCGCGGCAGGGTCGCGAGCCTGGCCAGCATTTCGTCGAAGCACAGGCCTCCGGTGGCCGGGTCGTAGTAGGGGTAGGTGTTGACGGCCAGGCCCGCGCCTTCGAACAGCGCGCGGTGGTTCTCCCAGGTGGGGTCGCTGACCCAGACCTGGGACTCGGGGAAGTAGCGGCGCAGGAAATCGGCGCCCACCTTGAGCCCGCCCGAGCCGCCGAGGGTCTGCAGCGTGGCGATGCGGCCGCTGGCCACGGCCTCGTGCCCGGCACCGAAGAGCAAGCGCTGCACGGCCTGGCGGTAGTCCGCCACGCCTTCGATCGGCAGGTACGGACGCGGGCCGATGCCGTCGAGCAATGCGGTCTCGGCCTTGCGCACGGCTTCCATGACGGGCAGCCGGCCCGCGCCGTCGAAGTAGATGCCGATGCTGAGGCTGACCTTGTTCGTCCGCGGATCTTTCTGGAAGTCTTCCATCAAGGACAGGATGGGGTCGCCGGCATAGGACGGAACGTGGGCGAACAGGGGGGGCGGTGACATGGACATGGTCGTGGGGGCTGGAGCTTCTGGAGGGGGCAGGAAAAGCGCAACCGGGACCGGTCTTGCTTCTGAATTTCACGCAATGCTATGCATCAAATCCACAAATAACGTAGTGTTGAACCCTACATATATCAATTTGAGGTATGTTTATTCGAATTTTTCAATTTGAAGAAATAATTATGCAAACCGACCTCGATTTGACCGACCGAAAGCTGTTGAAGGCGCTGCAAGACAACGCACGGCTCACCACGGGCGAGCTCGCACAGATGACGCAGCTGTCGCAATCGCCCTGCTGGCGCCGCATCAAACGCATGGAAGAAAGCGGGCTGATCGCCGGCTACCAGGCCCGGCTCAGCCGTCGCGCGCTGGGGTATGGGGTCATGGCGTTCGTGATGATCGGCATCGACCACCAGAACGACGCCCGCTCCACCGAGTTCGAGGAGGCAGTCCAGGCCATTCCCGAGGTAGTGATGTTCCACGGCATCTCCGGGCCCGAGGATTTCATGCTGGTGGTCGTGGCACGCGACCTGGACCACTACTCCACGCTGCTGCAGACCCGGCTGCATCGGCTGCCCGGCGTGCGGCAGGTGCGCACGAGCTTCTCGCTCCAGGAATTCAAGGGCTTCGAGGGGCTGCCGATCCCCGCCCCAGCGCAGGCCGGGGAGTAGACGCGCGCCCCTCGCCCAGCGATGCGCAGCGCCTACCCGGTCGTGACGGCCGGCCACACCGGCGCATCGCTGCCCGGCGGCATCGACGGCCGCGGCCATGCCGCAGGCGTTCGCGGCAGCTGCGCACTGTGGCGCAACGCCGCGAGCTCACCAAAGCCGGAAGCCGAGGTCTCGACGTACGGCTTGATATCGGGCCTCGCGATCGACAGCCCATTCGGCACGCGCCCCAGCCCGCGCAGCCACTGCCCCGTCTGTGCCAGCGACACCTGCACATGCCAGCTGCCGCCTTCCCGCTGCTGGCGCCAGAGCGCCGCAGCGGCGCCGAAGGCGATCAGGTAGCCGGTGGCCTCGTCGAGGATCTGCATGGGCAGCGGGCGCGGCTTGCCGTCGCCTGCAGCCTCGCCCTCGGCATGGTTGAAGCCCATGGCAGTCTGCACCAGCGAATCGAAGCCGCGCCGGTCAGCCCACGGCCCCTGCGTGCCGTAGGCCGTGAGCGAGACGCAGACGATGCCCGGCCGCTCGCGCGCCAGCGCCTCGGGGCCGAAGCCCAGCGCCTTGATGCCGCCGGGACGGTAGCCCTGCACGAAGACGTGTGCGTCGGCGACGAGGCCGTGCAGCACGGCGCGACCTTCGTCGGTGCGCAGGTCCACGTGCGCCGAGAGCTTGCCGCGGCTGGTGTCGGCGATGGCTTCGATGTTCGGAAGTTGCGGCGAATTGACCAGCATCACGTCGGCGCCATAGGCCGCGAGCGCGCGGCCGCCGACCGGTCCCGCGAGGATGCGCGTGAGGTCGAGCACACGCAGGCCGCTCAGCGGACGCTGGTCTTCGCGCAGCGGCGGCAGTGCGAGCGGTGGCGCATCGCCGATGCGCTCAAGCGTGAAGAGCGGTTGGGCCGCGATAGCCTGCCCTTGCGGCGTCGCATCCCACTCGTCGAAGCGCCGCAGCGCGGTCGCCACCAATCCCAGTGCCGAGGCCGCCTCTTCGAAATCGAGCGCGCGCCAGCCGGCCATCGCAGCCTCGGCGTCGGCGCGGGTGGCGGTGGCCGGGTCCAGCTTCATCAAGCGCAATGCACCGTCTCGGTGGTGCGCGAAGTTCGCATGCACGCGCACCCAGCCGTCCGCGCAGCGGTACAGCCCCGAGAAGGCGTCCCACGGGTCGGGCACGCGGCCGTCGAGGCTGAACCAGCCGGTGCAGTCGAGTGCCGCATGCTGCATGTCGACGCCGACCTGCTGCCGCGCCGTGCCGCGCCGGTGCCCCAGTTCGCAGGCCGCGAGCGCGGCCGCCGCGATGGTGCTCTGCGCCGCTGCGCCGACCGCGAAGGACGACGGCAGCACAGGGTCGGCGCCCGTCAATCGCGCGAACACCAAGGCTTCGGCGGGCAGGCCCGCCTGCTGCCAGATGTCGCCCAGAACTTCGCTTGCATTCATTCCGTCTCTCCAGGAAAAAAGGCAGGGCCCGCTTGCGCGGCCCTGCCCTTTGTCGTCGTTGCGTTCGCAGCCTTGTTACTGGATCAGCTTCGCACCCGTCTTGGCCTGCAGCGTATCGAAGCTCACGCCCGGCGCCAGCTCGACGACCTTCAGGCCTTCGGGCACCACGTCCATCACGGCCAGGTCGGTGATGATGCGGTCGACCACGGCCACACCGGTCAGCGGAAGCGTGCACTGTTCGAGGATCTTCAGGTCCTCGGTGCCGTCCTTCTTCTTGGCCACATGCTCCATCAGCACGATCACGCGCTTCACGCCGGCCACGAGGTCCATCGCGCCGCCCATGCCCTTGACCATCTTGCCGGGGATCATCCAGTTGGCGAGGTCGCCCTTCACGCTCACCTGCATCGCACCGAGGATCGACAGGTTGATCTTGCCGCCGCGGATCATCGCGAAGCTGTCATGGCTGCCGAAGATGGCCGAGCCGGGCAGCGTGGTGACGGTCTGCTTGCCGGCGTTGATGAGGTCCGCGTCGACGTTGTCCTCGGTCGGGAACGGGCCGATGCCGAGCATGCCGTTCTCGCTCTGCAGCCACACTTCCTTGGTGCCGGTGTGGTTGGCCACCAGCGTCGGAATGCCGATGCCGAGGTTGACGTAGAAGCCGTCTTCGAGTTCTTGCGCGGCGCGGGCCGCCATCTGGTCTTGGGTCCAGGGCATCTCAGGCTCCTTCTTTCTTGTTGACGACCTTGGCTGGCACTTCACTGCCGGCAGCGGCCTGGGCGATGGCGGTCTGAGCCTCGACCTTGGCGGCGACGGCATCGACCGAGGCGCTCACGGTGCGCTTCTCGATGCGCTTCTCGGGCTTGGCGTTGAGCACGATGCGGTGCACGTAGATGCCCGGCAGGTGGATGTCGTCGGGGGCCAGTTCGCCCACCTCGACGATCTTCTCGACCTCGACGATGCAGATCTTGCCGGCCATGGCGGCGGCCGGGTTGAAGTTGCGCGCCGTGAGGCGAAAGCGCAGGTTGCCCGACTTGTCGGCCACGTGGGCCTTCACCAGCGCCACGTCGGGCACCAGCGAGCGTTCCATCACGTAGGTTTCGCCGTCGAACTCGCGCAGCTCCTTGCCCTCGGCCACCTGCGTGCCCACGCCGGTCTTGGTGAAGAAGGCCGGGATGCCCGCGCCGCCGGCGCGCAGCTTCTCGGCCAGCGTGCCCTGGGGCGTGAATTCGAGGGCCAGTTCGCCCGCGAGGTACTGGCGCTCGAACTCCTTGTTCTCGCCGACGTAGGACGCAATCATTTTCTTGATCTGGCGCGTCTCCAGCAGCTTGCCGAGGCCGAAGCCGTCGACGCCCGCGTTGTTCGACACGACGGTGAGGTTCTGCACGCCGGAGTCCTTCAGCGCGTCGATCAGCGCTTCGGGAATGCCGCACAGGCCGAAGCCGCCGACCGCGAGCATCTGCCCGTCGGCGACGACCCCCTTGAGTGCCGCGTCCGCGGTGGGATAAATCTTGTTCACTCGGGCTCCTTGATGGGTGAATGGAGAGAGGTGGGAAAGCCCTGAACGATACTACCTACTCGCATACGTAGTATTTCGTAATGGTGACCCCCGATGCCCGAGATCGATTACCGGCTGGCCTTTGAACACGCGCCCGTCGGCATGGTGGTGTCGAGCAACCGCACCATCGTGGCCTGCAACGTTCGCGTGTGCGAGATTTTTGGCGCAACGCCCTCCGCATTGGTCGGGCATTCGTTCAGCATCCTGTACCCCAGCGTGGTCGAGTTCGAGCGCATCGGCAAGCGCATGGAGCCCTTTCTGAATGCCAGCGGGCACTACGCCGACAACCGCATGATGAAGCGCCTGGGCGGACTGCACGGCGCCATCGCAGGCGAGACCTTCTGGTGCCACGTCACCGGCCACGCCATGAACCGCGCCGCGCCGCACGAGGCCGGCATCTGGACCTTCGAGGACCTGGGCTCGCGCCGCGCCGTCAAGGCCGAACTCACGCCGCGCGAGCGCGAGGTGGCGGCGCAGGTGATGCGCGGGCTGACCTCGAAGGAGATCGGCAAGGCGCTGGGCATCAGCCACCGCACGGTGGAACTGCACCGGGCCCGGCTGATGCGCAAGTACGCGGCCGCGACCACCGCGGAACTGGTGCAGAAGCTGATCGCGGGCTAGTCAGCGAGCTCGATGCGCATGCGGAGCATGTCGCGCAACACGATGCCGTCCTGCTTCTGCACAACAGCGCAGTGCCCACACCATGGCCGCGCAGTTCATCGCGCACCGCAATGTTCATGATTTCTGCCTGCTTTCTAGTTCGGTCATTGGTCGCCGGCGCCGGCGCCGGATTCTCACGCCGCACGCAAGCCTCGCCGATCCAAAAGAGCCGCCCGAAGTTCCGGCCAGTTGCCGCCTCATCGTTGCGAAAACAGAAACGCCGTGTCGTCGAAACGCCCGCGCCGCTGCGCCCTGCGAAGCCTATCGTGGAGGTCATCAAGGGCGACGAGCCCACAACCAAACAGGAGTCCGAAATGTCCACACCCATCCATTCCGAACGCAGCCTTCTGCTGCAGACGCAAGCCTCCGTCGCCCGCGCTCATGCGCTCGCCGTGCGGAAGCTGCCCGTCGCGATGACGCTCTCTGCGATCATCCTGTCGATCATCAACGTCAAGCTGTAGCCGGTCGTGCCCGTATTTCGAATCAGTCGGGCTTGATGTCCGCCGACTTGATCACCTTCGACTACGCCGCCAGCTCCTGGTCGACGAATTTCGCGAGCGTCGGCAGGTCCATGTAGGTCGCGAAGGCGCCCTGTTCGTCCACCTTCTTGCGGAAGGCTTCGCTCTCCACGATCTTCCGGAGTTCCGCGCTGAGCCTGTTGACAACCTCGGGCGACGTCTTCGCTGGCGCGAGCACCGCGAACCACGATTCGACCTCGTAGCCCGGCAGCCTCGCCTCGGCCGAGGCCTTTTGCAGCAGCCCTACTTCGCCTCCTCGGCTTCCAGCACGGCCCATTCCGCGTCGGTGAAAAGCCGCGAGCGCGTCAGGAAGCGCACGCCCTCGGGGCCTTCCAGCGAGAACATGCCGCCGCGCCCCGGCACCACGTCGATGATGAGTTGCGTGTGCTGCCAATACTCGAACTGCGGCCCGCTGATGTAGAACGGCATGCCGCCGATGTGCCCCAGCAGCCGGTCGTAGTCGCCCACGATGAACTCGCCCTGGGCATAGCACATGGGCGCGCTGCCGTCGCAGCAGCCGCCCGACTGATGGAACATCAGCGGGCCGTGCTTTTTGGCGAGCCTGTCGATCAGCGCGAGCGCGGCATCAGTCGCGGTGACACGCAGGACGTCGCCGGTGGTGCTCATCAGAAGAAGCCCAGCTTGTTCTCGCTGTAGCTCACCAGCAGGTTCTTGGTCTGCTGGTAGTGGTCGAGCATCATCTTGTGGTTCTCTCGGCCGATGCCCGATTGCTTGTAGCCGCCGAAGGCCGCGTGCGCCGGGTAGTGGTGGTAGCAGTTGGTCCACACGCGGCCGGCCTGGATGCCGCGGCCCATGCGGAAGGCACGGTTCATGTCGCGGCTCCACACGCCGGCGCCCAGGCCGTAGAGCGTGTCGTTGGCGATGGAAAGCGCCTCTTCCTCGTCTTTGAAAGTGGTGACCGACACCACCGGGCCGAAGATCTCCTCCTGGAAGATGCGCATCTTGTTGTGGCCCCGGAACACGGTCGGCTTCACGTAGTAGCCGTCGGCCAGGTCGCCCTCGAACCGCTGGCGCTCGCCGCCGATCAGCACCTTCGCCCCCTCCTGCCTGCCGATGTCGAGGTACGACAGGATCTTCTCTAGCTGCTCGCCGGAGGCCTGCGCGCCGATCATGGTGGCCATGTCGAGCGGGCTGCCCTGCTTGATGGCTGCCACTCGCTTCAGCGCACGCTCCATGAAGCGGTCGTAGATCGACTCCTGGATGAGCGCGCGCGACGGGCAGGTGCAGACCTCGCCCTGGTTCAGCGCGAACATTGCGAAGCCCTCGAGCGCCTTGTCGAAGAAGGCGTCGTCCTTGTCCATCACGTCGGCGAAGAAGATGTTGGGCGACTTGCCGCCCAGCTCCAGCGTGACCGGAATCAGGTTCTGGCTCGCGTACTGCGAGATCAGCCGGCCGGTGGTGGTCTCGCCGGTGAAGGCGATCTTGCCGATGCGGTTGCTCGACGCCAGCGGCTTGCCCGCCTCCACGCCAAAGCCATTGACCACGTTCAGCACGCCCGGCGGCAGCAGGTCGCCGATGACCTCCAGCAGCACGAGGATCGACACCGGCGTCTGCTCGGCCGGCTTCAGCACCACGCAGTTGCCGGCCGCCAGCGCGGGCGCCAGCTTCCACACGGCCATCAGGATCGGGAAGTTCCACGGAATGATCTGGCCGACCACGCCGATGGGCTCATGGAAGTGGTAGGCGAAGGTTTCGTAGTCGATCTCGCTGATGCCGCCTTCCTGCGAGCGCACACACGAGGCGAAGTAGCGGAAGTGGTCGATGGCCAGCGGCAGGTCGGCCGCGGTGGTTTCGCGGATGGGCTTGCCGTTGTCCCAGGTCTCCGCTGCCGCCAGGATGGGCAGGTTCTCCTGCATGCGGTCGGCAATCCTGTTGAGGATGTTGGCGCGCTCGGTGGTCGAGGTGCGGCCCCAGGGGCCCTTGGCCTTGTGCGCGGCGTCGAGCGCACGTTCAATGTCGGCCGCGGTAGAGCGCGGCACTTCGCAGAAGACCTTGCCGGTGACGGGCGTGATGTTCTCGAAATACTGGTTGTCCGCCGGCGCGACCCATTCGCCGCCGATGTAGTTGCCGTAACGCTTCTTGAACGGCACCGCGGTGCCGAATTTGCCCGGTTCGAGCATGTCCATGACTTGTCTCCATTTGCTGCTGGCGGCGCCGCGACATGCGGCGACCTGCTTGAGCAATCGCAAGCCGCATACCCGGCCGGATCGGTACATTCCCTGGGTACTTCCTCCTGGGCATCGCATGCCGCAGGGGGGGTTTTCATTCGCAATATGCGACATGTCCGCGCGAACATGGCGACTAGGATGTCGCACAAGGCGAAAACCTCTCGGAGACACGCATGAGCGCAGCGCAGTTGCCGTCGATCAAAGTGGCGCAGGCCCGCGAACTGTTCTTTGGACAAGGCTGCGATCCCGCGCCGTGGATCGCCCCGCACATCTCGCGCTCCTGGCAGCGCTGCCGGCCGGTCGGCCACCAGGCCACGGACCCCGAGCCGATGGCGCTGGCCCTGCTGCGCGAACGGCGCGAGCAGGCCATGCGGCTGCTGAACTGCGCGCAGCCCGAGCTCGACGGCCTGGCCGAGCATGCGGTCGGCAACGGCTGCGTGGTGATCCTGTCGGATGCCAGCGGCCTGATTCTCGAGGAGGTCGGCAGCGCCGACTTCCTGCCCAAGGCCGAGCGCATCGCGCTGCAGCCCGGCGTGGAATGGTCGGAGCGCAACCGGGGCACCAACGCCATCGGCACGGCGCTGGCGGAGCGCGAGGCGCTGATGGTGCTGGGCGCTGAGCACTACCTCGCGCAGAACGGAACGCTCGGATGCGCGGCAGCGCCCATCTTCACCGGGCGCGGCGAACTGGCGGGCGCGCTCGACATCTCGGGCGAGACGGTGCGCGTGAACACGCATGCGCTCGGCCTGGTGCGCATGGCGGCGCAGCAGGTCGAGCACCGCATGATGCTGGCCGAGGCCAACGGCCACGTACTGCGCTTCCATGCGCGCCCGGCGCTGATCGGCACCGCGCGCGAAGGGCTGATGGTGATCGAGGGCGGGCGCATCGTCGCGGCGAACCGGGTGGCGCTCGAGCTGTTCGGGCGCTCGTGGGACGGTCTTCTCGAACTGGACGCCGAGGCCTTTCTCGGCGCGAACTGGCCGCGCATGGAACACCGGCGCAGCCTGCTGACGCTGCCGGGCGGCCGGCAGATCGCGACGGTGATGGAGCGTTCGCATGCGGCCGGCGGTTCGCGCACGCCCACGCGGCGCGCGGTGGCCGAGCCCGAAACCGACGATGTGCAGCCTCTGCTGCACAAGGCCGTGCGGGTGCTGAACGAAGGCGTCTCCGTGCTGGTCAACGGCGAGACCGGCAGCGGCAAGGAGGTTTTCTCGCGCCGGCTGCACGCCGCGAGCCGCCGCAGCACGGGCCCCTTCGTGGCGGTGGACTGCGCCTCGCTGCCCGAGACGCTGATCGAGTCCGAACTGTTCGGCTACGAGGAAGGCGCCTTCACCGGCGCGAAGCGCAAGGGCATGGGGGGCCGCATCCGCGAAGCGCATGGCGGGGTGCTGTTCCTCGACGAGATCGCGGAGATCCCGCTGGCCCTGCAGACGCGCCTGCTGCGCGTGCTGGAGGAGCGCGTGGTCACGCCGCTGGGCGGCGGCCAGGGGGTGGCGGTGGACTTCGACCTGGTCTGCGCCACGCACGGCCACCTGCCGGCGCTGGTGGAGGCCGGACGCTTCCGCGCCGACCTGATGTATCGCGTGGCGGGGTTCACCGTCACCCTGCCTCCCTTGAGCCGGCGCGACGACCGGCACGCGCTGATCGCGCGGCTGTTTCTTGAAGCGGGCGGCGCGGCCAAGCACTTGCGGCTGGAAAACGACGCACTCGAAGTGCTGGCCGCCTACCGCTGGCCGGGCAACGTGCGCGAGCTGCGCAGCACGCTGCGCGCCATCGTGGCACTGGCCGATACGGGCGACTCGGTGACGGCGAGCGCATTGCCCGCGCACCTGCTGGGCGCGCAGCCTACCGTCTTGCCCGACGACCCGCTCGAGTGCGCCCCTGCGCATGCCGAGCCGCTGCAGGCCATCACACGCCACGCCATCGACGAGGCGTTGAAGGCCTGCGAGCACGACGTGGCGAAGGCCGCGCGCCGCCTCGGCGTTCACCGCAGCACCATCTACCGCCATCTCGCACGCCAGCGCGGCAAGCCTTCCGGGCACTGACAGGGCGGCCGGTGGAGGCCGCCCGCACAACCAAAGACTGACTTGCCCCGCCATGCCGCAGCGGCCAGACTTTGCGCATGGCCTCGCCCTCGCATTCATGACCACCAGAAAAAAGGCACAGCGCCTCTCGGCCGTCCCTTCCACCTTGCGGATTCCCCTCGCTGCGCGGGCCTCGGGCGACGCCATCTTTCCGCAGATGGCCGTGCGGGACGCCTACGCCGCCGGCATCCTGGAGCAGATCCGCGACGACGGCAGCGCGCTGCCGGAAGACCGGGCGACCATCTACGGCATCCTCTGGCGCACGCGGCGCTTCCGCAGCCTGGCCCAGGACTTCCTCAAGGAGCACCCCGGAGCACGCGTGGTGAACATGGGCTGCGGCCTGAGCCATTACTTCCAGTGGCTGGACGACGGCAAGTCCCGCATGACCGACGCCGACCTGCCCGAAGTGCTCGAACTGCGCCGCGAGCTGATCCCCGAAGCCAACGAACGCCACGACCTGCGCGAACTCGACCTGACCGCGCCCGGCTGGTGGGAGCAACTGGGCCTGCCGCGCAGGCGCAATGCGCGGCCGGTGTTCCTGTTCACCGAAGGCGTGCTGATGTACCTGAAGCCCGAGCAGGTGCAGGCGGTGCTCGCCACCTTCGGCGAACGCGCGCCTGCGGGCTCGATGCTGGTCTTCGACGCCCTGTGCTGGCTCGCGGTGGGCCACGCGAAGCAGCACCCTTCGGTGCGCGCGACCGGCGCGGAGTTCCACTGGGGCATCCATCGGCCGGCCGAGCTGACGCAACCCCATCCGCGCCTGCGGCTGGCCGCCACCTACGGCGTGCTGGAAGGCGCCGGCCTGCCCTACACGCTGTTCGCGCCGATGGTGATGCTGTTCCTGGGCGTACCGCTGTATGCGCTCTACGCGTTGAAGGCGGAGAACGAGGCCGATACATAAACGCACAATTTCGTGAATTGCCGGCTTTGTCCGGCCCGGCTTGCGCTGGATGGCTGACGCGGTTCGATCCCTCGCCGGGCCAAGCTCGCCGGTGTTCCCATTCGCGGAAAATGCGCTGTCGTTTCCGCCGCTTTCCCTTCTTTCCCCCAAAGATTCGCAACCCTCAAGAAACACATGCTTGATCGCCGATCCTTCCTTGCCGCCGGCGGAGCCGCTGCCGCACTCGCCGCCCTCGGACTGCCCGAAGAGGCACTGGCCGCCAACGGACTGCAACTGAGCCAGCCCACTCCCTTCTCCTTCGACGCGCTGGTCGCACAAGCGAAGTCGCTCGCCGCAAGGCCCTATGCGGCCGCAGCGCCGCTGGCGCCCGAGGTGCTCGATCGCATCGACTACGACGCGCACGGCAAGATCAAGTTCGACGTCGCCAACGCCCTGTTCCGCGACGGGCCCGGCGCGTTCCCGGTCACCTTCTTCCACCTCGGCCGCTTCTTCCAGACGCCGGTGCGCATGCACGTGCTCGAGAACACCGACGGCGATGCGTTCGCCCGCGAGGTGCTCTACAGCCCCACCTACTTCTCAATGCCGCCCGACAGCCCCGCGCGCGCGCTGCCGCCGGGCGCGGGCTTCGCGGGCTTTCGCCTGCAGGAGAGCCGGCTGGGCGACCAGGCCAAGCTCGACTGGCAGAAGAACGACTGGGTCGCGTTCCTCGGCGCCTCGTACTTCCGCGCCATCGGCGAGCTCTACCAGTACGGGCTGTCGGCGCGCGGCATTGCGCTCGACGTGGCGGTGCCCGACAAGCCCGAGGAATTCCCGAGCTTCACGCGCTTCTACTTCGAGACGCCGGCCGCGAACAACACCACCTCGATGACGGTCTACGCGCTGCTCGAAGGACCGAGCGTGACGGGCGTGTTCAAGTTCGTCATGCAGCGCACCAAGGCCGTGATCATGGACATCGACGCGCGCATGTTCCTGCGCCGCGACGTGTCGCGCCTTGGCCTGGTGCCGCTCACGTCCATGTACTGGTACTCGGAAACCATCAAGCCCACGGCCATCGACTGGCGCCCCGAGGTGCACGACTCCGACGGCCTCGCGATCTGGAACGGCGCGGGCGAGCGCATCTGGCGCCCGCTCAACAACCCGACGCAGACGCGCGCATCCGCGTTCGCGGACACCAAGCCGCGTGGCTTCGGCCTGCTGCAGCGCGACCGCGCGTTCGACCACTACCAGGACGGCGTGGGCTACGAGAAGCGCCCGAGCCTGTGGATCGAGCCGCTGGGCGACTGGGGCGAAGGCTCGGTGCAGCTCATCGAGATTCCGACCGACGACGAGATCCACGACAACGTCGTCGCCTTCTGGGTGCCGAAGGCCGATGCCAAGGCGGGTGCGAGCTACAGCCTGCAGTACCGGCTGCACTGGACTGACCAGGAGCCGTTTCCGTCGCCGCTCGCGCGCTGCGTGGCCACGCGCATCGGCCGCGGCGGACAGCCGGGCCAGCCGCGACCGCAGGGCGTGCGCAAGTTCATGGTCGAGTTCGTCGGCCAACCGTTGACTACCGTGCCCTTCGGCGTGAAGCCCGAGGTGGTGCTGACGGCGGCGCGCGGCAAGTTCTCGTACATCTTCGCCGAGGCCGTGCCCAACGGCGTGCCGGGCCACTGGCGCGCGCAGTTCGACTTCACGCCCGAAGGCAACGAGCCGGTCGACATGCGGCTCTACCTGAAGACGGGGGACAAGACGCTTACGGAAACCTGGCTGTATCAGTACCAGCCGGGAGTCTGACTGCGGGCGGGGCTGCAGCCTGAAATCAGCGCTTGGTAACCGACACCAGTTCCACTTCGAAATTGAGCGTGGCGTTCGGCGGAATCACGCCGCCCGCGCCGCGCGAACCATAGGCAATCGACGGCGGGCAGGTCAGCTTGGCCTTGCCACCCGGCTTCATCTTCTGCACGCCTTCGGTCCAGCACGGGATCACGCCGTTGAGCGGAAACTCGGTGGGCTCACCGCGCTTGTAGGAGCTGTCGAATTCCTTGCCGGTATCGGGGAAGGTGCCGCGGTAGTGCACCTTGACCGTGTCGGTCGCGGCAGGCGAGGCACCGGTGCCTTCCTTGAGCGACTGGTAGACCAGGCCGCTGGGCGTGGTCACCGGCGCGGATTGCGCAAAGGCGGCGGGAGCGGCGAGAACGGACACGAGTGCGGCGCAGAGAAGAGACTTCACGAAAGACCTCGGAGGTTGAAAGTCGTCGATTATGGCCAGCGGCCGGCCAGGCCTGTAAGGGGATATTCGGGACCGATGCGCGTGTTGGAACAGCCCTTGCTTTGCGGAATGTGCACTGTCAACATCCACGAAGAGAGGAAGCCGCATGAACTCCACCGCAGCCGCCAGCACGGGCACGACGCCCGACCATTCAGGCACCGGTCATCTCAAGAAAGTGCTCGGTCCCGTCCAGCTCTGGGGCATCGCGGTGGGCCTCGTCATCTCGGGTGAGTACTTTGGTTGGAGCTACGGCTGGAACACGGCCGGCACACTCGGCTTTCTCGTTGCCACGGTGCTGGTCGCGACGATGTACACCACCTTCATCTTCAGCTTCACCGAACTGTCGACTGCCATCCCGCATGCGGGCGGGCCCTTCGCCTATGCGCGGCGTGCCTTCGGTCCCAACGGTGGCTTCGTCGCGGGCTTTGCCACGCTGATCGAATTCGTCTTCGCGCCGCCGGCCATCGCGCTGGCCATCGGTGCGTATCTCAACGTGCAGTTTCCGGGCATCAACCCGAAGTGGTTCGCGCTGGGCGCGTACGTGATCTTCATCGGACTCAACTGGATCGGCGTGGGCATCGCGGCGGCCTTCGAGCTGTTCGTCACCATCCTGGCCATCGTCGAGCTGCTGGTCTTCATGGGCGTGGTCACGCCGGGCTGGACCATGGCCAACTTCGTGGCCAACGGCTGGGCCGGCGGCAGCGTGCTCAACGGCGCGGCCATCTCGGGCATCTTCGCCTCCATTCCGTTCGCGATCTGGTTCTTCCTCGCCATCGAGGGCGCGGCCATGGCGGCCGAGGAGGCGCGCGATCCGCACCGCACCATTCCCATCGCGTACACCACGGGCATCGTCACGCTGGTGGTGCTGGCCTTCGGCGTGATGATCTTCGCGGGCGGCGTGGGCGACTGGCGCAAGCTCGCCAACATCAACGATCCGCTGCCACAGGCCATGAAGGCGGTGGTGGGCGACAACAGCGGCTGGCTGCACATGCTGGTGTGGATCGGGCTGTTCGGGCTGATCGCCTCGTTCCACGGAATCATCATGGGCTACTCGCGCCAGATCTTCGCGCTGGCGCGCGCGGGGTACCTGCCGCGCTACTTCGCCGGGCTGAGCCCGCGCTTCGACACGCCGCACCGCGCGCTGCTGGCCGGCGGCGTGATCGGCGTGGTCGCGATCTTCAGCGACGAGTGGGTGCAGTTCGGCGGCCAGACGCTCACCGCCAACATCGTGACCATGGCCGTGCTCGGCGCCATCGTGATGTACCTGATCTCGATGGCAGCGCTGTTCAAGCTGCGCCGCACCGAGCCCAACCTGCTGCGCACCTACCGCGCGCCCTTCTACCCCGTGTTCCCGGCCATTGCGCTTGGGCTCGGCGTCGTGTGCCTGGGCGCAATGGTGTGGTTCAACGGCATGCTCACGCTGCTGTTCATCGTGCTGATGGCAGCGGCGTACGGCTACTTCCTGCTGACCTCGGCGCAGCGCAAGGCGGCCGCGCCCGACGAGATGCTGTCTTCCTCGAAGACTGCCGCCTGACAGATGCTGTACCGCACCACCATCGACAGCCATGTCTTCGCCTTCGACGACTTGCGGCAGGTCATGGCCTTCGCGAGCCCGGCGCGTTCGGGCGACTACCTCGCGGGCATCGGCGCGGCCACCGCGCAGCAACGCATGGCCGCGCGCCACGTGCTGGCCGAGACGCCGCTCAGGCAGTTCCTGACCGAAGCATTGATTCCATACGAGAGCGACAACATCACGCGCCTCATCATCGACGGCCACGACGCGCAGGCGTTCGCGCCGGTCGCGCATCTCACGGTCGGCGACTTCCGCAACTGGCTGCTGTCCGAAGCGGCCACCACCGCCACGCTCACCGCGCTGGCACCGGGCCTCACGCCCGAGATGGTCGCGGCCGTGTCCAAGCTCATGCGCAACCAGGACCTGGTATCGGTCGCGAAGAAATGCAGCGTGGTCACACGCTTTCGCGACACCATCGGGCTGCCCGGCCACTTGGCTGTGCGGCTGCAGCCCAACCACCCGACCGACGACCTGCGCGGCGTGGCGGCCTCCACGCTCGACGGGCTGCTCTACGGCGCGGGCGATGCGGTGATCGGCCTCAACCCCGCTTCCGACAGCATGCCCGTGCTGGGCCAGTTGCTTCGCATGCTCGACGAGGTGATCCAGCGCTTCGAGATTCCCACGCAAAGCTGCGTGCTCACGCACGTGACCAACACGCTCAAGCTTGCCGAGGCCGGCGCGCCGGTGGACCTGGTGTTCCAGTCGATCGCGGGCACCGAGAAGGCCAACCTCTCGTTCGGCGTGACGCCCGAGTTGCTCGACGAGGCCTATGCCGCGGCGCTGTCGCTCAAGCGCGGCACCATCGGCGACAACGTCATGTACTTCGAGACCGGCCAGGGCAGCGCGCTCTCGGCCAATGCCAACTTCGGTGTCGACCAGCAGACTTGCGAGGCGCGCGCCTATGCGCTGGCGCGGCGCTACAAGCCCTTCCTCATCAACACGGTAGTCGGCTTCATCGGGCCGGAGTACCTGTACGACGGCAAGCAGATCATCCGCGCCGGGCTCGAGGACCACTTCTGCGGCAAGCTGCTGGGCCTGCCCATCGGCTGCGACATCTGCTACACCAACCACGCCGAGGCCGACCAGGACGACATGGACACGCTGCTCGTGCTGCTGGGCACGGCGGGCATCAACTTCATCATGGGCATCCCGGGCGCGGACGACGTGATGCTCAACTACCAGAGCACCTCCTTCCACGACGCGCTCTTCCTGCGCGAAACGCTGGGCCTAAAGCGCGCGCCCGAATTCGAGGCCTGGCTGCAGCGCATGCAGATCACCAACGCGGCCGGGCAACTGGCGCCGCCTGCTGCCAACCGGCTGCTGGCCGACATGAGCGGGCTGTCCGCGCTCGCGTCATGAGCGATTCACCGGTCACACCCAACCCCTGGGCGCAATGGCGCTCGGCCACGCCCGCGCGGCTGGCGCTGGGCCGCGCCGGCGCAGGCATGCCGACCGACGAGACGCTGCGCTTCGGCTGGGCACATGCGATGGCACGCGATGCCATCCATGCCGCGCTCGACGTCGATGCGCTCGAAGCCGCCTTGCGATCGCAGCACTGGGAGGTGGCGCGCGCACGCAGCCGTGCAGCGGACCGCACCGAATACCTGCGCCGCCCCGACCTCGGCCGGCAGCTCGACGAGGACGACGCCACGCGCCTGCTCGTCGACGGCCGCTACGGCTGCGATGTCTGCATCGTGATCGGCGACGGGCTCTCCTCGCTCGCCGTCGCCCGCCATGCGGCGCCGCTGCTGGCCGCATTGCGCTCGCACCTGCCGGCCGACACCAGCTTCGCCCCGGTGGTCATCGCCACGCAGGCACGCGTGGCGCTGGCCGACGAGGTGGGCGAGCTGTTCGGCGCGGCGCTCTCCGTCATGCTGATCGGCGAGCGCCCCGGCCTGAGCTCGCCCGACAGCCTCGGCATCTACCTCACGCATTCGCCCAAGCGCGGCCGGCACGACGCCGAGCGCAACTGCATCTCCAATGTGCGGCCCGAAGGCCTGTCCTATGAAACCGCCGCGTTCAAGCTGGCATGGCTGATGCGCGAATCCCTGCGCCGCGGGCTGACCGGCGTCGGGCTCAAGGACGAGAGCGATCTCGCAGTGCTGAAGCAACCCGGTGCGGTGAGGCCGGGGCTGCCCGGCTAGACGCCTTCCAATTCCCGGCGTGTCGAAGCTGGCGTGGAGATCGGCGGGCCGCGGCGAGCGTCGAGGCGGCAGGAGGCAAGCGTGAGCTCATGCGGTGGGCTGGCACGGCTGATGCGTAGGTCGACGCGGAAGTGTCACCAGCGCCGCATACGCTTGGTGCTTCCCATCCACACCGCACAACAACAGGGAACGCATGCAACGCCGCCTCATTCTCCTTACCCCCCTCGCCACCGCGCTCGTCGCCACCGGCTGCGCCAGCCTCTCGCCCGCCAAGGGCTTGTCGCCCGGCCACTGGGACGCCTTCAACCGCGCGCAGATCGAAGGCCTGATCGCCGGCCTCGGCAAGGACAGCCCCGGCTACAACGCCGCCAGGCCGCCCTACGTCGTCTTCGACTGGGACAACACCAGCGTCTTCCTCGACATCGAGGAAGCCTCGCTGATCTACCAGCTCGAGAACCTGGTGTTCGGCGCCACGCCCGCGCAGCTCGAGGTGGCATTGCGCAAGAACATTCCGAAGAAAGACTTCCTCCCGCCGTTCAACAACGCGGCCGGCGGGTCGGTCAACATCGACCTGGTGGTGCCCGACATCGTGGCCAGCTACACCTGGCTCTATCAGAACTATGCCGGCCTCAAGGGCAGCCAGCCGCTGGCGGCCGTGAAGCTGAATCCGCACTACATCGCGTTCACCGCCAAGGTGCGCTATCTCTACGAAGCCATCGGCGACACCTTTGACCACGACACGGCCTACCCGTGGGTGACCTACCTCTTCGCCGGCATGACCGAGGCGCAGGTGCGCAAGCTCACGGCCGACACGGTGGCATGGCAGCTGAAGGAGCCGATCGTCAAGGTCAAGTGGACGTCGCCCGCAGCCCTGCCGGGCCGCGCCGGCGTGGTGTCGGTGAGCTGGAAGAACGGCCTGCGGCTGCAACCCGAGATACAGGCGCTGTACGCCGCCTTCCGCAACGCGGGCTTCGACGTGTGGGTGTGCTCGGCGTCGTTCGTCGATGTCATCAAGGAAATCTCGTCGAACCCCGCCTTCGGCTACAACAACCCGCCCGAGCGCGTGCTCGCGATGGAACTGGAGCGCGATGCCAATGGCGTGATCCAGCCCGAGTTCCGCCGCGGCTACGACCAGACGCAGGGCCCGGGCAAGACGAAGAACATCCAGCGCTTCCTGGTCGCCAAGTACGGCTACGGCCCGAGCTTCGTGGCCGGCGACAGCGAAGGCGACCAGAACATGATGGCCGACTTCGCCGACACGAAGAAGGTGCTGATCGTGAACCGCCTGCGCGACCCGAAGACCGACATCGGCAAGTTCTCGGCGATGGCGGTGCAGAACTACGGCAAGGCCGACACGCGCTATCTGCTGCAGGGGCGCAACGACAACACCGGCGAGTGGGTGCCGTCGCAATTGCACACGCCGCTGGGTGCGACGCAGGGCAAGGCACTCAAGTAGGAGAAGGAGCGGTTCCACGTCTGCGGTGCGGCTTGCCTATGATGGCTCCATCAAAGCAACCCGCACCGGAGACAACATGGCCGCAGAACGCTATCCCCTCGCCGAACTGAAAGACCTGCCCGAAGACATCCGCACCGCGATCCTCGCCGTGCAGGAAAAGGCGGGCTTCGTGCCCAACGTGTTCCTCGCCCTCGCACGCCGGCCGGCCGAGTGGCGCGCCTTCTTCGCGTACCACGATGCGCTGATGCTCAAGGAAGAAGGCTCGCTCACCAAGGGCGACCGCGAGATGATCGTCACCACCACCAGCGCGGCCAACAAATGCCTGTACTGCGTTGTGGCGCATGGCGCGCTGCTGCGCATCTACGAGAAGAAGCCGCTGGTGGCCGACCAGGTGGCGGTGAACTACCGCAAGGCCGACATCACGCCGCGCCAGCGCGCCATGCTCGACTTTGCGATGAAGGTCTGCGAGCGCTCGCACGAGATCGACGACAGCGACTTCCCGCCGCTGCACGCGCACGGCTTCGACGACGAGGACATCTGGGATATCGCGGCCATCACCGCCTTCTTCGGCCTGAGCAACCGGCTGGCGAGCTTCAGCGGCATGCAGCCGAACAACGAGTTCTTCCTGATGGGGCGGCTGCCGCGCGAGAAGAAGTGAGCCTGATTTGATGCGGGGTCCGTTCAGGGCGTGTGCACAGGGCACCGGGTAGTCCCCTGCGCGAATGTCCCTGGGCCATCAACCGCAGGCAAGCTCCGATAGAAGCTCAGCCCTTACCGCGACAAGAAGCCAGTGCATCCAGCGCCGGCTTGTAGGTGGGCGTGGCGACGTCCATCACGCCCAGCACCGTGTGGTACAGGTTGTCGTGGGTGAGCGGCGTGTCGAGCCCCGCCTCCATGCACGAACGCGAAAGCTTGCGCCGTTGGCTCATGCCTTCGCTGAACCACGTGACCATCGGCACGTGCTTCTGCGCCTCGGGCGCGAAGCTGTACGGCACGCCGTGCAGGAACAGGCCGTATTCGCCGAGCGACTCGCCGTGGTCGCTCACGTACAGCATCGCCGGGTCGTACTGCTTCGATTGGGCCTTGAGCCAGTCGATGGTCTGGCCTAGGAAGCGGTCGGTCTGCACGATCGAGTTGTCGTACACGTTCATGAGCTCGGCGTGGCCGCACTCGGCCAGCGCATTGGTCTTGCACTCGGGCAGGAAGCGCTTCACGTCGGGCGCCGAGCGCTTGTAGTAGGCCGGGCCGTGGCTGCCCATCTGGTGCATCACCAGCACGACACCCTTGGCGCGGCGCTCGGCCGGTAGCGCGGCAATGCGCTCGTCGAGGCCCTTGAGCATCACGTCGTCGAGGCATTCGTCGCCGTCGCACAGCGCCTTCTTGGTGGCGGCATCGAGGCCTTCGAAGGCCGAGGCGTTCGGCACGCGGACACACACACCCTTGCAGCCGGCCTGGTTGTCCAGCCAGAAAACGGCCAGGCCCGCAGCCTGCAGCACGTCGACCAGTGTCTCGTAGTCGTCCTTGCGCGATTCGTAGCCTTCCTTGCCCAGCGGCGAGAACATGCACGGCACGGAGGCCAGCGTGTTGGTGCCGCAGGAATGCACCTCGCGGTAACTCAGCACACCGCGCCTGGCGAGTTCGGGCGTGGTGTCGCGCGCATAGCCATTCAAGGCGAAGTGGTCGGCGCGAGCCGTCTCGCCCACCACCACCACGAACAGCGGTGGCTTGGTCTGAGCCGCATAGCTGGCGCCCAGCGCCGTGCCGGCAGTGATCGGAATCAGCTTGCCGCTGCGCTTGAACAGCGGCTTGATGAACAGCGAGCCCGTGGAATAGAGCGTCGCGATGGGGTTCATCATGTAGCGCAGATGAACGTTGTTGCGCATCAGCGGCGCCAGCTCGCGGTTCATGGACACCGCCGCGCCCAGCGCGACGAGCACCGACAGCAGCAACAGCGCGGCGTTGCGCCAGAGCTTCGACAGAAAGCGCATCGGCGTGACGCGCACCCGCCACAGCAGCCAGGCCGCAGGCAGGACCACCACGCCGACGTTGAAGGCCATGCGCCAGCTCAGCAGATCGCGCGCCTCGTTCGGATCGGTCTGCAGCGCGTTGGCGATCATGGTCGGGTCCATCACCACGCGGTACTGGAGCATGTAGTGCTGGACCACCGCGGCCAGCACGACCACGGCGAGCCACAGCGGCTTCATCCAGCGCGACCAGGCGGTCAGCGACAGCATGGCCGCCGAGCCGCACAGCGTGAGCAGGCTCATGGCCACGATGGTGGACATGTAGGTGCTCGGCGCACCGCCGATACGGGCCAGCTCGTTCCACAGCGGCCAGTTGGTGGTCAATACGAGGTAGAGGCTGAGCCAAAGAACGAGCACGGCGGCCGAACGCGGCTGCTTCAACCACAGGTTGAAGCGCTCCCACGACGTACCGGAGGCGGGTGAGTGCGGCGTTTTGGGGTCAGAAGTGCTCGCCCGCTGCAGGGGTGCGGGCTCGATTCGCGAAACAGACATGCGGCGAATGTAGCGAGTCCGCCTGAAGCGAGCCTGAATTGCCCCTTCAGTCGGTGTTCAGGCTGGCCCGGCGCAGGCGCATCTTCGCGCGCCTGCGCGCCATGAGCACGCCGGAAGCGGCCAGGCCCAGCGGCCGGCTGACGCCGCGCTCCACAATGACCGACACCACCGCGCCCAGCACCGCCGCCACGACGACATCGGAGGGAAAATGCAGGCCCAGGAACACCCGGCTCCATGCCACCACAACAGCCACCAGCAGCGCCGCCAGCATGGCTGCGCGGGAAGGCAGGCACCAGAGCGAAAAGGCGGCGGCAAAGGTTCCGGCCGCATGCAGGCTCGGAAAGCCGGGCCGCACGCCCTGGGGCACCCACTGGATGCCAAGGCCATAGAACGCAGGCCGGGGAACCGGCATCAGCGTGCGGATCATGTTCACGATCAACCACACGGCCAGCACGCTCACCAGCACCGTGAACAGCGCATGGCGCCAGCGCCGGCTGAACAGCGCGCAGACCCCGATGGCGAGCGTCAGCAGGGCCGGCAGCAGGTTGGAGGAGAACTCGGCGACACGCAGGCTCCACGCCGGCACCGAAGGGTCCGCGTTGATCAGCCTGAACAGTGCGAAATCAAGATCCTGCATGTGCGGGCATCGCCGGCTTCAGCATGCGCGATTTGAAGCGAGTCACCGCCGCCTCGATGACGAAGCCCACCACCCAGCAGACCCAAGCGGTCCAGAGGGTGTGGCTCATGTAATGGGCGCCGCGCAGTTGCTGCGACGCGCCCAGCACGAACCCCGCAACCACGGACACCCCCAGCCAGATCGCCGCCGCACGGGACGACACCCGGCGCAGCACGAAGTACCCGCCCACGTAGGCAAAGGCCGCAGACGCATGGCCGGCAGGAAAACACCCGCCCGGCCCGCCATCGTTGACGCCCCACGACCAGTGCGACACATACCGTGCAACGCCGCCGAACTCCTGCAGGTCCCACGGGCAGCTGGTCTGGCTGGCATGCTTGAGCACGCTGACGGCGATCACCGAGGCCAGCACCGTGAGCGCCAGCTGGGCGCGGCCCCCGGTGCTCAGGCGGCGCAGGAAGCCGAACGGCCACCGGATTGCGGCGAACAATGCGATCACGAGCGCCCAGCTCAGGTTCCGGGCGCCCTCATGCATCACGTGAACCATGAAAGGGTTGTCGCGCAAGGGAAAACCCATGTGCGAACCTGCCATGCGCGCCAGCACCAGGTCTGCCCCCGTCGCGTCCCATGCCATCAGTGCAACCAGTGCAAAAAGGGTCAGGACCCCCAGGCGAAATAGCGGGAAACGTGTCATGAACGAAGGCGGGACTGAAAAACAGACGCGAGCCTACGTTCGCGGAATGAACCCAGCCTGAAGCAAGATGAACCGAACCTGACTGGCAGGCCCCGTGCAACCGGGCAGCGCTAGACTCCATTTTTTGTTGGAAGGACATGGCGTGCGCATATTGCTGGTCGAAGATGACACTGCGTTGGCAGATGCCGTCTGCAGCTACCTGCTGGCCAAGGCCTTCGTGGTCGACGTGGCTTCGAGCCTGGCCGACGCCCGCGGCGCCCTGCTTTCGGTGCAATACGCGGCCGTGCTGCTCGACCTGCACCTGGGCGACGGCGACGGCCTCTCGCTGCTGCCGCAGGTGCGCGCCCTGCCCGAGCGCCCCATCGTCATCGTGCTGACGGCACGCGACCAGGTGACCGACCGCATCCGCGGCCTGGATGCCGGCGCCGACGACTACCTCATCAAGCCCTACGACCCCGCCGAGCTGCTGGCGCGCCTGCGCGCGGTCGAGCGCCGCCGCAGCGCGAGCAGCTCGCCGGTGCTGCAGCTCGGCACGCTCGAGATCGACCTGGCGCACGACATGGTGCGCAAGGACGGCTCGCCGATCACGCTGACGCAGAAGGAATGGGCGCTGCTGCGCGTCATGGCCACGCGACCCGAGCGCATCCACACGCGCGAGAACCTTGCCGATGCGCTCTACGGCTTCGGCGACGAGGCCGACAGCAACACGCTCGAGGTCTTCATCAGCCGCCTGCGCCGCAAGCTAGGGCGCAACCACATCCAGACGCTGCGCGGCCTCGGCTATCGCCTGTCGTTCTCGGCGGACGACGACGAATGAGCCTGAACAAGCTCGTGGCCGGCCGCGACACGCTCGCGGGCCGGCTGACCCGCACGCTGATCCTCTGGGTCGGCGGCGTGTGGCTGCTGTGCGTGTTCGCCGTGGTCTGGTATGTGGACCGCGAGATCAACCACAACTTCGACAACGAAATGGTCGAAGTTTCGCACCGCATGTTCGCGATGGCCGTGCAGGAACTGGAAAAGCTGCAGCACCCCAGACAGGAGCCGCCGCGCGAACCGCTGATCGCGCCCAAGCAGCTGTTCTCCGAGGACGCGGTGATCTACCAGATCGTCGACCTGCACGAACACGTACTGCTGCGCTCCGCCGAAGCGCCCGCGGACACCTTCGATGTGCCGCTGGCCGCCGGCTTCGCGAACAACCCGAGCTGGCGCATCTACACCGTGCGCCATCCGACGCTGGGCCTGTTCTTCCAGGTGGCGGACCCGCTCGACGAACGCCGCCATGCCCTGAACCGCACGCTCTTCGGCCTGATCATTCCGCTCGTCGCGGTGCTGCCGCTGCTCGCGCTGGTGTTGCGCAACGTGGCGCGTGCCGAGCTGCGGGCGCTGCAGGAGCTGGCCGGTGAGATCGAGAAACGCAGCGGCGCCGACCTGAGCCCGATCGCCCTGCCCGGCCTGCCGAGGGAGCTGCGCACCGTCGGCGACCACGTCAACCGGCTGCTGGAGCGCCTGTCGCACTCGCTCGACGTGGAGCGCGCGCTGGCGGCCAACGCCGCGCACGAACTGCGAACACCGCTTGCCGCCGCCCGCCTGCGGCTGCAGACCGCGCTCGAACACGACCTGCAGCGCAACGACGTGCAGGCCGCGCTCGATGCGCTGCGCACCCTCAGCCACCGCACCGAGAAGCTGCTGCAGCTGTCGCGCGCGGAATCGGGCGCCTCGCTCACACGCACGCGGGTCGACCTGGTGCAGCTCGCCGGCGCCGTGGCGCAGGACTTCTGGCAAGACCCGCGCAACACCGAGCGCCTCGTGCTCAAGGTGCCCGACAGCGCCACCCCCCTGGCCCTCGGCGACTTCGACGCACTCGCGATCGCACTGCGCAACCTGGTGGAGAACGCGCTGCGCTACGGGGGTGGCCGCGTCGTCGTCGAGGTGACGGCGCCCTGCACCCTTGCCGTGCGCGACTTCGGCCCCGGCGTGAACCCCGCGCAGCTCGAAACCCTGCGCGAGCGCCATGTGCGCCACAGCTCCGATCGCGCCGGCTACGGCCTGGGCATCTCGATCGTGGGCACCATCGTCGAGAAGCACGGCGCGAGGCTCGAACTCTCGTCGCCGCCGGCGGCCGCGGCGCATGGCTTCGAGGCTCGCATCGTGCTGCAGCCGGCCTGAGCTGCGTCAGCGGCTCCTGCTCAGTCGCTCACCAGCGTGCGCAGCCAGTCGGGCAGCGCCAGCGCCTTCTGCTTCGGGAAATCGACCCAGATGGTGGTTGCGCCGCCGGCCGCGCAGACCACGTCGGGCGCGTCTTCGCGGACCATGGTGGCCCAGCTTTCGAAGGTGGTGCGCCCCGGGTCGCTCACGTACATCTTGATCCGCACGTTGCCCGGGTATTCGATCTGCCGGTAGAAGTTGCAGAAGGCATTGACGATCACCATGCCCTCGCCGCCCGGCGCGGGCTCGACACCGATCGAGCGGATCCAGTCGATGCGCGCGGTTTCGAGATAGCGAAAGTAGGTGCCGTTGTTCAGGTGGCCCATGGCGTCCATGTCGCCCCAGCGGATGGGGATCGACATTTCGTACACGAGCTTCTTCTTTTCGGGGATTTCGATTCTCATCGGTGGGCCTTGATGGATGCGAGGATGCCCAGGACGAACAGCAAGGCCGCCAGCCATTCGGTGGCCAGCGGCCAGCGGCCGTCCCAGAGGAAGGAATAGAGCAATGCGAACAGCGTCTCGCTGACGATCAGCTGGCCGCACAGGCTCGCAGACAGCCGCTGGCTCGCGACGTTCCACAGGATGGTCGCGAGCCACGACGAACCGAAACCGCTCGCCAGTGCGATCCAGATGAACAGCATGCCGTCGGGCTGCGACCGCAGCGTGGCGACATCGCTGCCCGCCGCCGCCCACAGCAGCAAGGCCCCGAGGCCGGTGGCAATGCCGAGCCAGTTGGCCCAGTCGGCCGCGTGCACCTCGCGGTGCCGCTGCAGCCAGGCGGCGTTGAGCAAGCCGTAGACCGTCCAGCTCACCATCGAGCACAGCGCCAGCGCAATGCCCCCGCCGAAGCGCGCGCCAGCACCACTGCCCGCGCCGCCGTGCGCCGACCAGGCGCCCCAGATCATGAGTGCCATGCCCGCGCCCGTGAGCAGCAGCCCGGGCAGCAAGGCCCGCATGTGCAGGCCCGCGGGCCGGCCCAGCAGCATCATCCAGACAGGGATCGTGCCGATGACGAGGCTCGGCACCTCGGTGCCGGCTGCCGCGATGCCGAAGGCGAGCAGCAGGTAGTAGCCGCTGAAGCCCAGCACGCTGAGCCCCAGCGCCGCGAGCGCCTGCCGACCGTTCGGCCAGCGCACGGCGGCCGGCCGCGCGAACACCGCAAGCCCGGAGACCGCGCCGAACACGAGAAAGCGCGCGGCGGTGATGTCGACCATGCCGAATTGGCCCACCATGCGCGGCGCTACGAACACCAGCCCCCAGAGCGCACCCGCGCCCAGGCCGGCGGCAATGCCGGTCCAGGCCCGCGGACTCAGAGCGCGAACCCGTCGTCGGCCGCAATGACGGCACCGTTCACGAAATGGCTCTCGCCGCTGGCCAGCAGCACGATCAGGCCGTCCAGGTCCTCGGGCTTGCCCACGCGCTTGCGCGGCAGCATGCTGACCAGCCTGGCGCCTGCCTCGGTGGTCCAGTGCTCCTCGTTGAGTTCGGTCGCGATGTAGCCCGGGCACAGCGCGTTCACGTTGATGCCGAAGCGGCCCCACTCGAGCGCCATGGCCTTGGTCATCTGCACCACCGCGGCCTTGCTCATGCAATACGTGCCGATCTGCGGCATGACCTTGAGCGCCGCCGACGAGGCGATGTTGATGATCCGCCCGCCGATGTAGGTGCCCGGTGCCGTGCCCGTGGCGCGCGCCAGCATGCGCTTGCCGACTTCCTGCGCGACGAAGAAGGAGCCCTTCACGTTGGTGTCGAAGATGTAGTCGTAGTCGTCGGGCGTCACGTCCTGCAGGCGCTGCGTGGTGCTCACGCCCGAGTTGTTGACCAGGATGTCGATGGGGCCGACCTCGGTCTCCGCACGCGCGACCGCGGCCTTGATGCTGCCGATGTCGGTCACGTCGAGCTCGACCACATGGGCGTCGCCGCCCTCGCCTTCGATGCGGGCGCGCAGCTCCTTGAGCTTCTCGACGCGGCGGCTGGCCAGCACCACGGCGGCACCGGCGCGCGCCAGGGTTTTCGAGAACTGGGCGCCGAGCCCGCTGGAGGCGCCGGTGACGAAGGCCACGCGGCCGGAAAGATCGATGCTGTAAGCCATGGACTGGATCCTGTGGAGTCGCGCAGGTGACGAAACAGGCCCGTCCGCGAGTGACACGGACCGCCCGTGGACGCCGCATAAAATGCCCCGCGCCTCGAAAAATCATTATCGACCCAACCCACATGACCCACGACGAAATCCTCGCCCAGTTCGGCCCTCGCGAAGCCATGGAATACGACGTGGTCGTGGTCGGCGGCGGCCCGGCCGGCCTCTCGACCGCGATCCGGCTCAAGCAGTTGGCCGCGCAGCACGAGAAGGAGATCTCGGTCGTGGTGCTCGAAAAGGGCTCGGAGCCCGGCGCGCACATCCTCTCTGGCGCCATCATGGACCCGCGCGCGCTCAACGAGCTGCTGCCCGACTGGGAGGAACTCGGCGCGCCGCTCAACCAGCCCGTGACCGACGACGCGATGGTGTTCCTCGGCGAGAAGTCGGGCCTGCGCACCCCCAACCTGTTCCTGCCGGCCTGCTTCCAGAACCACGGCAACTACATCATCAGCCTCGGCGCCTTCACCAAGTGGCTGGCGCAGCAGGCCGAGAACATGGGCGTCGAAATCTTCCCGGGCTTCCCCGCGGCGGAAGTGCTCTACAACGAAGACGGTTCGGTGCGCGGCGTGGCCACCGGCAACATGGGCGTGGGCAAGGACGGCGAACCGACCGAGAACTTCCAGCTCGGCATGGAGCTGCTGGGCAAGTACACCGTGTTCGCCGAAGGCGCGCGCGGCCACCTCGGCCGCCAGCTCATCGCGAAGTACAAGCTCGACGCCGGCAAGGACCCGCAGACCTACGGCCTCGGCGTGAAGGAAGTGTGGGAGATCGACCCCAAGCGCCACCAGCCCGGCTTCGTGCTGCACACGGCCGGCTGGCCCATGAAGAGCGACACCTATGGCGGCGCCTTCCTCTATCACATGGAGGACAACAAGGTCACGATGGGCTTCATCACCGGCCTGGACTACAGCAACCCCTACCTGAGCCCGTTCGAGGAAATGCAGCGCTGGAAGCTGCACCCCAACATCCGCTGGTACCTCGAAGGCGACGAGGCCCAGGGCATCAAGCCGGCCAAGCGCATCGGCTACGGCGCGCGCGCCATCACGGCCGGCGGCCTGATGTCGCTGCCCAAGACGGTGTTCCCGGGCGGCGCGCTGGTCGGCTGCGAGGCCGGCTACCTCAACGTGAGCCGCATCAAGGGCAGCCATGCCGCCATCAAGACCGGCATGCTGTGCGCCGAAGCCGCCTTCGAGGCGGTGCAGGCCGGCCGCCAGCACGACGAACTCACGGCCTACCCGGCCGCGTTCGAGAAGAGCTGGCTCTACACCGAGCTGAACAAAGCGCGCAACTTCAAGGCCTGGTTCAAGAAGGGCCTGGGTATCGCGACCTTCATGAACGGCATCGAGCAGTGGCTGCTCAAGGGCCACATTCCATGGACACTGCACCGCAACAAGCCCGACCACCTCTACCTGAAGCCCGCTTCGGAGTGCAAGCCCATCGTCTATCCGAAGCCGGACGGCAAGCTCACCTTCGACCGCCTCTCCAGCGTGTTCATCAGCAACACCAACCATGAAGAGCAGCAGCCGGCCCACCTGACGCTGAAGGACGCGACGGTGCCGGTCAACATCAACCTCGCCAAGTTCGCCGGCCCCGAAAGCCGCTACTGCCCGGCCGGCGTGTACGAGTTCGTGGGCACCGAGGACGGCAAGCAGCGCCTGCAGATCAATGCGCAGAACTGCGTGCACTGCAAGACCTGCGACATCAAGGACCCGACGCAGAACATCGTGTGGGTCACGCCCGAAGGCGGCGGCGGGCCGAACTACGTGGGCATGTAAGGCCTCCTTGCCTCGTCGGCGAGCCCTCTTCGGAGGGCTTTTTCGTTTCGGCTCTCCGCTGCGCTTCGTGTTGCCGGAGCCTCGCGTATTCTGGCGGCTCACAGGAGACAAAACCCATGCACATCGTCATCACCGGCGGCGCCGGTTTTCTGGGCGCTCGCCTCGCCCGCACGCTGTTGAAGCAAGGCCCCCTCTCGCTGGCCGGCGCACCGGTCCGGCCGATCGAGCGCATCACGCTGGTCGACCGCGTGGGCGCGCCCGCCGACCTCGCGTCCGATGCGCGCATCGCCACCGTGACGGGCGACCTCAACGCGCAACTCTCGCCCGATGCAGACGCGACCGTCTGGCGCGAAGCCGATGCCGTCTTCCACCTGGCCGCGGCCGTGAGCGGCGAGTGCGAGGCCGACTTCGACCTCGGCATGCGCAGCAATTTCGCAGCCACGCACGCGTTGCTCGAACGGGTGCGTGCGCTCGGCACGAGGCCAGTGCTGGTGTTCGCCAGCTCGCTCGCGGTATTCGGCGATTCGCCCGAGCAGCCGCTGCCGAAGGTCATCGAAGACCACACGCTGCCCACGCCGCAGACCAGCTACGGCATCCAGAAATTCATCGGCGAGCAGCTGGTGGCCGATTTCACGCGCAAGGGCTTCGTGCGCGGGCGCAGCGTGCGGCTCATGACGGTGAGCGTACGCCCGGGCAAACCCAACGGCGCGGCCTCGGGCTTCTTCAGCGGCATGATCCGCGAGCCGCTGGCCGGCCTGCGCGCGGCCTGCCCCGTGCCCGATTCGACGCCTGTCGCCATCGCGTCACCGGCGCGCACCATCGAGGGCATCATCCGCGCCGCCGAGGCGAGCGATGCGCAGTGGGGTCCGCGCACCGCACTGAACCTGCCCTCGCTGGCCACCACGGTGGGCGAGATGGCTGCCGCGCTGGAGCACGTGGCCGGCCAGGCCGCCACCGCCCTGCTCGATCGCACGCCCGATCCGACGATCATGCGCATCGTGAAGACCTGGCCCGGGCGCATCGAAACGGCGCGTGCGAAGGCGCTGGGCCTGTCGGCGGACCAGAGCTTCGAGACCGTCATCCGCGAATACGTCCGTGAAAATCCCGACGCGGTGAAGCTCTCCGGTGTTGCATAGTCCGGGGCGCCTGACGCGCACCTGACTTCAACCCCGGAGACATCATGAAAATCGGCCACATCGCCGCCGCCTGCCTTTCGCTCGCCCTGGGCGCTTCCGCTGCCCATGCGCAACAACCGACCGTCCTGAAGATCGGCTACGCGACCTCCAAGGAGTCGCACTACGGCGTGGGCTCCACGGTGTTCTGCGAAGAGATCGAGAAGGGCACGCAAGGCCGCTACAAGTGCCAGCACTTCGCCAACTCGGCGTTGGGCGGCGAGCGCGAGCAGATCGAGGCCATACAGCTCGGCACGCAGGACCTGGTCAACACCTCGACCGGCCCGGTGGGCAACTTCGTGCCCGAGGTCAAGATCGTCGACATCCCCTTCCTGTTCCGCGACTACGACCACGCGCGCAAGGTGATGGACGGCCCGATCGGCCAGGACATCCTGACCAAGTTCCCGAGCAAGGGCATCGTCGCGCTGGCCTGGACGGAGAACGGCTTCCGCCACATGACGAACAGCAAACGCGACATCGTCAAGCCCGAGGACGCCAAGGGCCTGAAGATGCGCACCATGGAAAACAAGGTGCACATGGACGGCTACCGCACCTTCGGCATCCTGCCCACGCCGATGGCCTTCCCCGAACTCTTCGGCGCGCTGCAGCAGGGCACGGTCGACGGGCAGGAGAACCCGATTCCGGTGATCCTGGCATCGAAGTTCTCGCAGGTGCAGAAGCACCTCTCGCTCACGGGCCACGTGTATTCGCCGGCGCTGCTGCTGCTGTCGCCGAAGGTGTGGAACAAGCTCTCGGACGCCGACAAGAAGGTGTTCGTCGAAGCCGCGAAGAAGGCCTCCGTCGCCCAGCGCAAGAAGGTGAACGACGACGAGAACAACGGCATCGCCCAGCTCGAGAAAGACGGCATGAAGGTCACGCGCACCGTCGACGGCGCGGCCTTCCGCGAGGCGCTGAAGCCGGCATACGTGAGCTACGCCAAGGAATTCGGCGCGGACAACATCAAGAAGATTTCGGACGTCAAGTAACGCCGCCCCGCCGGTCTTCCGGCAACGCGCCCGGCTCGCCATAGTGCGCCGGGCGCTTCGTTTTTTCATCTCTCGACACAACAGAGAACAACTCAAAGTGCAAGCCTTCGAGCGCTACTTTCTCGCCGCCAACCGCTGGGCGCTGATTCTTCTGCTGGCCGCCATGTCGGTCATCATCTTCACCAACGTCGTGCTGCGCTACACCACCAACCAGTCGCTCGAATGGGCCGAGGAGGTGTCGCGCCACATGATGATCTGGCTCACATTCCTGGGCGCCGGGCCGGTGCTGCGCTACGGCGGGCACATCGCGGTCGAGAATCTGCAGGACGCGCTGCCGCGCCCCGCCGCGGTGGCGCTGCGCATCGTGGTGGCAGGGCTTCTCTTCGCTTTCTTCGGCTTCATGGTGTGGTACGGCTGGCTGTACATGCAGCGCACGATGTTCCAGCTCACGGCCGTCACGCAGATTCCGTTTGCCTACATCTACAGCGCGATGCTGTTCGGCGGCGTGCTGCTCGTCGTGCATTGGCTGCTGGTGGTGCGCGGCTACGTGCTGAACCGCGAGTTCGCCTCCGACGCGCACTTCGACGCCAACGCGAGCGCGTCGCTGTAAGGAGGAACGACCATGGATGCAAGCCTCGTTCTGATCGTTTCCGCCTGCGTGTTCCTGGCCATCGGCGTGCCGGTTGCTTTCGCGCTGGGCCTTTCCACCGTGACCACGCTGATCCTCGCGGAGAACTACCCGCTGATGGTACTGCTGAAGGAAACCTTCACCGGCATCGACAGCTTTCCGCTGATGGCCGTGCCCTTCTTCATCCTGGCGGCCGAGCTGATGAGCGGCGGCTCCCTCACCGAGGTGCTGTTGCGCTTCGCGGGCCAGTTCGTGGGCCATCGCCGGGGCGGTCTGGGCTACACCAACGTGGTGTCGCTGACCTTCTTCTCGGGCATCTCGGGCTCGGCGCTGGCCGACGCGGCGGGGCCGGGGTCGATGCTCATCAAGATGATGGACAAGGCCGGCTACGACCGCTCCTACGCGGCGGCGCTCACGGCCTCGACCGCGATCGTGGGGCCGATCATTCCGCCCTCGATCATCATGATCATCTACGCGCTGCAGGACGAGACGGTCTCGGTCGGCACGCTGTTCGCAGCAGGCATCCTGCCGGGCATCCTGATCGCGGTGGCGATGTGCCTGGTGAACTTCCACGTCTCGAAGAAGCGCAACTACAAGGGCGACGGGCAAACGCCGCCGCTGCGCGAGATCCTGGTGACGACGTGGAAGGCGATTCCCGCGATCCTGCTGCCAGTAGTCATTCTCGGCGGCATGCGCGCGGGCTGGTTCACGCCCACCGAGGCATCGGTGGTGGCGGTGTTCTACGCGCTCGTGTGCGGCAAGTTCATCTACCGCACGCTCGAATGGAAGGCGCTGCCCGACATTCTTTCGCGCTCGGCCCTGCTGTCGGCCTCGGTGCTGATCATCATCGGCCTGTCGGCCTCGTTCGCGTGGATCCTGACCATCGAGGGCATTCCGCAGCAGATGGCCGAATGGCTCATCGGCATGAACCTCTCGCCGTGGATGTTCCTGATCATCGTCAACATCTTCCTGCTGCTGTTCGGCATCTTCATCGAGCCGCTGCCGGGCGTGATGGTGCTGGCGCCGATCCTCGCGCCAGTGGCGGTGAAGCTGGGCGTGGACCCGGTGCACTTCGCGATGATCGTGATCTTCAACCTCACGCTGGGCATGATCACGCCGCCGGTGGGTGGGCTGCTGTTCGTGACGTGCAACGTGTCGAAGGTACCCATGTCGGCGCTGGTGAAGGAGCTGGTGCCCTTCCTCTGGGCGCACGGCGCGGTGCTGCTGATACTGACCTTCGTGCCGGCGCTGAGCACCTGGCTGCCGCACGCGCTCGGGTTCAAGTAGCGTCGGCGGCCATTGGCCCTGCGAGGAAAACGGGTAATAAAGATGTCACCGCTTGCAACGATGCTGCGTCCATCGATTCCCCAAAGCTGTGGCTGCCATGTTTCCCACCAAGACCGACAAGGCGCGCGACGAACTCCAGGGCGGACAGCGCACGCTCAGCCAGCGCGAGCGCGCCCTGCTGCTGATGGCCGACGGCCGGCGCTCGCTGACCGACTTCAGCGCGCTGTTCCCCGACCGGCATGAAGCCGAGCTGGCGATCCGGGCGCTGATCCAGAGGGGCTACCTGCAGAGCCCGCAAGCCGCGGACGCACCGGCACCCGCCCAGCCCGTGCCGATCCCCGCCAACGAACCGATCCGCCTCCCCACCTCGGCCGATACCTTCGACGGCAAGCGCTCGCTGGCCACCACGCGCATGTTCCTGTTCGACATCTGCGAGCGCATGTTCGTGCGGCGCGACCCGAAGTTCGCGCTGCAGATGCGCGACGCGCTGCGCGAGGCGCGCGACCGCGAGGCGATGCTGACCATCGCCGCGCTGATGCTGACCGAGATCGAGAAAACCGCCGGCGTGGAGCGGGCCGAATCGCTGCGCGAGCGCATCGACCGGCTGCTGCCGCCGGCCGAAATCGTTCATTGAAGAGCGCACCACGGGCGCGAACGCGGCCTGTGACACCATCGCGAGGTGAACTCCGCTCCCGAAAAACCGCCCCTGTCCGACCGGCTTCGCGCCTGGGCCCGGCGCGTCAAGCGCGACGGCGTCACGCTGTGGTTCGCCGGCAGGCATGCATCCACCCCGTGGTATGCCAAGGCACTGGGCATGCTCGTGGTCGCCTACGCGCTCAGCCCGATCGACCTCATTCCCGACTTCATCCCGGTCCTGGGCTACCTCGACGACGTTCTCCTGCTGCCGGGGCTGATCTGGCTTGCGATCCGGATGATTCCGCCGCCGGTGCTCGCGGAGTGCCGCCGGCAAGCCGACGACTGGATGCAGAAGTCGGGCGCCAGGCCGACCAGCCGGTATGGCGCCGCGCTTGTCGTGGCCGTGTGGATCGCGGTCGGCGTCGCAGCGTGGCGCCTGTGGTCGCGATAGGGTGAAGGGCAAGTCCGGGGCTGCGGGCTGCGCGATCCACTACACTTGCCGGGGTCAGGAGAGAGCCCCGCACGCCGGGGCCGCCGAAGGCGCAGGGGATTCCCGAACGCTCAGGCAAAAGGACTGACAAGGCACTGGTGGACACCGGTGTTTCCTTGCTGGAGAGAGGCCGTTGCCAGGTAACGGCCCACCGAAGGAGCAAACCCCGATCGTGGGGCGAATCTCTCAGGTAAAGCGGACAGCAGGGGTGGCCCATGGCGTTGCAGCCATGGATTTCGACTGCCCCTTTGGAGTGCCCAGTGGCTGCTTCTTCCGCTCCCTCCGACGCCCCTCTTCTCAAGACGCCGCTGTACGACCTCCATCTGGAGCTCGGCGCCCGCACGGTGCCTTTCGCCGGCTATTCGATGCCCGTGCAATACCCCGCCGGCCTGATGGCCGAGCACAAGCACACGCGCGATGCGGCCGGCCTGTTCGACATTTCCCACATGGGACAGCTGCGCCTCGTCGGGCCCGATGCGGCAGCCGCCTTCGAAACCCTGATGCCCGTCGACGTGATCGACCTGCCCGCCGGCAAGCAGCGCTACGGCCTGCTGCTGAACGACGAGGGCGGCATCATCGACGACCTGATGTTCTTCAACGAAGGCCACGGCTCGATCTTCGTGATCGTGAATGGGGCCTGCAAGGTGGCCGACATCGCGCACATCCAGCAGAAGATCGGCGCCCGCTGCGACGTGCAGCCCCTGCCCGACCACGCCCTGCTCGCACTGCAAGGCCCGCAGGCCGCCGCCGCACTCGCGCGGCTGTCGCCCGGTGTCGAGCGCTTCGTGTTCATGACGGGCGGCGCGGTGCAGATCGGCGGCATTCCCGCCTTCGTCACCCGCAGCGGCTACACCGGCGAGGACGGCTTCGAGATCTCGGTGGCCGCCAAGGACGCCGACGCCCTCGCCCGCCTGCTGCTGGCCCAGCCCGAAGTCAAGCCCATCGGCCTGGGCGCACGCAATTCGCTGCGGCTCGAAGCCGGCCTGTGCCTGTACGGCAACGACATCGACACCACCACCACGCCGGTCGAGGCCTCGCTCAACTGGGCGATGCAGAAGGTGCGCCGCACCGGCGGCGCGCGCGCAGGCGGCTTTCCGGGCGCCGCGAAGGTCCTGGCGCAGCTCACCGCATCCACCGTGGGCGCGGCAGGCCACACCGATCACGACACGCTGAAGCGCAAGCGCGTGGGCCTCGTTGCCCTCGAACGCATTCCGGTGCGCGACGGCACGGTGCTGCAATCCTTCGAAGGCCAGGACATCGGCCTCGTCACCAGCGGCTTGCTCGGCCCTACCGCCGACCGCTGCATCGCCATGGGCTACGTGGCCACCGCCTTCGCCGAGCCGGGCACGCGCATCCAGGCCATCGTGCGCGGCAAGCCGGTGCCGATGGAAGTCTCGACCATGCCTTTCGTGCCCACCCGCTACTACCGCGGCTAGGCTACGCATCCCGATCATCATTTTTTCCACGAGGAGTTTTTTACATGAGCATCAAGTACACCAAGGACCATGAATGGGTCTCGGCCGAAGGCGGCGCGGCCACCGTCGGCATCACCGTGCACGCGCAGGACGCGCTGGGCGATGTGGTGTTCGTCGACCTGCCCGAAGTCGGCAAGACCTTTGCCCAGGGTGAAGTCGCCGGCGTCGTCGAATCGGTCAAGGCCGCGGCCGACGTGTTCATGCCCGTGTCGGGCGAGATCACCGAAGTGAACGAAGCGCTGCGCGCCGACCCCTCGCTCGCCAACAGCGACCCGCTGGCCGGCGGCTGGTTCTTCAAGGTCAAGCTGAGTGAGCCGGCGCAGCTCGACGCGCTGCTCGATGCGGCCTCGTACGACAAGTTCGCCGCCGAGTCTTGATGCGCTGCTGAACACGGACCACCGCTCCCGCCCCTCCCGCCCTACCTCTCCGCCATGTCAAGCCACGCCCTCCCCTCCCTGCAACAACTAGAGAACGCCGAAGAATTCCTCGCCCGCCACATCGGCATCGATGCGGCGGACGAGGCGCGCATGCTGCCCGTGATCGGCTCGGAGACGCGGGCTGAGCTCATCGACGGCATCGTGCCCGCGGCCATTCGCCGCGCGAAGCCGATGCGGCTGCCCGCACCGGCGACCGAAGCCGATGCGCTGGCCGAGTTGAAGGTGATGGCGTCGAAGAACAAGGTGTTCCGCAATTTCATCGGCCAGGGCTACTACGGCACGCACACGCCGGGCGTCATCTTGCGCAACGTGCTCGAGAACCCCGCCTGGTACACCGCCTACACGCCCTACCAGGCCGAGATTTCGCAGGGCCGCATGGAAGCCCTGCTCAACTTCCAGACGATGGTGTGCGACCTCACGGGYATGGCCATCGCCAACGCATCGATGCTCGACGAAGCCACGGCCGCGGCCGAAGCCATGACGCTCGCCAAGCGCAGCGTCAAGAGCAAGAGCAACGTGTTCCTGGTGTCGGGCGACTGCCATCCGCAGACCATCGAAGTCATCAGGACGCGCGCTGCGCCGCTGGGCATCGAGGTGAAGGTGAGCACCGTGTCGGAAACGCTGCCGCACCTGATGGTGAGCGGCGAATTCTTCGGCGTGCTTGCGCAATACCCCGCCACCACCGGCCACGTGCACGACCTGCGCCCGCTCGCGGGCCACGCGCACCAGTGCGACGCCGCCCTCATCGTCGCGGCCGACCTGCTGGCGCTGACGCTGCTGGTCGCACCCGGCGAGTTCGATGCCGACATCGTCTGCGGCACCACGCAGCGCTTCGGCATGCCGCTGTGCAACGGCGGCCCGCACGCCGCCTACCTGGCCTGCCGCGATTCGTTCAAGCGTTCGCTGCCGGGCCGCCTGGTGGGTGTGAGCGTCGACACGCACGGCCAGCCCGCCTACCGACTCGCGCTGCAGACGCGCGAGCAGCACATCCGCCGCGAGAAGGCCACCTCCAACATCTGCACCGCACAGGTGCTGCCGGCCGTGGTCGCCAGCATGTACGCCGTGTACCACGGGCCCGACGGGCTCACGCGCATCGCGCAGCGCGTGGCGGCGCTCACCGCCATCCTCGCCCGGGGCCTGTCGCAGATGGGCCGCGAGCCGGTCAACACCACGGCCTTCGACTCGCTGACGATCCGCACCGGCGACGATACGGCCGCGATCATCGAGCGCGCGCAGGCGGGCGGCGTCAACCTGCGCCAGCGCCTGCAGCAGCACCTGGGCATCTCGCTCGACGAGACCACCACGCGCGCCGACATCGAGACGCTGTGGGCGCTGTTCGTGCCCGCCGGCACCCCGATGCCGCGCTTCGACGACCTGGCCGCCAACACCGCGCCGCTCATTCCCGAAGACCTGCGCCGCACCAGCGCCTTTCTCACGCACCCGGTGTTCAACACCCACAAGAGCGAGACCGCGATGCTGCGCTACATCCGCAGCCTGTCGGACAAGGACCTCGCGCTCGACCGCAGCATGATCCCGCTGGGCAGCTGCACCATGAAGCTCAACGCGACCAGCGAGATGATCCCCATCACCTGGCCCGAGTTCGCCAACATCCACCCCTTCGCACCGGCCGAGCAGCAGCAGGGCTATGCGCAGCTCGACGCGCAGCTGCGCGCATGGCTGTGCGAGGCCACCGGCTATGCCGGCATCAGCCTGCAGCCCAACGCCGGCTCGCAGGGCGAGTACGCGGGCCTGCTGGCCATCAAGTCCTTCCATGAGGCCAAGGGCCAGGGCCACCGCAACATCTGCCTGATTCCGTCGTCGGCGCACGGCACCAACCCGGCCAGCGCGCAGATGGTGGGCCTGCAGGTGGTGGTGACGGCCTGCGACGCGCAGGGCAACGTCGACATGGACGACCTCAAGCGCGCCTGCGAGAAGCACAGCACCCACCTCGCCGCAGTGATGATCACCTACCCGAGCACGCACGGCGTGTTCGAGACGCGCGTGAAGGAACTGTGCGAGCTCGTGCACGAGCACGGCGGGCGCGTGTACGTCGACGGCGCCAACATGAACGCATTGGTCGGCGTGGCCGCGCCGGGCGAGTTCGGCGGCGACGTGAGCCACCTGAACCTGCACAAGACCTTCTGCATTCCACACGGCGGCGGCGGCCCGGGCGTGGGCCCGGTCTGCGTGGTCGAAGACCTCGTGCCGTACCTGCCGGGCCATGCGACGGCCGGCGTCGCATCGAACGGCGTCGGTGCGGTTTCCGCAGCGCCGCTCGGCAATGCGGCCGTGCTGCCGATCAGCTGGATGTACTGCCGCATGATGGGCGCCAAGGGCCTGCAGGCCGCGACCGAAACGGCCATCCTCAGCGCCAACTACATCAGCGCGCGCCTGAAGGACCATTACCCGACGCTGTACGCAAGCCCGAACGGCCACGTCGCGCACGAGTGCATCCTTGACCTGCGCCCGCTCAAGGACACCAGCGGCGTCACCGCCGAGGACGTGGCCAAGCGCCTGATCGACTACGGCTTCCACGCGCCCACGCTGAGCTTCCCGGTGCCGGGTACGCTGATGGTCGAGCCGACCGAGAGCGAGCCTCTGGCCGAGCTCGACCGCTTCGTCGACGCGATGATCGCCATCCGCGGCGAGATCCGCCGCGTGGAGGAAGGCGTCTGGCCGAAGGACGACAACCCGCTCAAGCACGCGCCGCACACGGCCGCGAGCCTGCTCGGCACCGAGTGGCCGCACCCCTACTCGCGCGAACTCGGCGCGTTCCCGCTGGCCGAACTCAAGCAGGCCAAGTACTGGCCGCCGATCGGCCGCGTCGACAACGTGTACGGCGACCGCAACCTGTTCTGCAGTTGCGTGCCGGTGGGCGAATACCAGGAAACCGAAGAGGCCTGAGAAGGCCCGCAGGCGGGTTCAGCCGCGCCGCGCCGCGGCGCCCTTCTTCGGTGGGGATTCGCGGCGATAGATGGCCCACTTCACAGTCAGGATGTCCGCGGCGATCTTGGCCGCGTTGACGCCCGCATAGGCCTCGGACGGGTTGAACTGGAATGCCTCCTGGTATCGCTTGACCTGCGCGTAGTCCTGGTCGAAGGTCATCGGGCCCATGAGTTCGGCAGGATCGGCGCCCGCGGGAAGCGCGAGGAATTTCTCCGGATCGGTGGCACTCTGGTAGAGGTCGACGCTCATCGGGTTCATACGTTTGTCCTCGAGATCTTGGTCTTGGGAACAAATCATCTGCGGCATCTGCGCGGCATGCAATCAGTCCGCGCCTACACGGCGCACCGTGCGCGTCAGGGCTGTTTCTTCTTCGCCAAGCCGGCCGTGGCGATCTGCTCGCGGAAGCCGCGCAGGCTGGCCTTCAGCCTGCGTTCGTTTTCGAGCCCCACCCGCACCATGATCTTCTGGCCGGAAGAAAGCGACTCCAACTGCGGATCGGCGTATTCGTAGCGCACCCAGGGCCGCTGCGAAGGAACATTGCCCTTCACCTCGACCAGCCGCACCTGCACCGGTCCGGCGGGCTCCGGCGCCTGCAGCAGGTGGTCGATCACGGCAATGAGCCGGTCGTTGAAGTAGCGCCCCGGATAGCCGAGTTCTTCATAGGCTTGCTGGAACAGCGGGTAGAGGCGGGCATACGTCTTGGCCGCCTTCGCAGGATCGACCGATTCGGCAAACAGCACGATGGCGTTGTAGCGCGCGGCGTTGTTGGGCGCGATGACCTGTTTCTCGCCCTGCCCTGCGGTGGTGAAGCGCTGCCTGGCCGGCTGCACCGGCCACGCACTCGCTGGCGCCTGCTCGCGCGCGAGGTTGTCGACCGTTGCCACGAAGCGGCGCACGACACCGTCGAACTTCAGGAAGTCGGCCACGTTCTTGCTGCCGAGCAGGTCGACGAGCGCCTTCATCACGCGCGTATCGGAATCGGTGACGGTAGGCAGCCCCGTGTCGGGCACGGCAATCGCGTCGATGGGGTTGCGCGGCTCCAGGGACTCGGGCGCGGGCACGGGCGCCGGCGCGGGCGCGAGCCCGTCGTTCGGCGCCGCGGCCACCGGCGGGGCCTCGGGTAGTTGTTGCTGCTGCTGATACCAGCGCCAGCCGACGAAGGCCGTCCCGAGCACCACCAGCATGAAGGCGACGATGGCGCCTATGGGCATTTCGCGGCGTGGCCGGAATTCGGGGGAATCGTCCCCGGAGCCGGGGGTATCTCGGTCGGACATGGCGGCACTTTCCTTCTGCTAAGGCTGTGTGTGATGCGGAGAGACCGGTCATGTTGCACCAATCGGGCGCTCCATGGCACCACGGCCGCGTAACGCCCTGTGTCGCCCCGTGCCGCGCAAGCTGCGCAATCAGGCCGCGTCGGTGGGCCCGCTCAGCGATTGCAGCCAGGCAATCGCCCCCTGCAGCTCGGCCGGGCGGATCTCGTGCGCGCCCGGAAAGTCCGAGCCCGACAGCGCCAGCGGCAAGCCGCGCGCCAGCTCGCGCGTGGCCTGCGCGGCGCTCGGCGGAATCACGTTGTCGGCGCTGCCATGGCTCACCCACAGCGCCTTGCCCTCGAAGGCCTCCGGCGGCGCGATGTGCGGCACCACCTGCGAGAGCAGCCGGCTGTGCCACACCATCGCGGCACGCACGCTCTGCGGCTTGGTAAGCAGCTGCGACAGCGACATGATGCCGCCCTGGCTGAAGCCGCCAACCACCACCCGCTCGGCCGGCACGCCGAGCTGCTGCGAAGCCGAGGCGATCATCTCGCCGACGAGGAAGCGGCTTTCGCGCTCCTGCTCTTCGTTGATCTGCCGCTCGCCGTTCGGCAGCACCTGGAACTCGAACCACGCGTAGGCACCGGGCGACAGCACATACGGCGCGCGCAGGCTCAGCACGTGGAACTGCGGCGGCATCAGCCGCGCGAGGCCGAACAGGTCCTGCTCGTTGCTGCCCACGCCGTGCATCAGCACCAGCAGCCAGGGTTCGCGGGCCTCGGGCCGGGCCGCGTGTTCGAGGAATTTGAGGGGCAAGTGAAGTTGAGGCATCGATGGATCTTCAGACGGTTGCGTGAAAGCCTTGCGCGAGCGCGCGGGTAACTTCGGCCGCCGGCACCTCGCGGCAGCCGGTTGCGTTCTGCCCCGACCACAGCGGAGAGAAATCGCCGCTGCCCTGCGCCTCGGCCTTGGCCCGCAGCGGCGCAATGCCCGAGGTGGCCAGCGGAAACTCCGGCGCGGCCTCGCCGATGGGCCCCAGGTCGCGCATCACACGGTTCACGATGCCGCGGGCCGGTCGGCCGGTAAAGAGATTGGTCAGCGCCGTGTGCCGCGCGGCCCGGCCCTTGAGCGCCTCGCGGTGCAGCGCGCTGGTCGTCGCCTCGGGCGTCAGCATGTAGGCCGTGCCCACCTGCACGCCTGCAGCGCCCAGCGCCATGGCCGCGGCCACGCCGCCCGCATCCGCGATGCCGCCGGCCGCGATCACCGGCACCTTCACTGCATGCACTACCTGCGGCACCAGCGCAAAAGTGCCGAGCTGCCTCGTCAGGTCGTGCGAGAGGAAATGGCCGCGATGCCCGCCGGCCTCCAGTCCTTGGGCGATGACGGCATCGGCGCCGCGCGCTTCGAGCCACAGCGCCTCTTCCACCGTGGTGGCCGAGGCCAGCACCTTCGCGCCCCAGCCGTGCACCCGCGCCAGCAGCGCCTCGGACGGCAGTCCGAAATGAAAGCTCACCACCGGCGGTGCGAATTCGGCCAGCAGCTCTGCCACCTCGGCGCTGAAGGGGTTGCGGCCCGGCCCGGTCGGAATCCCGGCCGCATCGATGCCGAACTCGGCGTAGTAAGGCGCCAGCGCGGCGCGCCACGCCGCCTCGCGCTCGGCGCTCGGCACGGGCGGCGTATGGCAGAAGAAGTTGACGTTGAAGGGCTTGTCGGTGCCCGCGCGGATCGCGGCGAGCTCGCTGCGCATGGCCTCGGGGCTCAGCATGGCGCAAGGCAGCGAACCGAGGCCGCCTGCGTTGCTCACCGCGATGGCCATCGCGCTGCCCTGAATGCCGGCCATCGGGGCCTGGATCAACGGGAGTTCGGTGCCGAGAATCTGCTGCAGCGTGGTCATGAAGGCGCTCCTTTTGTGTCGGATACCGCCAATTCTCCCGCCAAGGCGGAGTTGCCTCCCGCAACAGGGCCATCGCCCGTGGATCAGCTCACTCCTCGCTCGTCCACTCCACCTGCACGCCAAGGCTGCGCAGGTTCTCGACGAAGCGCGGATGGGCGCGGCGAATGGGCGTGGCGTTGCGGATCTCGGAACGCCCTTCGATGCTCGCCGCCACCATGAACAAGGCGATCGCCACGCGGATGATGTACGGGCTTTCGACCACGGCCGGCGTCAGCGGATTGCCGCCGAAGGTGATGAGCCGGTGCGGGTCCGAAGAGAACACGTGCGCGCCGAACTTCGACAACTCGCCCGTCCAGCCCAGCGCCCCGTCGTACACCTTGTTCCAGAACATCGCATTGCCCTGCGCGCGCACGCCCAGCGCGATGAAGATCGGCAGCAGGTCGACTGGAAAGTAAGGCCACGGCGCCGCCTCCACCTTGGTCAGCACGTTGCTCGTGAAAGGCGTCTGCACCTTCAGCGGGCCGCTGCGGATGGCGCGCGACCAGCCGTCTTCATGCACGATCTGCACGCCGAACTTCGCGAACGTGCGGTCGAGCAGCGGAAAGTTTTCGGGTGCGCTGTTGCGCACGACCACGTCGCCGCCGGTGATGGCGCCCAGCGCCAGGAAGGTCGTGATCTCGTGGAAGTCTTCGTCGAAGCGGAACTCACCGCCCTTGAGCGTGCCGCCGCCGTGCACAGTGAGCCGCGAGGTACCCATGCCTTCGATGCGCACGCCGATCATCGCCATGAAGCGGCAGAACTCCTGCACGTGCGGCTCCGACGCCGCATTGGTCAACGTCGAAGTACCGCCCGCTGCGGCTGCGCACAGCACGAAATTCTCGGTGGTCGTGACGGAGGCGTAGTCCAGCCAGTGGTCCGTGGGCGTGAGGCGGCCCGCGCTGCGCACCAGCAGCGAGCCTTCGGTGCGCTCCACCTCGCCGCCGAAGCGCTGGAACACCTCCACGTGCGGATCGATCTCGCGCACACCGAGCGTGCAGCCCTTCACGTTGTCCTCGAGCCGCGCCACGCCGAAGCGCGCCAAAAGCGGCGGCACCAGCATGATCGACGAGCGCATCTCCTCCGGCAGCCGGTGGCGCGATGCGTCGAAGGCAGTCTCGCGATGGTGCAGCTCGAGCGTGCCGGTCTCGTGGTCCATGCGCACGTCGCTGCCCAGGGTGCGGAAGATGTCGAGGATCTTGCGCACGTCGGTGATGTCGGGCACGCCGTGCAGGCGCAGCGGCTCCCAGGTGAGCAAGGTGGCACAGAGCACCGGCAGCACGGCGTTCTTGTTGGCGGAGGGGGTGACGCGGCCACGCAGCGGCGTTCCGCCGTGCACGATGAGGTTGGACATGGGGGGCGAGCGGAAAAGCGGGAGGCGGTGGAAAAAAGGGCCGCGGACGATCCGAAACCGGAGACGGGAACTTTACCGTCTGGCAGCAGACTGGATGGCGCCGAAGTTGTAAGCACTTCAAATGGCGGCCCTGGCATCCAGCCGGCTCGGCGAAGCGACTCGCGACGAACTTGTTACTCCCCGCGACACGCGTGCCCCCGCTAGATTGGCTGCACCCGGCCAGAGCCGCCGGAAAGCACACCCCGAAGGAACCAGGAAATGACCCACGCCTACACCGGCGGCTGCGCATGCGGCGCAGTCCGCTACGAGATTTCAGCCGAGCCCATCTTCCAGAACGACTGCCAGTGCCGCGACTGCCAACGCAAGAGCGGCACCGGCCATGGCTCGTACCTCACCTTCCCGCGTGGCGGCGTGAAGCACAGCGGCCAGGCCGCGCTGTGGGACATGGTCGGCGACAGCGGCAACGTCAAGACCCGGGCGTTCTGCCCGCACTGCGGCTCGCCCGTGTACATGACCTTTGCGGCGATGCCCGACATCTTCACGGTGCACGCCGCGAGCCTCGACGACCCTGGCCGGTACAAGCCACAGGCGGTCACGTATGCCGTGCGCGGACATCGATGGGATTTTCTGGACCCGGCATTGCCCAAGTTCGACAGGATGCCGACGCTGTGAAAGGAAGGCGAGGCCCTGCCCCGCCAGCGTCAAGTTCGGGAGACAGGCAAGCGGATTGCTCGCCCATACTCGCGGCATTCACAAAGGAGATCAACGTGACCACTCAGCGCGTTGGAGGATGCCTCTGCGGGTCAGTGCGTTTTGTCGCCCAGGGCGAGCCCATTCGCACGCTGCAATGCCACTGCAGGTTCTGCCAGCGCATGACGGGCTCGACCTCGTATGCGGAGTCGATGTATGCGGTGGACGCGGTTCGGTTCTCGGGCGAGCCGATGGCGCAGTATTCGCACAGATCGGAAGGCAGCTCGAAGCAGGTGCATGTTCATTTCTGCCCCAAGTGCGGCACCACCCTCTCGCTCACCTTCGAGCGCTGGCCCGAGTACCGCGCGATTTCTCGCGGAGCTTTCGACGACCCGAACTCCGTTTCGATCAGTTCGCACATCTGGACCAGCTCGGCGCAGACGGGCGTGGTGCTTCCTGCGGGAACAGACTGCTTCCAGCTCGCCCGCGCGGACCTGGCCGGCTCGCCTCAGACTCCCGAGCGCTTCGATGAGCCACAGATGGCGCGCGCGAGCAACGCCTGACTCCTAGGCCGGCGGAGTTGCGCGAAGACCGAGAGCGGTTCAGCATCCTCATCCCCTCCAAGCCCAACAACCAAACACGGAGACCCGAATGAGAAAGCTCAAGATCATGGAACACTTGTCGCTGGACGGCGTGATCCAGTCCTCCGGCGAAGACGGCTTCCCGTATGCCGACTGGACGGCGCCCTACCGGACTCCCGCCGGCCGGGACGAGGTGCTCGCCGCGCACGGCGGGCGCTTCGACCTGCTGCTGGGCCGGCGCACCTACGACATGTGGTCGGACTACTGGCCGAAGGTGCCGGCCAGTCCGATGGCTGATGGCTTGAATGCGGCCACCAAGTTCGTCGTCACCCATCGCCCGGAAAGCCTCGCGTGGGGGCCGTTCGAGGGCGTCGGGCCGGACCCGGTCGAGGGGGTGCGGCGCATCAAGTCGCAGGCTGGCCCGGACCTGGTTCTGTGGGGCAGTTCCACGCTGACATCGACGCTGCTGGAGCACGGACTTGCGGACGAAGTCATGCTGATCCTCTATCCGGTGCTGGTGGGCACGGGCAAGCGCTTCTTCGCCGAGGGGACCCCGGGGTGTTCCTTCGAGCTCGCCAGCACGAAGACGACGCCGTCCGGCCTTGTCCTCAATACCTACAGGTTCGCCGCGCCGTTGAGGCCGGCTTAGGCCGTTGGACAGCGCGGCGGCGGGCCTCAGTGTCTGCCATGGTGAGAAGGAGGCCTACACCCACCTTATCCAAGAACAGACCTGTAAATTGCCAAGTCTTCGTCTGAAAAACAGCAGAACGTGACCTCTGCAATGACCGAAGTTTCTTCCAACGCAGCGCGGACCGCATCAACGGCCACCTGCGCAGCCCGTTCGATCGGGTAGCCATAGATGCCCGTACTGATGCTCGGAAACGCCACCGTTCGCGCCCCGTATTCGTTTGCGAGCATCAGCGATTTTCGGTAGCAGGACGCCAGCAGGTCCGCCTCGCCGTTTACCCCTCCCCTCCAGACCGGACCGACCGTATGAATGATGAAGCGGGCCGGTAGCCGATAGCCTTTTGTGATCTTTGCATCACCTGTTTTGCATCCCCCCAGCAAGCGGCACTCATGTACCAGCTCAGGACCTGCGGCGCGGTGGATTGCTCCATCGACACCGCCCCCGCCAAGCAATGACGAATTGGCTGCATTGACGACGGCATCGACCGACAGCCCAGTGATGTCGGCTCGAATAGCATGAAGTCTTGTTTTCATGAGATGTGCTTGAAGGCCCGACCGTCCGCTACTGTGGCTGAATTCTGCCGGAGCGGTCGCCCGATCGGGCTGACGTTAGCCCTCTGGATGAAACAGTTCCGGCAAAAGTCGGTGCGCGTATTCAGCCTTAAAGCCCAGGCATCCCTGAAGTAGGCGGTGTTTCGCTCAAGGTCCGGCACAGCCAGCACGAACGAAAACGGGCGCAGTTGGTTTGCTTGTGACATCGGACCTCCCTTGGCGTGGCAGTTTATGGCTCCTGGCCGACTGTAGCTGGTCGCGCTACCGTCGCGAAAGGGCCCATTGTGGACATCAAGCCTCCCCGGAAGCAGTCGTTCGACCTGAAGGTCAGAACCGTGTCGTTCCAACGCCATCCCTCTTGTTGAGGCGCAGACGGGCACTCCCCTACAGCTTGCGAGTGTCAAGCAGCCAAGATCTTGCGGCTCGTTCTGCTTCGTCTTGTGGTCCCCAGAATGTGAAGCCCTTTCCTTCGAAGTCCCGAATCAAGAAGGCTACTGCGCCATCAAATGGAATAGCAGGTCGTTCAAGATGCGCAGTCATCTCCTCGGAAGTAATGTCGGCCGCCGGGTGGCCGGTTCCATGTGCGAACTTGGAGATAGAAGCATCACTCACAACCACCAGCTTCTCGGTTCCCAGCAAGATGAAGAATCTCGGTGATGCAGATGCGCTGTGCGGAATAAGCATCCCGCCGGAATACACCGCGATGAGTCGCTTTCCATCAAATCTCTTGCGCTCTAAATAGAAAATTCGAAAGTTGTCCGACTGCTCACTCAAGAAGAATGTACCCGCTTCATTCTGGCCGACGGGTACGTATCGGCCTGCTTTTATCGCGAGCGCATATTGAACCTTCGCGAGGCCCGCGACACCCTCGTGCACGAAGTCTTCTGCCGGCGCGCGCGCTGCCACGCCTGACACAGGCTTTAGATTCACTGTTTGAACTGCGCAACCCGCGAGAGCGAGCACGATGGAGACGAGCACTGTTTTGAAGAGCATGAAGTCTGTGTGGTAGTTGATACGCCGGGAGGTTGCACATGAGTTGCAGAAGTGAATACCTCTGCCGAGTTTCGGCTGCGCTTCACCATGTCTTGTACGTCATTGGCTTTGACTAGATTCCGGTCAGAGCCGAAGAGCCGGTTCTGGCCGGGTGCCGCTGTCGGTTAGTTGTCGGACCAAGCCCAACCTTTGCGGGCCATACAGCCCATCAAGATGTCCTGTTTCAGTTGTTCGCCATCGGCTCTGAGACTGTTGCTGGCACTGATGCACTGTTGATACAGATATGGCGCCATGGTCTCTGGGCACCCGTGCTGCTCAGGGACTGCCTGCTTCTTGACTGCCGCAGCGTCGGCTTGGCATTGCGCAAAATCACCCCTGGCGATCGCGTTCCACTGTGCTTTGGGAAGATTCCGGGCTTCCAATTCCTCGTTACTCCATTCTGCGTGCGCTGCACCAAGGGCGATGCAGGCGAGCACAAGAGCGACAAGCTTTTGAACTGCTATTCGCATTGTTGGGTCCTGGCTCCGAAGGTCCGGTCGTGGCCGATAGTACCTATTCGAGCGAGCCTTTCGAAGGCTGGCAGTCGCTGCATGGCCGTCCTTCGTGTGCGCCCGCTTCAGACTGTTGCGAGACAGGCCTGCACGCCTGACTATCTCGCGAATGCACAACCAATCATTTCATTTGCATCTTTTACTCAGAGCAAATCAGCCGGCGCATCATGTCTTGTGCATGTCGTATCGATGCACTTTGGGTCTCGGCTCGACCCACCCGGCCGCTCCGGTATCCAACTACTTCAATTGGAGACCCAAATGAAAAAATTCATTCCCAGCGCCATCGCCAGCCTCCTGATCGCCGGGGCAATCTTGCCGGCCGCCGCCAAGGAGAAAGTCGTCGACCGGAGCATCACGGAAGCGGAAGTCCTGGGGGCCCAGCAGGCCTGGTGCAAGGCGCTGGTCGACATCAGTGCTGCGAATTCCAGCGCAGGGCAGCCGGCCGCCAGGGCGCTGGCCGAGAAGGTCATCGACAGCGCCTACGCCTACCAGCTGGGCGCAGTGCTGTTCAAGCCGACGCTCACGACATCGCCGCAGACCTTCCGCACCGCTCGCGACGGCGCGCTGGCGTACTTCGTGGGCGGCAACCCTGCCTTTCCCAACGACACCGGCTTCGCCCTGAAGGGCTGGACCAAATGCGACATTGCCAACAGTGCCGTGCTCATCCACGGCGACGTGGCCAGCACGCTGGGTAACGTGCTGTTCACTGACCCGGACGGCAAGGTCACCACGGTCGACAAGACCTGGACTTTCGTGAAGGACGGTGCCGGCAAGCTGCGCATCGTCGTGCATCACTCGTCGCTGCCGTACGCTGGCCGTTGAACACCGCGTTCGAGTGCCGGCAGGCCCAGGCTCTAGGGCGGCGCCTTCAAGGACCGTCATTGGCGGCTCAAAGGCGCGAATCGGTGGCAGCACGCCGTCGTAGCGCGCGACCTGCACCGCAGTGCGTTGCCCCGCGCAACCCTGCGCCAGCGATGAGGTGCCGATGTCGCGCGTCAACACATTGGGGTTGCCGTGCACGCTTGCACTTCGAGCGGCAGTGGTCAGAGTGGCTGAACGCCTGTCTGTCTTGGATCAGTAGGCACCCATGTAGTCGCGCTTGCCGATCTCAACACCGTTGTGACGCAAGATGGCATAGGTGGTGGTCACGTGGAAGAAAAACTGCGGCAGTCCATAGTGCAGAAGATATGCGCCTGCAGTCAGCTTCTTTTCCTTGGGGGTGCCGGGGCGCAATACGATCTCGCGGCTCTCGCTTGAATCAAATTGCTCAGGCTTGAAGGAGCCGATATGGGCCAAAGCTTTGGCGATCAACGCTTGCAGGTCGGCGAAGCTGACCTCGGTGTCGGGCCAGGACGGCACCTCGGCACCAGCCAGGCGGGAGGCAATGCCCTTGGAGAAGTCTGCGGCGATCTGTACCTGACGTACCAGCGGAAACATGTCAGGGAACAGCCGCGCCTGCAGCAGCGCATTCGGATCGATATTTTTCTGCGTCGCCTGGTCTTCGGCCTTCTTGAGCACGTCGGACAGGGCGCGCAGCATCTGCTGCATGACGGGAACGGAGGCGTTGTACAGCGGGCTGGTCATGGTTAGTTCACTTCTAAAATTTTGGGCACGATGGCCGGAGTTGGCGTGGCAGAGGCCCTGCCGACCATGCAAGGCTAACAGCACAGGGCGAACTGAATCGCCCCGGCTTTTGTGGCCAGCTTTTCTCCCTGCTGGTAGTCGGAGCAGCCGCGTTGAAGGGCAGTTCATTAGCAAGAAGCGGACGTCAATTGCAGACGCACGACAGACCGCGATCGCTGCGTAACCGCCCTTCGAGGATGCCCGCTTCAGGCTGGCTGCCCCCTTACCTACGCCCCGCTCACAAACGGCCGGTCTCCTTCAGCGCCGAGGTTTCAACCCAATTCAATGGTCCGACGCAGCACCCCCGATTGCTCGGCACTCGGCCCGACAAGGATCTCCACCTCGCCCGCCTCGAACAAGGGCAGCAGGTCCGGCCCGAGGTAGCGCAACTCGGACGCCGGCAACTCCAGTTCGACCGCGCCGGCTTCGCCGGGCATCAATCGCTGCTTCGCGTAGCCCTTGAGTTCCAGCAGCGGCCGGGTGACACGGCTCACCTTGCCGCGCACGAACAGGAAGACGGTCTCTTCAGCCTCGCGCGCGCCAACGTTGCGCAGCCTGACGCTGATCTTCAGCGCGTCCTGCTCGCGCACGCGCCGCGGCTCGACCTGGAGTTCGTCGTAGCTGAATCGGCCGTAGGTCAGGCCATGACCGAAGGCATACAGCGGCGTGTTGTCGACGTCCTGGTACTTGCTCGTGAAGTAGTCGGCGGGATTCATCGGCCGGCCGGTGGGACGCTGGCCGAAGTGGATCGGCACCTGTCCGACGGCGCGCGGCCAGCTCATCGGCGTGCGGCCGCAGGGCGATGCCCGGCCTGTGACCACGTCGGCGATCGCATGGCCCGCTTCGACGCCGAGGAACCACGCAGCCAGCAGCGCATCGGCGTGTTCGGAAAGCCAGGGGACGACGAGCGGACGGCCCGAAAACAGGATCGCGACGACGGGGATGCCTAGCGCACGTGCACGGGCCGTCACCGCTTCGGCCAGAGCCTGCTGTCGACCGGGAAGCGCGGGTGTGGCGCGGCTGGCCGCCTCGCCGCTCATCGTGGCGCGCTCGCCCAGGCACAGCAAAACGGCGTCGGCGCCCTCGCACAGCGCGACAGCAGCTTCGATGCCGCTGTCGTCGTCGCTCTCGATGGCAACGCCCGGTGCGTGGCGTATGTCGGTCTGCGGCAGCGCGGCGCGCAAGCCGGCAAGCACGCTGACGGCCGGCTCGTGTTCGCCGGCACCCCACCACGGGCCTTTCATCTCGGTGCTCGCGTCGGCCAGCGGGCCGATGACGCACAGTGCCTTGGCCGCCGCGGACAAGGGCAAGGTGTCACGCTCGTTCTTCAGCATGACGATGGCCCTGCGCGCGGCGTCGCGCGCCACCGCGCGCCGCTCGGCGACAACCGCCGCGGGCTCCGGTGTCGCGCCGCGGCGGTAGGGGTCGTCGAACAGTCCGAGCTGTTCCTTGAGCCGCAACACGCGGCGCACGCTGGCGTCGATCTCCTCGATCGTCACGCGCCTCTGCTCGAGCGCGACCGGCAGGCCCTTGCGGTATGCGTCGGCCATCATGTCGATGTCGACGCCGGCCTTCAGCGCCAGTACCGCGGCATCGACGAGATCGGCGGCAACGCCGTGCTTGATCAATTCCGCGATCGCGTTGTAGTCGCTGACGATGACGCCATCGAAGCCCATCTCGCCGCGCAGCCAGTCGCGCAGCAAGGGAATGTGCGCCGTCATCGGCACGCCATTGAGATCGGTGAAGGCGGGCATCAGCGTCGCGACGCCGGCGCGCACGGCCGCCGCGAAGCCCGGCAGATGCACTTCGCGCAAAGTGCGCTCGGAGATGTCGACGGCGGCGTACTCGCGCCCCGCGGCGACCCCGCCGTACGCGACGAAATGCTTCGCGCAGGCGGCCAGCGATTCGGCCGACGACAGGTCGGCGCCCTGGAAACCGCGCACCTTGGCCTGCGCGATGCGCGCGTTGAGCCAGGGGTCTTCGCCGGGTCCTTCCGCGGTGCGGCCCCAGCGGGGATCGCGCGACACGTCGAGCATCGGCGCGAAGGTCATCGCCAACCCTTCGGCCGCGCCCTCGCGCGCGGCCTCGCGCGCCGTGCGCTCCCAGAGTTCGTCGTCGAAGGTGCCGGCCTCCGCGAGCGGGATCGGAAAGAGCGTGCGATGGCCATGAATGATGTCCAGGCCGATCAGCAGCGGAATGCCGAGCCGGGACTTCTCGACGGCCAGCCGCTGCATCTCGCGCGTGGGGCCGGCACCGACCATGTTCAGCAGATTGCCGACGGTGCCATCGATGATCGACTGCGTGGAGTCTCCCGCGAGCACCGGCCCGGTGACCGTGTAGCTGGAGGCGGTCATCGTCAGTTGACCCAGTTTTTCGGCCAGCGTCATCCGGGCCATGAGGGAATCGATGCGACTCATCATCAGGGATTTCGAATAGAACCCAGGGGACCTAATGATGGCATGCTGCGGGGGAGCCGTCGGCCGCGTGACGCCGATGATTCGATGAAAACCAACCGTGACACCCGGGACGACAACGAAAGGAACCGTTCGTGCAGAAGGATGACAGGAACCCGAGGGCACTGGCTGCCCTGCCCGATGAAGCCTTGATCGACGCCGTGCAGCGGCAGACCTTCCGCTATTTCTGGGACGGTGCGGATGCCGCCAGCGGCCTGGCACTCGACCGCCGCACGCTCGTCAGCGCCACGGGCGAAGACCTGGCCGACGAGAGGGTCGCGATCGGCGGCACGGGCTTCGGCATCATGGCCATGATCGTCGCGGTGGAACGCGGCTGGGTCACGCGGGACGCAGCGCTGGAGCGCCTGGGGCGCATGCGCGACGCCCTCTTCCGCGCCAGGCGCTACCACGGCGCCTTCCCCCACTTCATGGACGCAGCAAGCGGCGCGACGATCCCGATGAGCCCCAAGGACGACGCGGGCGATCTGGTCGAGACCTCGTTCCTCTGCATGGGCCTGCTCTGTGCGCGCCAGTATTTCAGCGAGGACACGGCCGCGGCGCGCCGGTTGCGCAGTGACATCGACACACTGTGGCACGAGGTCGAATGGAACTGGTTCACCCAGGGCGGACGGGACGTGTTGTATTGGCACTGGAGCCCGAACCACGGCTGGGCGATGAACCATGAAGTGCGCGGCTGGAACGAGTGCCTCATCACATATCTGCTGGCGGCGGCCGCGCCGCGCCATGCGATCGATCCGCGGGTGTACCACCGCGGCTTTGCGGCGGGGACTGGTTTCCTCAACGGCCGGTCGTACTACGGCATCGAGATACCGCTGGGCATGCCGTATGGCGGCCCGCTGTTCTTCACGCACTACTCGTTCTGCGGCCTCGATCCGCACGGCCTGAAGGATCGCTACGCCGATTACTGGGATCTCAACTGCCGCCACCTGCAGATCAACCGTGCACACTGCATCGCCAATCCTCATGGCCACCCGGGCTACGGCGAATCGTGCTGGGGCCTGACCGCCAGCGACGACCCCGACGGCTACCTCGCGCACGCCCCGGACGTCGACAACGGCACCATTTCGCCGACGGCCGCACTGGCCAGCCTGCCGTATGCGCCCACCGAGGTGATGCAGGTTCTGCGGCATTTCCTCACCGTGCATGGCACGCGCTTGTGGAAGGACTACGGCTTCGTCGATGCGTTCTGCGAACGGCGCGATTGGTTCGCAGAGACTTTTCTCGCCATCGACCAGGGCCCGATCGTCGTGATGATGGAGAACCATCGCACAGGCCTGCTCTGGAAACTGTTCATGAGCGTGCCCGAGGTGCAGGCCGGGCTGCACCGCCTGGACTTCAGCAGCCCGCACCTCGGGTCACCGGCACTGTGACATTCGGCGTGGCGAGTCATCAAGACCCGGCGTTCGAGTCCTGGCTCGACGGACAGCTCTCCCATTCGGCGAGCGCGATGCTGTCCAGCGTCTCGCCGGTGTCGATCGTCAAGCATCGCCCAGGCTTCGGCCAGACCATACGGCCGGTCGCCGGTGCCATCGTCGCCTCGCCGGTGCTCGGCAACTACGACCCTGACCCGGACTACTTCTTCCATTGGTTCCGGGATTCCGCCGTCGTCATCGATGCGCTGCGCCTGCTCTACGTCGAGCGACGCATCGGCGCCGAAGCCCTGCAGCATCTGCGCGACTTCATCCGCTTCAGTCTTGCCTTGAACGCACTCGACGGCCGCGCGATTGCCGCGGTGCAGGACCGCAGGACGCGCGTGGCTCCCGAATTGCTGCAGTACCTGCGCGAGGACCATGAGCTCGCGGGCGTCCACGGCGATGCCGTCGCCGCCGAGACGCGGGTGAACCCCGACGGCACGCTCGATGTCCTGCGTTGGGCGCGCCCTCAGCACGACGGGCCGCCGCTGCGAGCGCTGGCGCTGCTGCGCTGGGTGGCCGGCGGGCACCTCGACGCGGCCCTGCTGGCCGAGGTCGCGCCGCTGATCCGCTTCGACCTCGGCTTCACGCTGCGCCACTGGCGCGAGCCGTCGTTCGACATCTGGGAGGAGGAAAGCGGCCATCACTACTACACGCTGCGCGTCTCGGCAGCAGCGCTGGCCGAAGGCGCGGCATGGCTGGAGGGCCTGGGCGACGCGGCGCAGGCGCAGCGCTGCCGGGAGGAGTCGCAGGCCGTGCTGCGCCTGCTCGATGGCTACTGGGTCGATGAGGAAGGCGCGACGCACGGCTACTACCGTTCGCGCGTGCTGGCCGACGGCCGGCCCAGTCCGAAGGCGCTGGACATCGCGGTGATCCTGTCGGCGATCCACAGCCTCGGCACCGAGGCCTCGCACAGCCCGGTCGATCTGCGCATGCAGGCCACGCTGGCGCGGCTCGACGCACTGTTCGACGCTGCCTATCCGATCAACCACGGCCGTGCCGCAGGCCGTGGCACGGCGATGGGCCGGTACGCCGGCGACGTGTACTGCTCAGGCGGCGCGTACTACTTCTCGACGCTCGGTGCCGCCGAGTTCTGTTTCCGCGCCGCGGCGCTGGGCGGCGATGCACGCCATGGGAACCAGTGGATGGAGCGCGGCGACGCCTACCTGGCCACCGTACGCACCTACACGCCGGCCGGCGGTGATCTGTCGGAGCAGTTCGATCAGCACAGCGGCGCGCAGACCTCGGCGAAGCAATTGGCCTGGAGCCACGCCGCGTTCATTTCGTGTGTCTCCGCGCGCCGCATCGCGGCCGCCGCCTCTCAGGCATCGCGGTAACGATGAGCGCAAGGCCAGGCGACCCTGCCGAGCCGGCTGCAAGGACCGGCGTCTTCCGCCAGGTCGGCGAACTGCTCGGCGCCTTGCGCGTATCCCCGGTCGCGAAAACGCTTGTCGCGCTGATGGGCGCGATCGTCGTGGTCGTCGCGCTCACGGCGTATGGGCAGATCGAGCTCAACAGCTGGAACAAGCCGTTCTACGACGCGATCTCGCGCCGCGACCTGAGCGAATTCATCGTGCAGGTCGGCGTCTTCGCGGTGATTGCGGGCGCGTTGCTGGTCTTGAACGTCGCGCAGCGGTGGCTCGGCGAAACCTTGCAACTGAAGCTGCGAAAGGCAGTGGTCAACGACCTGGTGGGGCTGTGGCTGCAGCCGCGCCGGGCGTTCTGGCTCCAGGCCAGCGGCCCGATGGGTGCCCACCCGGATCAGCGCATGCACGACGACACGCTGAAGCTGTGCGATCTGTCGGTCACCCTCGGCGTGGGCCTGCTGCAGGCCACGATGCTGTTCGGCAGCTTCGCGAGCGTGCTGTGGGTGCTCTCCAAGGACTTCAGCATCTTCTTCGACGGCCAGGACCATGTGTTGCCGGGCTTCATGTTGTGGGCGGCGATTGTCTATGCGGTGGCCGGGTCGCTGGTCACCTACTGGGTCGGCAACGGCCTGATCTCGCGCAACGCCGAGCGCTACGCGCGCGAAGGCGAATTGCGCTTCTCGCTGACGCGCATCAACGAGCATCTGGACGGCATCTCCCTGGCCGGTGGCGAGGCCGACGAGAAGCGTCGCGTCGCCATGCATTTCGGCGACGTGCTGCGCGCCACGTCGCGCGTGGTGCTCGGGCTGACCAACCTGACCTGGGTCACCGCGGGCTTCGGCTGGATCACCATCATCGCGCCGACGCTGGTGGCCGCACCGCTGTATTTCTCGGGGAAGGTTTCGTTCGGCGGCCTGATGATGGCTGCCGCGGCCTTCACGCAGGCGCAGTCGTCGCTGCGCTGGTTCGTCGACAACTTCAGCATCATTGCCGACTGGCGCGCCACGCTGCTGCGCGTGACCGACCTGCGCCGGATGCTGGCGTCCGATCTGGAGGCACGGGCGAGCGGCAGTCGCATCGCCTACGAGGAAGGCGAAGGCGGAACGCTCGCGATCGAAGCGCTGGAGGTTCGCTCCTGGAGCGGCCACGATCGGCTGGACGTTTCGGGCCTGGTCGTGCACCGCGGCCAGCGCGTGCTGATCCTCGGCACGCCGGGTGCCGAGAAGACGCTGCTGTTCCGCTCGCTTGCGGGCCTGTGGCCCTGGGGCTCCGGCACGGTGCGCCGGCCGGGCGGCGAGACGATCCACTACATGCCGCGCGGCACGCCCTACATTCCCCGCGGCACGCTGGCCGAAGTGCTGTCGTATGCGATGGAGCCGACGACCTATCCCAGAGATGCCATGGTGGCCGCGCTGGCAAGCGTGGGCCTCCAGCGCCTGGAACCCTTGCTTGACAGGAAGGGCCGCTGGGAAAGCGAGCTCAGCATGGACGAGCAGCTGCGGCTGGGCTTCGCCCGCGTGGTGCTGCAGGCGCCGCCCTGGCTGGTGATGGACGAGGCCTTCAGCGCATTCGACGACGACACGCTCGAACTCATCATCGGCGTGCTTGGCAAGCTCACCCACACGGGCATCATTCACATAGGCTCGGCCGGCGAGGCGCACGACCGGCTGTTCACGCAGGTGGTTCATCTGGTCAAAGCGCCGCACGCCGTGCCCGAGGAGCAGCGACCATGAGACGCCCCCTGCCAACCGTCAGCCGTGCGCGCCGCGCCCTCATGCGGCTGGCTCTTGCGCTCCCCGCCTGGCCCACCGGGTCCCGGGCGGCTGATTTCGGCTTCCGGCCGCCGCGCGACCCGGACGATGCCGCCGCTGCGGACCTGATGCGGGACTTGGCCGAGCGCATCCTGCCGGTGTACCAGGACGCGGACACCGACTCCTTCCTGGCCAACGTCACCGCCCTGCAGATCGTCAGCGGCGCCTACCGTGCGGCCTACGACAGCAGCCGCTCCCTGCGCGACCGGCGCCAGGGCAAGCCCTTCGACGGCCTGGTCGAGCGTGCGATCCTCGATGGCATCTATGCGAATGCGCGCATGCTCGAGGCGGACGGGCGCCTCGGCTTCGCCGAAGCCTACGCGCGCTCGTTCCATGAGCTGGTGTCGCCGCTCGACAACGCGCAGGCCCAGGCCGTCATGGCGCGGCTCGAGATTCCGCCGGCTACATACAGGGAGCCGCTGCGCCAGGCCTTCGATCTCTGGCGCGCGAAGGGCAGCCTGCCGGAGGCCGAGGCCTTGGCGCTCGTGCGAACCTGGCTCTCGTTCCAGTCGCGCCGCAGCTTCAGTGCGCTGCTGCCCGAATTGTTCGCCGCGCAAAACGGCAGCCGCTACGTGGCGGAGGCCGACGTCAGGATTCCCGTGCGGGGCGGCGTCATCCATGCCAGCGTGGTCCGGCCCGGCCGCATGGATGGCGCGCTGTCGACGCTGCTGCGCTTCACGCTCGACCCGGCCGAGGACGACGCCAGGCGCAGCGCCGCCAGGGGCTACATCGGCGTCACGGCATACGTGCGCGGACGCACGCCCGACGGCAAGGGCGCCGTGTGGCCCTTCATTCGCGACGGCGAAGATGCCGCCGCCGTCATCGACTGGATCGCCCGGCAGGCGTGGAGCGACGGCCGCGTTGCCATGCTCGGCGACGGCTACTCCGGCTACGCCGCCTGGGCCGCCGCGCGCAGGAGGCCGGCGGCGCTCAAGGCCATCGCCACCATCGCGCCGATGGCGCCGGGCATCGACTTCCCGATGGCCGGACAGATCTTCCGCAACGCCATGGTCCGCTGGGCGCAGGAGCACGCGGATGCCGAGCCCCTGCAGGCCGGCATCGACGCCGACGCCGGCCCGGACGCGGTATGGCAGGCACTCGACGCGCGCTGGCATCGCGGCAATCGCCCCTACTGGGACGTGGACCGCGTCCTGCTGGGCAGGCGCAGCAGGCTGATCCGCGCCTGGCTGACGCACCCGAGCCACGACCGCTACTGGCAGAAGTTCCTGCCGTCGGCGGAGCAGTTCGCGCGCATCGACATCCCGGTGCTCAGCTTCGCCGGCTACTACGGCGCCGACGCCGGCGCGCTCTACTTCCACCACGAGCATCTTCGCAACCGGCCGCAGGCCGACACGACGCTGCTGCTTGGCCCCTACGACGCGACCTCGATCCGCCGCGGCACGGCGCCGACGCTGCGCGGCTACACGCTGGACCCCGTCGCGCGCGTCGACCTGCCCGAGCTGCGCTACCAATGGCTCGACCACATCCTGAAGGGCGCGAACAAGCCTTCCCTGCTGCTGGATCGCATCAACTACCAGGTGATGGGCGCGGACCAGTGGCGCCATGTGCCGATGCTGGACGCGCAGGAGCGCGCGCCGCTGCGCCTCTATCTCGACACCAATGGGCGCGACGACCCGCACCGCCTGTTGCCGTCGCCGTCCGAAGGCGGTGGCAGCGCGCGGCTCTCGGTCGATCTCGCCGATCGGCGCGACGTGGGCATGCCGTGGCCCGACGCGCTGCGCGTGAAGGAAGTGCCGACGCGCAACGGCATCAGCTTTGTCAGTGACCCGCTGCCTTCGGACACCGAGATCGCCGGCAGCCTGCGCGGCGTGTTCGACATCACGCCCTCGCGGCAGGACGTGGACTTCCGCATCTCGCTGTACGAGCAGACGGCGAGCGGCGAATACCAGCTGCTGTTCGACCCCTACGACTTCCGCGCGAGCTACGCCGGCCATCGCGTGCGCCGCCGGCTTCTTCGGGCCGGCGAGCGCCAGCTGCTGGCCTTCACCACCGAGCGGGTCACCGCTTGCAGGCTCGCGGCGGGCAGCCGCATCGTGCTGGTGATCGGCCTCAACAGGCGCCCCGACCGGCAGGTCAATTACGGCAGCGGCAAGGACGTGAACTCGGAAACCATTGCCGACGCGAAATGGCCCGTGCGCGTGCGCTGGCATGCGCGCAGCTACGTCGAGATCCCGACCGGCGAGCCTTGATCCCTCATCGTGTCGTCGGGCCCTTGTCGCTCACCGCGCCGATGAGGACACCTTCGCAAGGCGCCAGCACCAAGGGCCCTTCGATCGATCCGGCGCGCGCAGGATCGGTCGATGCCAGCACGATCGGCTGGCGCGGCAACAGCGCCGGCGACACCGGCGCCGAGGTGGCGCCGAAGTTCAATATCACCACCAGCCGCTGTCCGTCGCTCTCGCGCGCATAGGCGAGCATCTCGTCCCCGGCTTCAAGCGCTTCGTAGCTGCCCCGGTGCAGCGCAGGCTGCGCGCGGCGCAACGCGATGAGGCGCTTGTAGAGCGCCAGCATGGAGCCCGGATCGCGCGACTGCACTTCGACGTTGTGCATGTGCCAGTCGGATGCGAGGCGCAGCCACGGGATTCCCGTCGTGAAGCCGGCGTGCGCTTCGGCGCTCCACTGCATGGGCGTTCTCTCCGGGTCTCGGCCCAGGCCCATGCCGGGCCTGTTCTTCTCGAACGGGTCCTGCACTTCGTCGGCAGGAATGGGGACGTCCGTCATGCCGATCTCGTCGCCGTAGTAGAGCGTGGGCGTGCCGCGCAGCGTGAGCAGCAGCATGGCGGCGAGCCGCGCCATCCGTGGCCCGACGCGGTTTGCAATGCGGGACCTGTCGTGATTGCCCAGCACCCAGTTCGGCTGGGCGCCGGCGGGCAAGGCGGCTTCGTAGTCGCGCACCAGGCGGTCGATGCGCGCCGCCTGCCACTCGGTCGCGATCAGCTGAAAGTTGAAGGGCAGCTGCACGCCTTCGAGCACGCCCTGGGCGTTGAGGCCGTAGTAGGCGACCAGGCGCGCGAGCGGCAGGTAGAGCTCGCCGATCAGCACGCGCGACGAGTGTGCATCGCTGAACTCGTCGACCACGCGGCGCATCTCGGCCACGATCGGCTGCACCTCCGGCAGGTCCGTGTTGTGAAGCATCGTCCAGCGAAGAAACGGGTCCTGCCCTTCGACGAAATCCGGATTCGGCGGGTTGTCGCGGAACTGCGCGTCCTTGACGATCTGCGAGAGCACGTCGACGCGGAATCCGTCGACGCCGCGCCGAAGCCAGAAACGCAGCACCTCGTACATCGCGGCGCGTACTTCGGGGTTGCGCCAGTTGAGGTCGGGCTGCTCCTTCAGGAACGAATGGGCGTAGTACTGCCCGGTGGCCGCATCGAAGCTCCAGGCCGGGCCGCCGAAATTGCCGAGCCAGTTATTGGGCGGCCCGCCGTCGGGCGCCGGGTCGCGCCAGATGTACCAGTCGCGCCGCGCATCACTGCGCGCGCTGCGGCTTTGCACGAACCACGGATGCCGGTCCGACGTGTGGTTGGGCACGAAATCCAGGATGATCTTGAGCCCCTTCGCATGGGCCTCCTGCACCAGCGCATCGAAGCCATCGAGCGTGCCGAAGCACGGATCGATGTCGCAGAAATGGGAGATGTCGTAGCCGAAGTCGGCCATCGGCGAGGGATAGATCGGCGAGATCCAGACGGCGTCGACGCCGAGCGAGACCAGATGATCCAGCCGGGCGCGGATTCCGTCGAGGTCTCCGATGCCATCGCCGTTGCTGTCCTGGAACGAACGCGGGTAGACCTGATAGACGATTCCGCACTTCCACCAGTCGTCAGCTGACATCTTGATCCCTTCGTGCTTGGCTTCGAGCGGGGTCATTGTCTCCAGAAACCGTGCGGGGCATCGTCAAGCAGGCCCGGAGCGGACCTCGCAACTCACTACGCTCCAGAGGCAAGCCGCCCTCTCGCCGACGCCTGCGCCTCGTGCAGGTACGTCGTGAAGCCATCCCTGGCCGGTGGAACCGAGTTGAGCAGCATCACCGCGCTGACCTGTCCACGATGGCCTGCTCCGTGCGTGACAACATGCATGAGCATCTCCTCGCGGGACATGCGCCCCTGTGCGCCGTCGGTGAACGCGAAGTCGATTCGTTCGGCCAGTTGGTCGAGATCGAGCGTCGACACATAGTCGACGTATTCCTGATCGCTTCTCCGGAGATCGGTGGACAGATCTTCCAGCGTTGGCATCTCGCTCAAGTTGGCCGATGCGTACCCGTGAGCTTCCCGCCTGATGTGAGCGGCGAATATCCGGTCGACCACATAGGTGTGGCTCAAGGCCTTGATGGCCAATGCGGTGATCGAGGAGCTGTCGCCAAGCCGGGCCAGCGCGGTCAACAGCTGGTCGTTTGCCCAAGCCTTGTATCTGAAGAGGTGATGCAGTGTGTCGTCCATGTCATGGTCTCCTGAGGGGTTTGCGCGCCACGGGTCTTACATGCAGGAAGTTGCGCTGCCTGTCCGCGCCCACTCAGAATATGAGCGATCATTCGCTTTTCATACTCGCATTGATGGCATCTGAAAATGACGAGAAAACCAGTCATCCGGCCCAGGAAAACCGCCATTCAGGAGCGATCGCGCGCGACCGTGGACAACCTGATCGAGGCAACTGCTCGCATTCTGGTCAAGGATGGTTTCGACAAGGCCAGCACCAACCGCATCGCGGAGGTTGCGGGGGTGAGCATCGGCTCGCTCTATCAATATTTCCCCAGCAAGGAGGCACTCGTCGCCGCCGTGATCGAGCGCCACCAGCAGCAGATCATGCAGATGGTGCGCAGCGAGCTGAGCGAGGTCTCGAGCCAGCCGCTGGACCAGGTGATGCGCAGGTTCGTCGCTGTCGCGGTAGAGGCCCACCGTCTCGACCCCCAACTGCATCGGGTGCTCGCCGAACAGATCCCGCGCGTGGGAAAGCTGGAGAAGCTGGAAACCTTCAGTCGTGAAAATTTCAGCCTGTTCAGTACTTATCTAGAAGGAGCCCGGGACGAACTCGGCGTCGACGACCTGGAGCTCGCATCGTTTGTATGTGTCACCACGATCGAGGCGTTGACGCACAACGCGGTGCTGCACCACTCCAGGGTTCTGACCGACGATCGGATGGAAGCGCTCATCGACGAGGGTGCGCGCCTCGTGACCGGCTACCTGAAAGGCCAGCGCGCAAGCCAGCTCCGCGCAGGTCACCATAAGCCCATCCGCTGAGATCGCTCCCATGCAGGCGGCCGGGCGGCCCGTGGCGAGCGCAGGGCTCAGCCCTCATTGTTCTCCGGCAGCCTCGCAATCACCTTGATCTCGAACTGGAATCCGTAGAGCCACGTCACCCCGATCCCCGTCAGCGTCGGGTGCGGCGCTCCGCCCCAGTACTCCGGCACCACCTTCCAGACCGTCTCGAAATTCGACTCCGGATCGACGATGAACACCGTGACGTCGACCACGTCGTCGAACGTGCAGTTCGCCGCCGCAAGGATCGCATTCAGGTTCTCGAACGCCAGCCGGACCTGCGCCTCCAGATCGGGCTCCGGCGAGCCGTCGGGGCGGCTGCCGACCTGCCCCGACACGAACAGGAAGCCGTTGGACCGGATCGCCGGCGAGTAGCGATTCTTTTCGTAGAGCGCCTGGCGCCCGGGTGGAAAAACGACGTCGCGCTGAGTCATGGATGGACGGCCTTCCCGAAGAAATAACGATGGAGGGACTTTAGGGAACCGCGCCTCCCGGATAAACGGGCAAGGCCAACAATCACTGTTTGCAGAACCCAAACAATCCGCGCATCCGCAGGAGCAGCACCATGGACCGTTTCGATGCAATGCAGGCTTTCGCCCGCGTGGTGGAAGCAGGCAGCTTCACCAAGGCGGCCGAGACGCTTCACATGAGCAAGACCAGCGTGACGCAGCTGGTGCAGCAGCTCGAAGCGAGGCTGCGCGTGAAGCTGCTCAACCGCACGACGCGCAAGGTCAACGTCACTGCCGACGGCGCGGCCTACTACGAGCGCGTGGTGCGCCTGCTGGCCGACATGGACGATGCCGAGACCAGCCTCTCGGGCGCCTCGGCATCGCCCAGGGGCCGGCTGCGCGTGGACGTGCCCAGCCCGCTGGCGCGCACGATCCTGGTGCCGGCGCTGCCGGCGTTCCACGCGCGCTACCCCGACATCCAGCTCGACATGGGCGTGAGCGATCGCATGGTGGACCTGATCGGCGAGAACGTGGACTGCGTGGTGCGCGGCGGCGAACTCACCGACCAGTCGCTCATGGCACGCCGCGTGGGCGATCTGCAGCTCGGCGTGTATGCGGCGCCGAGCTACCTGGAACTCGCCGGCACGCCCTCGCACCCTCAGGACCTGGAAGACACGCATCACCGCATCGTGGGCTTCCTGTGGTCGCGCAACGGCAAGACTTTTCCGTACACCATGCGCCGCGATGGCGAGCACATCGGGGTGCAGGGCCGCTACGTGCTGTCGGTCGACGACGGCAATGCCTACCTCGCGGCTGGTCTGGCCGGACTCGGCATCCTTTGGCTACCCGACTACTTGGCCAAGGCGCACGTGGCGAACGGGGAACTGGTACCTCTGTTCGAGGGCTGGCAGCTCGACCCGATGCCGCTGTACATCGCGTTTCCGCCGAACCGGCACGTCAGCGCCAAGCTGCGCGTGTTCATCGACTGGGTGGCCGGGCTGATGGCGCTGCATGCGCCCATCAGCGGCCGGCGCGGTTCATGAAAGCGGGAGAGCGGACAGCTCGCGCAGCCGCTGATGCGCAGCCCCATCCCATGCAATGGGCTGCTGCTTCTTCGCACTCAGGTAGTGGTGCGTGAAGACCGCGAGATAGGCCCCCAGCGTTTGCTCGGCGGCGTGTTCACCTGCCAGGTTCATGCACAGCGCGGCCACCTCGCTCGTGCAGAAATGATCGTCGCGGCCGGAGCGGCGCAGCTTGTATTGCGTGATCTGCTCCGGCTGCAGGCTCAGCACGGGCAGCAGGTCGAGGTAAGGGCTCCTGCTGAACATCTTGCGCGCCTCGGCCCAGGTCCCGTCGAACAGGATGAAGAGCGGGCGTTTGGCAGTGCCGGCACGGGTCGGGTCGGGCGACGAGACACTGGCGACCACCCGCTCGGGCGCCGCGTACTGCCCCGGGAACACCACGTACGGTTGCCACTGAGGGTCGTTCAGCAAGGCCAGCAGCGCGGGGTCGGTGTCGGTGCGCATCCAGCCGAAGGCGAAGGTATCGGCCACCACGTCGGCAATCAGCCAACCCGTGTTGGTCGGCTTGAGCGGCTCGATGTCGGCCATGAGCAGGCACACCCCAGCGCGTGTTGCCACCGACGGGCGCACTGCGCACATGCAGTGGCTGGGCACCAGCCGGCAGCCGGCGCAGCGCTCGCGCTTGAAGCCCCCGCGGGCCAGAAAGGGTTTGGCGCTTCGCGCCAGGCGCGCGGCGCGAAGGAGGGAAACGGCGTGGGGCATGCGGGGATTCTCTGCGGTGACAATGCGGAAATGGCCAAAGGCAAACGAATTTCCGCAGACATCGGGGGCGACGCCATTCTGGCGATCAAGGAGCTGGGCGCCGCCGCCAAGCTGGCGCGCACCAGTGCCGGCGAGGGCCAGGCCGCCGCTGCCGCACGCCTGGGCGTTCACGTCCAGACCATCGCACGGATCGAATCAGGCGAGCCAGGCGTCGCCATCGGGCATGTGCTCGGCATGCTGGCTCTTTACGGGATCTCGGTGAAGCTGCAGCACCCGGACGCGGGCGGGTCGACCTAACGCCGGTCTTCGGTCTTTCGAAACAGCACCTGCACTTCGGCTGCGCGCGCCCTCAACTGGCCGCATCCGCCGTCGACATCCTGGCCGGCTGAATTGCGCAGCTTCGTCAGGATGCCCCGTTCGTGCAGCGTGCGAGCCATCTGTTCGCAACGCTCCCACGACGGGCGGCTGAACGCCACGCCGTCGACCGCGTTGAAGGGAATCATGTTCAGCACGCCGTACTTGCCGGAGAGCAGCTGGACGATGCCTTCGATCTCATCCTGCCCGTCGTTGACGCCTTCCAGCAGGGTCCACTGGTACTGGATCGGGTAGCCGGTGGCACGCGCATAGCGCTCGCCTGCGGCGACCAGTTCCTCGGGCGTCATGTTCGGCGCGCGCGGCAGGAGCTTGCGGCGCAGATCGGCCCTGGTCGTGTGCAAAGAAAGAGCCAGCGCAGGCTTCACGCGTTCCTGGTGCAGCCTCTCGAACGCGCGTGGATCGCCCACGGTCGAGAACACCAGGTTCTTGTGGCCAACGTTGCCCACCGTGCCGAGCAGGTCGATCGCCTCCATCACGTTGTCGAGGTTGTGGGCCGGTTCGCCCATGCCCATGAACACCACCTTGCGCACCGGCCGCCGCATGCGCGCGAGGGCGACCTGGGCAATGATCTCGGCGCTTCCCACCTGGCGCAGCAAGCCTTCGCGGCCGGTCATGCAGAACTGGCACCCGACGGCGCATCCGACCTGCGAGGAGACGCACAGGCCATCGCGGGGCAGAAGCACGCTCTCCACGGTCTGGCCGTCCGCGAGGGCCACGAGCAGCCGCTCTGAACCATCGGCACCGGGATGCACCGCATGGATGCGCGCCAGCCCAGCAAGCTCGGCTTCGATGGACGGCAAGGCAGCCAGCAACGACGACGGGAAGAAGGTCCCCGGCAGGCGCCTGCCGCTGTCCCGGGGCAGCGCATGGGACCAAAGCCGCAGGATGCGTTGTTCGTGGCTGGGGCCGGCTCCGGCTTCGCGCAGTCGGCGTTTCAGTTCGTGGATTCGCATGCTGGGGCAGATTGTGCACGGCAGGCGGTCCGCCGCCGGTCATCGCGCAAGGAACGCAAGCGCCTTGCTCAGGAAGTCGGCGTGCAACCGAAACACCTCAGGAGGCCTGCGGCAGGTAGCTGGGTCTGTCCGCCGTCATCCCGCGCTTGACTTGCAGGGTGAGTTCATCGGCCAGCACTTCGTCGAGACCCGATTCAAGTCCGTCGAGCGCGCGCTTGACGATTTCCTCCGGGCTGGACTTCGGCACCTCGAACCCGCGTGTCAGATCGGTATCGACGTAGGCCATGTGCAGCCCCAGCACCTGCGTCTTCTGTGCCGCCAGTTCGTTGCGCAGTGCATTGGTAAGCGACCAGGCCGCGGACTTGCTGGCCGAATAGGCGCCCAGTTCGCCGCCGTTCACCCACGAGGCGACCGACAACACGTTGAGCAATGCGCCACCGCCGTTGGCCTTGAGGATCGGCGCAAAGGCCTTGCTCATGCGCAGCACGGCGAAGAAGTTGGTCTCGAAGATGCGCCGCGCAACGTCTTCGCTGTCGGCTGCGAGAAAGCCGCCAGGCTGTGCAATGCCGGCGTTGTTGATCACGAGCGTCACGTCCGAGGCCAGCTCCGCGGCGGCTGCGACGTCTTCCGGCTTGTTGACGTCGAGCCGCAGGGGCTGGACACCGGCTTGCGTGATGGTGACGGGGTCGCGCGCACCGGCGTAGACCTTGCGGGCGCCACGGGCGAGCAACTCGCGTGCAAAGGCCAGGCCAATGCCACGATTGGCTCCGGTGACGAGGACGACAGCGTTTTCGATCTTCATGGGAGACTCCAAAAAATGAGTTGGTTGGGAATCGGGTTCACTTGACTTTGATGACGACCTTGCCCTTCGCGCGGCCAGACTCGACATAGGCCAGGCCCTCGTTGGTCGCCTCGAAAGGAAAGACCCGGTCCATCACGGGCCGGATGGCCCCGGCCTCGATGAGCCGGGTGATCTCGCGCAGTTGGCCTCCATTCGCCCTCATGAAGAGGAACGAATAGCCAATGCCTCGGCGTTTCGCCCTTCGCCTGATGCCCGAGCTCAGCAGCCGCATGACCAGCTTCACGAACCCGGGTGCCGAGATTTCCTTGCCGAATTCGGGGTCCGGCGGCCCGGAGATGGAGATGAGCCTTCCGCCGGGCTTGAGCACGCGAAGAGACTTCTCGAGCGTCTTGCCATCCTGGCTGTTCAAGACCACGTCGTAGTCGCGCAGGACATCCTCGAAGTCCTGCGTCCTGTAGTCGATGACCACGTCTGCGCCCAGGCTCTTCACAAGCGCGACGTTGCCTGCGCTCGTCGTCGTGGCGACGGTTGCGCCCAGATGCTTGGCCAACTGGATGGCGAAAGTGCCCACGCCGCCGGAGCCCGCCTGAATGAAGACCTTCTGCCCCTTCTTCAGCTCGGCCTTCTCGACCAGCGCCTGCCATGCCGTCAGGCCCACCAGGGGGATGGAGGCGGCTTCGACCATCGTGAGACCCTTGGGCCGGAGCGCAAGCGATGCCTCCTTGACCGCAACGAATTCGGCGAAGGTGCCGATCCGGAAGTCATCCGCCCGCGCATACACCTCGTCGCCCGGCCTGAAATGCTGCACACGCCGGCCCACCTCGACCACGACGCCGGCCACGTCGTGGCCCAGGACGAGCGGCAGGCGGTAGGGCAGGACGAGCTTGAACTCTCCGTCCCTGATCTTGGCGTCCAGCAGGTTCACGCCGGCGGCATGAACCTCGACCAGGACTTCGTCATCGCGCAATTCGAGGGTCGGCATTTCCGCCGACCGCAACGCGCTCTTTTTCCCGTAGCGCTCCAACACAAATGCTTTCATGGCCTTCCTTGTTTCTCCGTCAATAAACACTTCATTTGGCATGATGATCATCATATTTAAAGGCAAACGAAAGGGCGGCATCCATCCATCAACGGATTCAGTTGCCGACGGAGGTCAGGTGCTTGAGCGCGGCCTCGCGCAGGCTGTCAGACAGCGCAGGCTCGTCGACAGCACGCGCCAGCAGCAAGGCGCCCACCATGGTGGAGAGGGTCACGAGGGCCCGTTCGTGGGCTCCGGGCTGTCCCCAGTCCGGCAACTGGCGGGCGACGAGGTCGATCATTTCCTTGATGTGCCGGGTCGCTACACGGCGCACTTCGGGAGCCTGCCGCGAGGTCTCGGAACCCAGCGCGGCCAGGGGGCAACCTATGTCGGCGTTCTCCTGATGCTCCCTGGAGAGATAGGCGCTCAGCATGGATGCGAGCGCAGTGCCGGGGGGCACGCTGGCCACGACGTCGGCCGCGGCGGCGGCGGACTCTGCGCACGCCCTCCCCGCCGCTTCGGCCAGCATGGTCTCACGCGATGCGAAGTGGGCATAGAAGGCCCCGTGCGTCAGGCCGGCCTCCTTCATGATGTCCGAGACCCCGGTCCCGTCGTAGCCGCTGCGACGGATCGCGCGGGCTGCCACGGACACGATGCGCTCATGCGTTGCATCCTTGGCGGCAGCTCGGGTATTGGGCCTGGTATTTCGCATGATGCGCATCATACAACATTCGTATGCCATGCGCACTGCGGCACAGTCTGGCCTCGGCAAGCGACCGCCCGGCTACGGCCGCCTCCCGGTCAGGCTGCGACGGCAATCCCATTCCGCTCGAGCACCTCCAGCAGCTTCGGAATATCAGGCGGCCCCACCGGAATCTCGCGATCGATCGCGGTGAACATCTGGGCGGCCAAGGCGCCCTCCCCGGTGATCTCGAGCATCTGCCCGCCGCCCTTGCCGTAGTGAAAGCCATGCACCGTTCCACGCGGTACATGGACGAGCGTGCCGGGCTGGCACATGTGCGCGCGGCCGTCGCAGAGAAACTCGACCTCGCCTCCGAGGACGTAGAAGGCTTCGTCCCAGTCGTGGCTGTGCGGCGGCGGCCCCGTGCCTTCGTCACCCCGTTGGAAAGTGATGCCATAGCTCTGCGTCGTCGCATTCGACGCCAGCACCGTCACCTGCGTGCCGAGCACGTTCAGAGGAACTTCACGCCGGTCAGGCGTCAGGACAAAGTACGGAATCGTCATGGTCAATTCCTCCAACGCGGGGCCGTGATTCTGCGCGCCGCATGGAGGGGGCACAAGCTGTCAGGCGGCGCGCAAGGTACCCTCCTGCGTCAGCGCCTCGCACTGGCTTTCGATGCGGGCATGAAGCAGGCCCAGCGACACCGAGAGAAACCGCTGCAGCGCGCTGCGCTGGCATGTGTCGAAGAGCGGTGCAGGGTCTGCGTCGGATAAGGCGGCATCGCGGCGGTCTTCGTCCCAGGCGAGCAGTTGGACCAGCGTGTGTGCACCTTGCACGGCGTCGCGTGCGTCGTTGAGGAATGCGGCCTGGCTTTGTTGGGAGGGGGGGAGCCGCTCGGCTTATACCAATTCGAAGGATTTGAATTGGGCGGTAGGACAATAAGGCGTGCAGAAGCAGCCAGCGTTTGAAGCATGGGCCATGGGCCTCCAAGGATGTCGATTTGCAACAACCAGCACCTGCTGTCAAACGAGAGCGGCAGCTCGAACGGGTTGACAGACCGGGACATCCTTGCGGAAACCGGCAGGGCGCGAGCCCTCCCGTTCGATCCGCCTAAAAAAGAGGCACGAACGAAAAAGCCGCGGACCATGTGCGGTGACTGCGGCTTTCGTCGCAGGATGTCAGCGGGCTGCTAAATCCGGCCTCGCTCATCACGAAGCAGGGGCAATGTCCGTGTTCTTTGGAGAGTCCGTCAAGTTGAAAGCCCGAGGATGAGGTGGTCGTGACGGCCGTGTGAGAGGCGGTTTTGCAGCGAGTTGCCGACATTCGACGGGCTCGCGCGAATGGGTACTATCGGCCGAGGCTGTGTGGAAACGCCCTCATCGCGCCCAGTATGCCGGACCCTCGCGTTAGCGAGTGTCCTGATGGGTCTCGATGCCCCCAGCAAGCGAATTGTCGCGAGTGACCTCGTTTGCACGTGCTGAGGCGCCGCATATCGGTAA